>JANOLJ010000400.1:0-54974 GCA_031419715.1 Burkholderiales bacterium | reverse complement strand
CACCCACACGAAGTGGTACTCAATCTGAAAAACCGTATGACTTCCGTATCTGTAGTCCATGCGCGGCACCTCCGGTGCCGCATCTTGAAGCTAAAGCTGACCGGCTGAAAGCCGGTGGCTTGAACCCTATGATGGAAAGTGAATGGGCTCTTTTTCGGGTTCGTTCGCCATGGCACAGACCGCAGCCGCGCGAAGGGCTACGCTGGCAATTCGGCTGGCACCGACCGCAGCCGTGCTTCATTCCCGCCGCCTGACGGACGCGCCGCACTGCCATGACTCCGAAGGAACTGCTACTGCCACTGCCGACGGCACAGTGGGCGGCGTTCGGCAACCAGCCGATGCTCGGGCGCCACCTGCTGGACCGAAGCAGCCTCTTCCACGACGCCGCGTTGATCGATCTGCTCGACCACTTCCCGCGGCACAACATGCACGCCCTGAACATGGGCAACGACCCAACGCACCCCGAGCAGAACCGCCCCGCGCTGCACGCGGGCGTGAACGGCGCCGAGCTGTTGCGCGCGGTACGCCGCGGGCGCCTGTGGCTCAATCTGACCCATGTCGAACAGGCCGACGCACGCTACCGCGCGCTGATCGACGCGCTATATGCGGAGCTGGCGGCGGCCGTGCCGGGCTTTCGGGCCCAGGCCAGCCAGGGCACGCTGCTCATCTCGTCGCCGCGCGCGATGGTGTACTACCACCTCGACGGGCCGGCCTCGGTGCTGTGGCACCTGCGCGGCCGCAAGCGCGTCTGGGTCTACCCGGCGAACGACTCGCGCTTTGTCGCACGCGACGCGCTCGAGGATATCGTCGCCGGGGCGCGCCACGAATACCTGCCTTTCGAGTACAGGTTCGACGACGCGGCGGTCGTCGCCGACCTCGAGCCCGGGCAATGGATCGCCTGGGCGCAGAACGCGCCGCACCGCATCACGAACCTGGACAGCCTGAATGTGTCGCTGTCGACGGAGCACTTCACGGCGCACAGCCGGCGCCGCTCGCGCGTACACGCGGCGAACCGCTACTTGCGCTTGCGCTTCGGCCTGGCCGGGTTGTCGACACGCGACGACGGCGCGGTGGCGCTGCTCAAGACGGTGCTGCATGCGCTGGCGCGGCGCACCGGCCTGGACCGCACGGCACCGAAGCGCCACACGCCGACGCTCTACGTCGACGCCGACGCCCCCGAAGGCGTGCGGCCGCTGGCCATGCCGGGTGGGCAGGCCCAGGTGGGGCCGCGGGTGTCGGCGCAGGTGCCGGCATGATCACGGTGCGTTGCTTCGACTCCTTTGCGCAATCGGCTTTCATGCGCGACGCGGCCGACGCGTTGAATCGCGACTCGGCGCGGCCCGACCCGTTCTCGACCTTCGGATTCTTCGAAAACTTCCATCGCCACGACGAGTCGCACCCGGGTGGGCAGGGACTGCAACTGTGGCTGCTCGCGGCATTTCGCGGTCAACAGCTCGTCGGCTATGCGGCACTGCGCCGCGTGACGCGGCGCGTGCTGGGCATCGCGACGACGCCGGTGCTCGGCTTCCTCGTCACGCGCGACTCCGACCGGCCACACGTCGTGGCGCGAGCCGAGGATCTGCGCGAAGTCAGCACCGCGTTCTACGCGCACCTGCTGGCGCGCCAGCACGAATGGAGCCTGCTTGAGTTCCGGCAGCAGGACGGAACGTCGTCGCTGCGGCAACCACCGGTCGCGGTCGATCTCACGGGGCACCTTGTGCGCGACTGGACGAGCCTGGAAAACGGCACGGTGCAAATCCGCTGGGCGACGTTACGCGACTACTTTCAGGCGCTGCCGACGAAGTTCCGCAGGAACCTCGCGCGCCAACTGCAAGGCCTGCTCGGCGAAGGCCGGGTCGAGTTGCTTGCGTCGTGCAATCCGCTCACCACGCCCGCAATGTTCGAGCTGTACCTCGGCATCGAGCAGCGCAGTTGGAAATCGCAGGCGCAGGCACACATCGCGCGCAACCCGTTGCGTGTGGACTACTTCCGCAGCCTGCTCGGCGCGGATCAACCCATGCGCGTGTCGATCCAACTGCTGCTGCTTGACGACGTACCGATCGCGGGGCTGATCAACGGAATATTCCTGGACGGCGTGTATGCGCTGCACATCGTCTACGACGATCGCTATGCGCGCTTTGCACCCGGCTCGACAATGCTGCTGATGGGCATGCGCGAAGCGATCGAGCGCGGCGCTTCATTCTTCAACCTGTTGTCCGGCTTCGGTTACTACAAGGCGCACTGGTTGGCGGAGATCACCGAGACCCGCGATGTCCAGATCTATCGACGCGGCAGCCTGCTCTACTGGCGGCGCTGGTGCGGCGACCTGATGCGCCGCCTGAAGCCGACCGCAGGTGCAGCCGCGACGCTGCGGTTCAACCCGGCACGGCGCGCCGCAGGCGCGCGCCAGCCGAGCGTCGCTGGCCCCGCCGCAGCGGAGCTGGAGCGCATCGGCGCACTTGTGGCGCAAGCCCGCGAAGGGCAGGCCGCGTTTCTGTCGGCGTCAGCGTTCGCGTCGATGCTGCCGCTCGGGCCGCAGCAGCCACCGGCTTAGCGCCGCGCCTCGGCGACTCCCCGGCTGTGCGCAATCGCACCGACAAACGCGCACGCGCGGTCCAGACTCGACTCCATGCATCCATTCCCCACACCTGCGCCTGCGCCGCGAAAGTTCTCTGGCCACCGTCCTGAGGAACGACGCCGTGCGGGCGCGCCAGGCGGAGCGCTTCAGGCCGTCACCGGGCTGCTGCTCGCCACACTGGCCGGCTGCTCAGGTGGGGGCGACAAGGAAGCACCGAGTACGCCACCTGCGGATGACAAGGTCGCGGCAGCGCCTGCGCCTGCGCCTGCGCCTGCGCCTGCGCCTGCTCAGCCTCCGCCGCCACCTCCTCCGCCACCTCCAGCACCGCCTCCACCACCTGCGCCACCTCCGCCGCCTCCAAGCCCGCCCCCACCACCTCCACCGCCACCTGCACCACCACCACCACCACCACCGCCACCATCAGGCATCTCCGTCAGCGTGACACCCGCAGCGGTGTCGATCTCGACTTTACAGACGCAGAGCTTTGCCGCCAGCGTCAGCAACAGCGCGAATCCGGCGGTGACGTGGTTTGTCGATGGCGTTCGCGGTGGCAATGCCGACATCGGCGTGATCTCGGCGCAAGGCCTGTACACGCCGCCGCCGAGCCTGGCGAGTCGTTCGATCACCGCGACGAGCGTCGCCGACCCGCGCCGCAGCGCGAGTGCCAGCGTGGTCGTGACGCACCTGCGCGGCATGCTGACCTATCACAACGACAACGCCCGCTCCGGCCAGAACCTGCAGGAGACGCTGCTCACGCCGGCCAACGTCAACACCACGGGTTTCGGCAAGCTCGCCTCGCTCGCGGTGGACGGTTATGTCTACGCCCAACCGCTTTACGTGGCGGACGTGTCAGTGGCCGGCCGGTTGCGCAATCTCGTGATCGTCGTCACCCAACACAACAGTGTTTACGCCTTCGACGCCGACGACCGCACCGGCACGCCGGTCTGGCAGCGCAGCTTCATCGACCCGGCCCGGGGCATCACCGCGGTGCCGAGCATCGACACCCAATGCAACGACGTGGTGCCGGAAATCGGCATCACGAGCACGCCCGTGATCGACCCGCTGACCGGCACGCTCTACGTGGTGGCGATGACCAAGGAAAACGGTACGCACGCGCACCGCATTCACGCGCTCGACGTCAGAAGCGGTATGCCACTGTTCACTGCGGGCACGCTGATCCAGGCCTCGGTGGCGGGGGCTTCCGTGCCCGACGACGGCACCGGGCGCCAGGTGTTCGCCTCGCTGCGCGAAAACCAGCGTGCCGGGCTGCTGCTGAGCAACAACGCCGTACATGTGGCGTTCGGTTCTTACTGCGATGCCGGCGATCACCACGGTTGGCTGCTGACCTATGACGCAAAGACTCTGCGGGCTCTCGGCGCTTTCAGCTCGACACCGCGTGGCGTGGAAGGCGGAATCTGGCAAAGCGGCGGCGGCGCGGCCGCCGACGCGCAAGGCAACGTCTACGTGATGACAGGCGACGGCAGCTTCGACGCCGCCTCGGGCGGCAGCAACTACGGCAACTCGTTCCTCAAGCTCAGTGGCGCGGGCCTCACGGTGACCGACTACTTCACGCCGTACAACCAGTCCACCTTGCAAGCGGTGAATGCGGATCTGGGTGCCGGCGGCGCGATGCTCCTGCCGGACCAGGCGGTCGGGCCACCGCGCCTGCTGGTGGGCGCGGGCAAGCAGGGCATCGTGTACCTGCTGAACCGCGACAATATGGGCAAGTTTCAAGTCGGCAGCGACACCCAGATCGTGCAGTCGTTCCCCGCCGGGGTGTGCGGTGCCGGCGCGTGCGCGATCTTCAGCACGCCCGCGTATTTCAACGGCACGGTCTACCTGGCCGCCGTGCGCGTCCGGCTCAAGGCCTACACCCTGAGCAACGGCCGGCTGACGCTGGCCAAGCAGTCGGCAGTCGCCTTCCCCTGGCCCGGCGCGACGGCGGTGGTCTCGGCGAATGCCTCGGGCAACGGCATCGTCTGGACGCTGGAAACGAATGGTTCGGGCGCGCCTGCGGTGCTGCGCGCCCACGCGGCCGCGGACGTGTCGGTCGAGCTCTACAGCAGCGCGCAAAACGCGCTGCGCGACGCGCCGGGCCGTGCCGTGAAGTCGGCGGTACCCACCGTGTTCCGCGGCAAGGTCTACGTCGGCACGCAAGGCGCGGTGTCGGTCTACGGTTTGCTGCCATAGCAAACCCGTCCTTGTCGATCCTTATCTTGATTCACCTCAGAGAGAGCAACCCCATGTCCCTGCGCCATCGATTCACCCCGCGTGCCCTGCCGATCCTGATATTCATGGGTCTGGCGGGGTGCGGCGGGGGCGGCAGCAACGGTGCGCCGCAGGTCGACCCCTCCGGCGCCGAGAGCGCCACGGCGACGCCACCGCCCACGGCAGCTGTCGTGGCGCTGGCCGGCAGTGGCAATGCGGATGGCCTGGGCGCCGCCGCGCGTTTCAATCGCCCCATCGGCGTGGCCACCGACGGCGCAGGCAATGTGTATGTGGCCGACACCTCGAACCACACGATTCGCAAAATCACGGGCGCGGGCGTGGTCAGCACCTACGCCGGTGTGGCGGGCGTGAAGGGTAGCGCTGACAGCAGCGCTGGCGGCAGCGGGGCGAGCGCGAGCTTTTCGTACCCGCAAGGGGTTGCCACCGACAGCGCTGGCAATCTGTATGTCGCCGACCAGGGCAACAACACGATCCGCAAGATCTCGCCGCTGGGCGCCGTCAGCACCTTCGCCGGTTCGCCGGGCATGAGCGGCAGCACTGACGGCGCAGGAGCGCTGGCCCGTTTCAACTTTCCGATCGGCATTGCCACCGATGCCGCGGGCAACGTTTTTGTGGCCGACAGCGGTAACTTCACGGTGCGCAGAATCACACCCGCAGGCACGGTGAGCACACTCGCCGGCACGGCGCCGGGCTTGCATGGCGGCGGCGGCGGCAGTGCCGACGGCACCGGCGCCGCAGCCCACTTCAGCCGCCCGACGGGCGTGGCCACCGACAGTTCAGGTAATGTCTACGTCGCCGATCAAGGCGCCTCCACGATCCGCAAGATCAGCGCCGAAGGCATGGTCACCACATTCGCCGGTTTGGCCGGCACGCGTGGCAGTGGCGACGGCAGCGCAGCCGCCGCGCGCTTTTACGACCCGATCGGTGTGGCCACCGACCGTGCAGGCAACCTCTACGTGGGCGACACCTTCAACCACACGGTGCGCAAGATCACGCCCGCAGGCGCAGTGAGCACGCTCGCCGGCACGGCAGGCCAAACCGGCACCGCCGACGCCACCGGCGCCGCCGCGCGCTTCAACGCCCCGATCGGCGTGGCCACCGACGCCGCAGGCCAGGTCTATGTGACCGACACCGCCAACCACACCGTGCGCCGCATCACGCCGGCAGGTGCCGTCAGCACGCTCGCGGGTTCGTGAGGCCAGCGGCGAGGGACGCAGTGGAAACTCGGAAACGGGTTGTTCGCGTTTAGCGAGTTGCAGACATTCGAACGTCTGGTTTGCGGGCGGTCGGTGGCGCGGCGCGGCAGGCGACACCCTGCTGGCCCCTGCGGGCAGCGCCTGCCGCGCTGCGCAGTCAGTCACGAAGCAACCCAGCCCTACTGCCAGGCGACGCCCGTCATCCAGTCGAAAAAGACCCGGCCATAGCCATCGGTGGGCGTGCCGTCGACGTCCTTGATCAGCACGTTGTCCGGGTCAGCCCAGGGGTTCCAGCAACAACCGATCACGGACCAGTTGTTCGCACCCGCGAACGGCAGCAGTTGCTGCATGAATGGCGCGCCCAAGGTTCCGGCAGCGTTGTGTTCGCCGATCTCCGACATGACGATGGGCACGCTGACCGAGAGCGCTTGCACGACGTTCCAGTTCGACGGCATGCTCCAGGTGCTGGACAAGTTGCCCCAGCCGCCCAGCGTGAATGTCGCGCCGCTGCCTGAACCGCTCGTCGAGCCCTGCGCCACCGGCGTCGAAGGCAACGCCGTCTGCAGGTAACGCCCCTGCCCGTCGGGGCTGAAGGTCACGGCCGTCACCGCGCCGCCCGCGCCGACGCCAGCGACGCGCAACACGGCCGGCGAATACACCGTGTTCGGCTTGGCCAACGTGATGCTTTGGCCCACCGCGTAGCCCGAGCCGCCGGCCGACACGCCGACCGTGGTGGGGCGCTGCATCGGCGGGTACGGGTGCCAAGCGGCGGCGACCTGGTTCAACGGGTCGGTCGGCCTGTTCGCGAGCCAGCCGCTCATGTTGTTGCCGAACTCCACGCCCCCGATCAGCACGACGTTGGTTGCGCCGGTGGCGCGCACGGCGTCGAGCAGCGTCTGCATGCCGGCGGACTGCCAGTTGACGTTGATGTTCTTCTGGTTGTTCGTTTGGCTCCTCGCCGGATAGTAGGCGAGCGTCGCACCCTTCATCAGCGCCGTCCATTCGTTGCTCGGTGAACTCAGACCGAAGAAGTACGGCTCGTTGTAGAGGGAGAACAAGACGTTCGAGTTGTCCTTGAAGGTGGTGGCAACGGACCTCCAGAAGTCCACCGAATGTTCCATGTTGGCCATCTGCGTCTGCACCATCGGGCAGGTGTTGCCCGGCGCCGCCCAGTGCAATTCGAGGAGCACGTACAGCCCGGCATCGGTGGCTTGCTGGACCTGCGTCGTGACGCCAGAACGGTAGTTGCCGCCGGGATCGCCCGAACGCGCCACGCCGCTGTCGGAGTCGACACAAGTCAGCCCCAGCCAGGACGTTTCATTGAGTGTCAGGCGCACCGTGTTCGCGTGCCACGCCTTCATGGCGGACCACCGTGGACCGTTCGGCTGCCCCGCCTGCCCACCCGAAGGATCGAGCGGGCTCCAGCCTTGGACCGCGACGGATTCGAAACCGCTGAAGCTGACACCGCGCAACTGCAGCAGGTTGCCGCTCGCGTCCACCAGGCGATTGCCTTGAACGCTCACCGCGCGCGCCACGGTCGGGACGGCGAACGTGATGTTGATCGTCGCCGCCACCGGCGTGCGCAGCAGCATCTCGTTGGTCGGGTTGGACAGGGTCAGCGTGAAAGTCTTGTTGGTCGTGTTCGGCACCGCGTTGTTGATCGGCAGCGAGATCGTCTTCGGCGCGGCGTCGCCATTCGCCCAACTGAGCGTACCGCTGCGCGATGTGTAGTCGATGCCCCCCAGCGCCGTGCCGTCGCTCGTGGCATAGGCCACGCTGCCGTCGCGCGAGCCTTCGGTGCGGTTCACCGTGACGGTCAGCAAGCCCTCGCTCTGAGCCACCGAATAGCTCGCCGAGGCCATCGCCACCGTGCCTGCCGGCAACGGTGGCGGCGGGGTGCTGCCGCCGCCTCCGCCTCCGCAACTGATGACCCACATCGTGGTGACGAGGACAAGAACCGTACGGAAGAGTGACATCGCGTTTCGCCTTACGGCCCGGATTGAGCCGATGCCCTCACGATGTCACGACCCACGCAAAAGTTCTGTGCGGTGGCGAACGTTGCGATTTATTTGGCAGCGAGCGTCCCGCGCATGCCTTCCAGAAACTTCTGCGCGATCCTGGCGTGCGCTGCCTCACTCGGATGAATACCGTCGAACAAGTCCGCCGTGGTCAGCGCCTGGTTCACGTCGACAAAGCGAACCCGCTGCCCCGCCGCGGCGCGAGCCTCCACGTTGTGGCGAACGGCGGCGTTGAACTGCTGGGTGAGCGCCGCGCGATCGGTCAATTTGTTCTCGGGCGCGCCATCGCCTTTGCCGTGAATCAGGCGTGCGGCTTGGGGCGGAATTGACGCCACCAGGATCCAGGCCTCGGGGCGCGCGGCCCTGAGTTTGTCGATCAACGCACTGTGGCGCGCGCCGATTTCCGCACCGTCTTCGTTCGTGAACCAGGCCGTGTCGTTGGTTCCGATCATGAGCAGAATGAAGTTGGGTTGCGTCGCCGCCAACCAGGCGTCGACCCGGCCCGCGATGTCGCCGATCGTGAGCCCGACATGCCCCTCATGCTGTTTGCCCGCCACACGCGTGTTTGGGTCAGACAGCGTACCGACGTAGCTGACGCCGCAGTTGTTCTGCTGCAGCCCCGTATGCAAGTCGTTGCGATAACCGCCGTTCACGCCCAGCGTGATCGAGTCGCCCAGCGGCATGATGCCGTTGCAGCCGCTCAGTTGTACCGCCGCGCCCGGTGATGCGGCGCCCGCGTCGGACGACGAGTTGGAACACGCGAACCCAGCCAACAGCGCCGAGCACAGCAGTGCGCGCCACGGGGTGAAACGGGGTCGCATCACTGTCAGCATCACAGTCGCTGTCGATGCTGCCATGTGTGCCTCACCCGAGGTTGTCCTCGGCGAAGCCCCAGTGGATCAGCTTGTCGAGCACCGCCTTGACGTGATCGGCGCGGCGGTTCTGGTAGTCCAGGTAGTAGGCGTGTTCCCACACATCGATTGCGAGGAGCGGCTTCTGCCGAGCGGACGGCAGGCTGGCGTTGGCGGTATCGACGACACCGAGCTTGCCGCCTTCCAGCACCAACCAGACCCAGCCGCTGCCGAACCGTGCCGCGGCCGCGGCCGCGAGTGCCGTCTTGCAGGCCTCAACGCCGCCGTAGTTGGCGTCGATGAGCGCCTTGATCGACGCGGGCGGCGCGCCGCCGCCTTTTGCGCTCAGGCTGTGCCACAGGAAGGTGTGATTCCAAACCTGCGCCGCGTTGTTGTAGATCGTCGCCTGGTCGGCATGACCGGTGGTCTCGGCGATGATTTGTTCCAGCGGCATCGCGGTGAACGTCGTGCCGGCGATGAGCTTGTTCAGGGTATCGACATACCCCTGATGATGCTTGCCGTAGTGGAAGCCGAGCGTGGCTGCCGAGATGACGGGCACCAGCGCATCTTGCGAATACGGCAGCGGCGGCAACTGGTGGGGGTAGATCGATTTCGGCGTCATTGGGGTTTCCTCTCCAGCGGCAGCAAGCCGGTGCGCGCAGCCAGCTCACGCCGAAGCGCGCTGTGGTTGGTCAGCGTGACGGCGACACCGTCGCCGCTGCGCACGACATGGTGGACGACGACGTCATGCCATCCATCGACCCGGTGCACCTGGGCGAACGATTGCGCATTGCCGTGTTCCAGGACGCGCCGGTAGAGATCAATCAGCGCCGGATGGTCCATCGGGCCGGCGATCACGTCGAGCAGGCACTTGCCGCACAGCTCGTGCGGTTTGCAGCGCATCAGCCGCGCCGCCGCCGCGTTCGCGGCCTGCCACTGAAAATCGACGATGCGTCCGGCCTCGCGCACGGCGTTCAGCCGCATCGTGCCGGGCGCTTCGTGCGTGCCGTTCGCGACCGCGGCGTCACGGGTGGCGCTGCGTGGGGTGGCGCCAGACCGCTCCTGTTGAACTGCGGTATAGGTCATGGTCAGCTCCTTCGCGGTGCAGCGGTCGTCAAGTCTTGCCGAAGCGTGCCTTGGCCGCCGCGACGCAGGCGCTCTTCGCTTCGCCCGCCAGGGATTCGCACTTTTCCGAGGCCACCTTGTAGTCGGCATCGCGCTTGTCGGTGTTGGCGTCGGTGCGGGCTTCACCGATCTGCTTGCCCAGCTTGGCGTCAGCCAGGGCCTTGACTTCGACTGCCTTGGCTTCCTTCACGCAAACGTCTTTGGCGTTGCCGGCCATGTCGTCGCACTTCTCCTTGGCCACCGCATAGTTGGCTTCGGCCTGGGCGACGAGCACCTTGGTCTGGTCGGCGGGTTTGCCGCTGTAGCCGTACTCCAGCTCGGCGCGCGCCACCTTTTCGCGCGCCTTGGCTTCCTCGACACAAACATCCTTCCCGTTGCCGCTTTGCGCATCGCACGCGGTCTTGGCCGATTTGTAGGTGGCGCTGATGCGGCTCTTGCCGGCGTCATAGTCGCCCTTGGCCATCGGTGCGGATTGGGCCAATGGCCAGGCAAGCAATGCGGCAACGATGAGCGTGGCTTTGAAGGTGTGGGTAGTGTTCATGAGAGTCCTTTGAGTGGATGAAGACAAATGCAGCGCCATGGATTGCGTGACACGGTCCGAAACGCACATGCGCGGAGTGCGAATGTGGCGCAGTGCAACGGCCAGGCCCAGCGGACTGCGGCGCGATGTGCGGTAGGCGCAGTCCTACGCGGCCGCGGCGGCCCATACGTGCAGGCGCCGGGGCGTTGCAGCATCTTGCCGGTCAATTCGCGTGTCTTGGCGTCGTCGTCGGCGAGCGGCACCCGCAGAGGCCAGGTAGGTCCATGTTCGTTTCGCCCCAGGAGAGTCATACCCCCATGGTGCGCGTTCGCCCCACCCGCGTCGGTACGCTAACGAACGCCGCGCCTCTGTATTTTTTGAATCCGCGGAGTCAATGTAGGACGCCGTGACCGGAATTTAGTCCAGGATCGCCCGCAGGCGCCGCTCGAAGCCCTGCACGACATCAAACTCGCTCTGTGCACGGGTTGCGTCGATGGCCCACAAACGACAACCCGCAATGGCACCAAGGGCATCTCGTTCGGGCACGAGACAGACCTGCAAGGTCTGCATCGATGGGTCGAGGGGCCATGCACTGCAACGCATGAACCGGGGCTGGCCCTGCAACGCCAATTCGAGTTCCGACTCCATCATCTCGCCGTTCCACGGGCCGAAGACGAGACCCAGACCCTGACCTTCCAGGTTGTCTTGGCCCCGGGCCAACCAACGCACCAGGGCCGGGCTGACGTAAGTGCACAGACCCTGAGCGTCGATGCAGGCGCACAACGCGTCGTCGATCGCGGGTTCTTTCATCGCTGCCGTGGGTGTTGTTGCGGCTCCCGCCGCGGCAATGCCATCCGGTACCGCGGGGCTCGCGCGGGTGCCTTGGCGACCCTGGCTGGCACCGCTAAGCAATGCCAGAAGTGCGAACACGCTGAGCGGCACGTACAGCTCTTGCCGCGGGAGCCAGGTATTGACCAGATCGATCGCCAAGGCCGCCAACGTCACCGCCAGCAGCGCCGGCTTGCGCCAGGGAAACCGCAGGTCCTGAACCCAGTCGACAAGGGGCCGGAACATCAAAGAGAGCGAATCGGCACCGCCAATCGGCGGCCGGCGCTGCGCGTCCTTGGCCAAGCCATCCCCGTCAGTGTATTGATTCACCAGCGTGGTCCATGAGATGTCCCGATGCACGCCGTTCGAGCCGCCCTCGCGATTCATACATTCCTTCGTTTGAAAGCCACTGACGAGTCATGTTGGCGACGCCGGGTGATTTCGTATGTACGCTGCCGAACATTGGCGGCACGATTCGGCTTGAATTGAACGATTCCATGCGGGATTGCACGAGTCGCTTGGTCAGCCCTGGGCCAGCCAGCCGGGCCGCGCCATGTGCGGTAGCGCACCGAACTCTTGCGCCCTTGCGGTTACCGTCAGCCTCGCGAGTCGACTGCGCGGTGAAGTACGGTTCAAGGAACGGCCTATGCAATTCATGTCACGTTCCCGGCGAATGTGCGCGCGCTTCGTGACGCCGCTTTTGCTCTGGGCTTGTGGTGTAGCCGGGGGACCGGCCTGCGCCACGGTGCTTGCACCGACGAGCGACGCCGAAGTGATCGAGACCCTGCCCGCGGGCGCGGGAAACCGGACGGCGGAGCGGCAGCTGCGGCGGCAACTCGCGGCCAATCCCAACGCCGTTGAACCCGCGCTCGCTCTGGCCCGCCGCTACCTCGACGCCGCACGCGCACAAGGTGATCCGCGCTATGCGGGTCTGGCGTTCGCCGCTCTGGCCGCATGGCCCAGCGCCGCCACCGCGCCCGACGACGTGCTGCTGATGCAGGCCACGTTGCAGCAATTCGTGCATGACTTCGACACGTCGGCGGCGAACCTCGAAAACCTGGTCCAGCGCAGCCCGACACACGCCCAGGGGTGGTTGACCCTGGCCACGGTGCGTCGCGTGCAAGGGCGATACGCTGAGTCCAACCGCGCCTGCGCGAGCTTGGGCGCGAGCCATGCCGGGCTCTACGCGCGCGCCTGTCAGGCCGAAAACGCCAGCCTGCAGGGCCACTTTGACGGCGCGCGCGCCAGCCTCACCGCCCTGTTGGCTGGCCCGGGAATCGACGCGTCGGCGCGCAATTGGCTGCTGACCACGCTGGCTGAAAGCGAAGCGCGCGCCGGCCGGCCCGCGGCCGCGCAAGCCGCTTTCACGCAAGCCCTGGCGGCGCAAGCGGATCCGTACACCACGCTGGCCTACGCCGACTTCCTGCTTCACCGCGGCCGCCCCGCCGATGCACTGTTGCAGTTGCGCGGCGAGCGCCGCACCGACGCCGTTTTGCTGCGCCTGGCGATCGCCGCAACGCAGGCGGGTGCGCCACAGGCGAGTGCGGACGTGGCCGAGTTTCGGCAACGCCTGGAGCTGGCGCATCAACGCCCCGAGGCACGAACGACGCATGCCCGCGAAGCAGCAATGTTCGCGCTGTGGGTCGACAAGGAACCGCGTCGCGCACTGGAACTGGCGCGCGTCAACGCCGGGCAACAGCGCGAACCCGTGGACCTGCTCGTGTTCGCCCAAGCCGCCGCGGCCAGCGGCGACGCGGCGGCGCGGCGTGAAGTGGCGGCCCTGGTCGCATCGATGGGTCTGCATGACAAACGCCTGGCTGCGCTGCGCTAGCGCCCTGCTGGGCCTGCTGTGCCTGTTCGCGGCCGGCCTGGCGCGGGCCCACAAGTCCAGCGACGCCTATGTGCATCTCGCCGGGGGCGATGCGAGCGCCACCACGCTGCGCGTGGACGTGGCGCTGCGCGACCTGGACGTGGCCCTGGACCTCGACACCGACGGCAACGCTCAGCTCACCTGGGGCGAAGTGCGTGCCGCCTGGCCCGCGATGGAGCGCTATGTGCTCGCCCATGTGCAGCTCGAGGGCTGCGTGCTGAACGCCGGAACGCGCTCGCTGGAACGCCGCATCGACGGTGTGTACGCGGCGCTGCAATGGCAACCCGATTGCCGGCCCGCGGGCGCACCGCGAATTCGCTACTCGATGTTGGCCGACATCGACCCGACGCACCGTGGCATCGCGCGCATAGAGTGGGCGGGATCGGCGTTGGCGATTCGGGTGCTGGGTCCCCAGGCCGAAGCTCCGACACCCGGGGCCGCCACCGCGCCCAGCGCGGCAGCATCAAGTCCCGCAGTCGCCGAGCCTGCGTTCATGTCACTGGTGCGCGAAGGCATGCGGCACATCCTCACCGGCTACGACCACATGCTGTTCCTGGTGTGTCTGCTGCTGCCCTGCGTGATGCGGCGCACGGCTCACGGCTGGCAGCCCGTGGAACGCTGGGCGCAGGCGCTCTGGCCGGTGGCGGGCATCGTCACGGCGTTCACCATCGCGCACTCGATCACCCTGGCCCTCGCAGCCACGCAGACGTTCGTTTTGGCGCCTTCGATCATCGAACCGGCGATCGCCGCGACGATCATCCTGACGGCGCTCGACAATGTGCGCCCGATCTTCGGTGGGCGGCGTGTCGCCGTGGCATTCGGGTTCGGGTTGATTCATGGCTTCGGCTTCGCCGGTGTGCTGAACGAGCTGCAATTGCCGCCGACCGAATTTGCCTGGTCGCTGTTGCAGTTCAACCTGGGTTTGGAGCTGGGTCAATTGCTCATCGTCGCCAGCGTCACGGCGCTGTTGTTCGGGCTGCGCCGCCGGACTCACTACGCCCAGTGGTTCATTCGCGGCGGCTCGGTCGCCGTGATGGCCATCGGCGCGATCTGGCTGGTGGAGCGCACCGCGAACGTTTCGCTGATGCCGTTTTGAACCCGCACCGCTCGACCACACGAAGCAGGCGCGCCCGAAGGCGCGCCTGTGCGTGACGTGGACGGGCCACGTGAACGGGCCACGTGAACGGGACTACGTGACCCCGGGTTACGTGAACGGGTTACGCGAACGGCGCCGGATCGGCCGTTTCGTCCGCCGGCACCGCGAAGCCGTCTCTCACGGTCAAGGGCTCCGAGCTCTCGTCGTTCACACCGAGCGTCAAGAGGTAGCCCACGAACGATGCACTGCTGGCGCCCGCGCTGTCGGGCACCTGGCCCGCCGGCGTGGCCGCCACATCATCGTTGTTGTTGCTCCCGCAAGCCGCGACGACCAATGCCGCGGCGATTCCGATCGATGCCAGGAACTTTCGGTTGATGTTCATGCGGCACCTCACGGGTACACCGTGCCAGGGGCGGCAGGCGGGTTGAAGTTGCCGGGCAGGGGCGTCGTCAGGTATGGGAACGTGACGCCGTAGTTCGCCGCCGTCTTGCGCACACCGTCGGTCAGGGCCAGGCCGCCGGCAGGTGCGTCGGCGGGCTTGCAACCCACTTTCAGCGTATCGGTGGCGCCCGTCAACACACACAGCGCGCCCATCGATACCCGCAGTGAGAGGTCCACCACGTCATCGGCCGGCCGACGCCCGTTCGGGAAGCCGGCGTTGTCGCCGGCAGCCACGCCCAGCGGGTTCTGCGCACCCGCGGCCGCGGCGGCGATCGAGGTGTTCAGCCGCAGCATGTCGGACGGCACCACGCTGGCAGGCTGGTTCACGCCGCTGATACCTTTGAGGAAGACCTCCACCAGGTCGGTGCGCGGGAAGTTCGTCGGCGCCAGCGCTGAGGGGAACAGCGTCTGGATCAGCGCCGGCAGAGTCGGGTTGGTCACATAGTCGGCGAAGTTCGCGGCATCGTTCTTCGGCTTGGACGCATTAAACCCGTCTTTGTCGTCCAGCCCGATGACGAGCTCGTTGACCAGCGGCATGCCCAGGCGCGACACCTGGGTCCAGGCGCCACCGTGGCGCGACTCCTTGCCCAGGCCCTTGCCCGGATTGCCGTGCAGCAGTCTGCCCTGGCGCAGGCTGGCGGTCGTGAACGCACCGATCACCGGGTCGGTTCCGGCGGTGAGGCAGGCAATGGGCAGTTCCATCGCCAGCGTGCTGACGTTTCGGTCTTCCAGGTCATTGTTGTTGCCACCGACTTCCGCGCCCAGCGGATTCAGGTTGAACAGGTCGATGGCTTTGCCCACCGCGATGTAGAAGGGCTCCTTGCGCTGGCCCACGAAGACACGGCCCGGCACGCTGCAGCCCGGAATCGTGACGTTGTACATGTGCTGGTTCGCATAGGTGGCGTAGCCGGTCGCGCCGCCGAAGGTCTTGTCGCCAATGTTGTCCACCGGCTTGTCGAACACCTTGCCTCCACCAGCAACGTTCGTCACGCTGCCGCGGGCACTGCGGCGGCCGTTGCGGTTCACGTCGATGGTGAAGGTTTCGCGCACATTCAGCTCGGCGGGATTCACGCCTGCGATGACGCCGCTGTTGATGAGCGGAATGCGCACCGACTTGCCGCCCACCGTCAAGGCCGTCGCCTTCGAAGTGTTCATGAAGCGGAACTGGAACGTGATGTCTTCGACCGCATCGCCGTTGTTGTCGATGTGGATTTCATACAGCGCGTCGGGCTTGAACATGAAAAAGTTGGGCCCGCCCTGCGGACTTTGCAGCGGCTGGTAGTTCGCCAGGATCGTCACGAAGTCTTGGCGACCGGCCTCGTAACTGCGAAACATGTACAGATCGGTGGCATCGACCTGTGCCTGACCGCTGATGAACGGTGCTTCACGATGGCTTGATGCGAACGCCGCCGGCACTGCCAGCAGAGCGGCCGCCAGACCGATGCCGCTGCGCCCGATGGCCTTATTCAGGCGTGTCCGTGTGGGGTGATATTGACTCATTGACTTCTCCGTTAGGTTAGGTGAACAGAATTGTGGGCCGCCACCTCGCGATGACCAGCTCCGGGGGCGACCATAAATTTGACACACCGCGTTGTCTGTACGCTGGCGCACGCTGTAAGGTCTATGAATCCAGGGAGCTTTGCCTCGCGTAGGTTGTCGGGCGTGAAGCGACGTGCCGGGCAAGACATGCACAGACCTGACACCTATATGCCGGCACAACGGCCGGGCACCTCACTCGTGGCGCAGCGCCTCGATCGGGTCCAAGCGCGCCGCGCGGCGCGCCGGGAAGTAGCCGAAGAGCACGCCGATGCCCGCCGAGAAGACGAACGACAGCACGTTGATCGCCGGGTCGAACAGATACGGCACGCCCATCAGTTGCGCACCCGCGTAAGACGCGCCGGTGGCGATGACGATGCCGATCAGGCCGCCGAGCGCGGCCAGCACCACCGCCTCGATGAGAAACTGCAACAGCACCTCACGCTCGAGCGCGCCGATCGCCAGGCGCAGCCCGATCTCGCGCGTGCGCTCGGTGACGCTCACGAGCATGATGTTCATGATGCCGATGCCACCCACGAGCAGGCTCACTGCGGCCACCGCCCCGAGCAATGTGGTCATCACCTTGGTCGTACCCGACAGCGTTTCCGCCAATTGCTGCGCGTCGAGCACATTGAAGTTGTCGTCGTCGCCACCGCTGAGCTTGCGCCGCTCGCGCAGCAGTTCCTTCAGGCTCGCTTTCAGACGCGTGCTGTCGCTGCCGTCCTGCATCGACACCATCAGCGTGTTCACGCGCTGGTTGCCGGTGACGCGGCGTTGCAGCGTGCGCAGCGGCACGAGCACGGTGTCGTCTTGGTCGTTGCCCATCGCGGCCTGGCCTTTTGAGGCGAGCACACCGATGACTTCGCACGACAACTGCTTGATGCGCAGCATCTCGCCCAGGCCGCGGCGCCCGACGGAGCCGCCATAGATCTCGCGCCGCACCGTCTCGCCGACGATGCACACCGCCGCACCCGCGGCGAGTTCTTCCTCGGTGAACGTACGCCCAGTGCTGAGTTTCCAGTTGCCGGTTTCGAACCAGGCATTGCTGCTGCCGGTAACGCTGCTCGTCCAGTTGCGGCCGTTGCCGACCACGGTGACACCGGCGCGGCCTTCGGGTGCCACCGCGGCCACGCCGCCGATCTGCGCCAGCACCGCTTCGGCATCCGCCTCCTTGAACGCGGGCGCACCGCCAGGCCCGCCACCGCCGCCGGGCCCCTGGCGTTGGCCGGGGCGCACCATCAGCAGGTTCGTGCCGAGGCTGGAGATCTGCGTCTGCACCGCCTGCGTCGCGCCGTTGCCCAGTGTCACCATCGTGATGACCGCACTCACGCCGATGACGATGCCCAGGATTGTCAGGAACGAGCGCAACAGGTTGCGCCGGATCGAGCGCAACGCGAGGAAGAGTGTGGACAGCCACATCAGGCCCGCTCCCGCGCCTGCTCTTGCAACACCCTCAGCGCCGCTGGCTGCGGGTGCAGGTTCGGCACATCGCTGTGAATGCGCCCATCCACAAAGCGCACCATGCGCTTCGCGTACGCCGCCATGTCGGCTTCATGCGTGACCATCAACACAGTGATGCCTGGGTCGGTGTTCAACCCGCGCAGCAGTTCCATGATCTCCTGGCTGCGCTGGGTGTCGAGGTTGCCGGTGGGCTCGTCGGCGAGCAGCACCGCCGGCTCGGTGACGATGGCGCGCGCGATCGCGACGCGCTGCTGCTGCCCGCCCGACAATTCGGCCGGCGTGTGGTGCTCCCAGCCGGCCAGGCCCACCGAGCGCAGCGCATTCGCCGCCGCGGTTCGTCGTGCCTTCGCACCTTCGCCACGGTAGAGCAGCGGCAGTTCCACGTTCTCTTGCGCCGAGGTGCGCGCGAGCAGGTTGAAGCCCTGGAACACGAAACCGAGGTAGCGCCGCCGCAGCCGCGCGCGCTGGTCGCGCGACAGCGCTTCGACGCGCGCGCCCTGGAACAGATACTGGCCTGCACTCGGCGTATCCAGGCAACCCAGGATGTTCATCGCCGTCGATTTGCCCGATCCACTCGGCCCCATGATGGCGACGAACTCGCCGGCCTGGATGTCGAGGTCGATGCCCTTCAGCGCCTGAAGTTCGATGGCACCGCTGCCGTAGACCTTGGTCACGCCGCGCAGCTGAATCAATGGTGTGCTCACTTGGCCGCTGCCGCTTTCTGGTCAGTGATGACGAGCATGCCGGCCTGCAGTTCACCGCCGCTGACTTCCGTCATGCGGCCGTCGCTGATTCCCGGCGTCACCGCCACGGCCACGGCAGCGCCGTCACGCAGCACCCACACCTGGCGTGCGCCGGCGGTGCTCGCGCTGTCGGCGGCGGAGCGGCGCTGCCCGCCGCTGCGAGGAATACGCGGCACGAGGCTGCCGACGATGCCGCCGCTCGCGCCCGGCCGGGCCGCCGCCCGATCGGCATCGCCAGCGGCGGCGGGCGAAAAGCGCAGTGCGCTGTTGGGGACGAGCAGCACGTCCTTGCGCTCCTTGGCGACGATCGTCGCCGTCGCCGTCATTCCCGGGCGCAGGCTCAGGTCGCTGTTGTCGACTTCGAGCTGCGTCAGGTAGGTGACGACGTTCTCCGTGATCGTCGAGCCAAACGCGACGCGCGTCACCTTCGCCGGGTACTTGCGGCCCGGGTGCGCACTGACGTTGAAGTTGGCCGTTTGGCCCGTCGCCACCGAGCCGACATCGGCTTCGTCCACATAAACCTGCAGGCGCAATTGCGCCAGATCCTCGGCCACCGAGAACAGCGTCACCGCTTGCAGCGACGCGGCGACCGCGTTGCCGGGGTCGACGTTGCGCGTCAGCACCACGCCGTCGGCCGGTGCGCGAATCGACGCCTTGCCGCGGTTGATGGTGTCGGTAGACAGCGCCGCGCGCGCATCGGCCACACCGGCGCGCGCACTCGCCTGGTCGGCCACGGCGCGCTCGACCGCCGCGTGGGCGCTGTCGAGCTCGGCCAGCGACGGCACCTTGCCGCCCGACAGGCGCGCCACTTTCTCGAAGCGCGCCAGCGTGGACTGCGCCTCCTTCAGCGTCGCCCCGGTCTGCGCGAGCTTGGCGTTGGCGCTGGCCACCGCGGCGCCGGAGCGCAGCATCTGGTCGCTGAGCTTGGCGGTGTCGAGTTCGACCAATACTTGACCCCTCTTGATCCGGTCGTTCACGTCGACGTTGACCTTCGTCACCGTGCCCGACAGTTCGCTGCCGATGTTGATCGAACGTGTCGGCTGCAAGGTGCCGTTAGCGGTAACGGCAAGTGTGAGATCGCCGCGCGCGATTGTCTGTGTGGTGTAGCTCGGCGCGGCATTCGCGGCCTGCCGCGCCTGCCACCACGCCGCGCCCGCGGCGAGCAGCGCCAGCAGCACCACGCCCGCCCAGAGCGCGGGGCGCCGATACCAGGCGCGTGGCGCGGGCTCGTCGAGCAAGGTGGCGAGGTCGGTGGGCGGGTGTGCGGCCTCAGTGGCAAGGTTGGCGGCAAGTGCGGCGGGTGGCGTCGGAGCGTTCATGAGTGGGCTTTTTGGGGGGGGCGTTTTCACCCCCTCTCCCGCTTGCGGGAGAGGGTTGGGGTGAGGGCGAGAGCGTGGCTGAACCATGTAGCTGCCGTTGAACAGGGTCAGGAGGGCCGGGGCTCCACCGCGCTATCGGCGTCGGGCACCCAGCCTCCTCCCAGCGCCTTGTACAAACGCACATGGTCGGCGCTCAAATCGGCACGCGCACCGGCCACGCTGTCCTGGGTACTGAGCTGGCTGCGTTGCGTGTCGAGCACCACCTGGAAGTCGATGAGGCCGCTGCTGAAGCGCTGGCGCGCGAGCTGCGCGGCGTTGCTCGAAGCCTGCGCCGCCTGCTCCAGGCGCGCGACGCGTTCGCGGTTGCCGCGCAGCGCGACGAGCGCGTCTTCCACGTCTTTCAACGCCGTCAACACCGCCGCCTGATAGGCCAGTTGCGCCTGTTCGAACGCCGCCTGTTGCGCGCGCAGTTGCGCGTTGCCGGCGCCGCCGTCGAACAGCGGCATCGTCACACCGGCGAGCAGTGCCGCGGCGAAGGCGCCGCCGGAGGTCAGCGAGCCGAGCGTCAGCGCGTTCAGGCCGAGCGAGCCGCTCAACTTGAAGCTCGGCTTGCGCGCGGCGTCGGCCTGCGCGACGCGCCCGGAGGCCGCGCGCACCTGGTGTTCGGCGGCGCGCACGTCGGGCCGCTGGCGCAGCGTTTCGGCGGGCAGGCTCAGCGCAAGGTCAGGCGCGGCCCGTGGCAACGGCGTCGGCGTGGCCAGTGCGTCCGCCAACGCTGCGGGTGCCTGGCCCGTCAACACCGCCAGCGCATGGCGGGTCTGCGCGATCGTGGTGTACAGCAGCGGCAACTGGGCGCGCGTCTGCTCCACCGCGCCGCGCGCCTGTTCGGCCTCCAGCGCGGTCACGAGCCCCGCCTGTTGCCGCCACTGCGTGAGTTGCAGCGTCTCTTGCTGGCCGGCCAGGTTGTCGTTCGCGATGCTCAGTCGCGCCTGGGCATTGCGCAGGGTGATGTAGGCGAGCGCCACTTCGGCGGCAATCGAGACCTGCACATCGCCCAGGCTCGCGGCGCTGGCAAGCAAGGTCGCTTCGCTGGTTTCCAGCGCACTGCGGTTCGCGCCGAACAGGTCAAGCTCCCAACTCGCGTCGATGCCGACCTTGAAATTGTTCCGGGCGCTGCCGCCACCCGACTTGGCGCGCTGCACCGAGGCGGAGCCACCGACATCGGGCAGCAGGCCCGCGCCGGACACGTCACGCAAGGCCCGCGCCTGGCGCAGCGCTGCATGCGCGCTGCGCACGCTGGTATTGGCTTGCAGGGCCTGCGCGACGAGGCTCGCGAGCAGAGCATCGTCGAAACGCTGCCACCATTGCGCGAGCGATGCGGCGCCTGCCGGTGCGGTGTTCTCGTTGCCCGACCAAGCCAGCGGGATGACGATCGCCGGCGCGCTACTCGGGGTCGTGGGTGGCGGCGTTGACGCGCAGGCGCCGAGCAGCATCAGCGCGGCGGCGGCCACTGCGCCACGGCGTTGCCGGCCGCGCTGCGGCCGGCAACAGTGATATCGGACGACATGGTGCATGCGGGTCACTGTGCCGCTCGCTTGTGACCCGGTTGTTGCTGCAAGTCACGCGCGTGTAAAGCAAGGCACGCGGCTTTGGCACCAGATTGGCACCAGATTGGCGCTAGCGCGGCGGAGGGTCTTCACCCTTCGAGTGCGACTCGGCCGCGCGCTCGGCATTGAACATCTCCATTTCTTCGACGGGAGTTCTCGGCTCGGCGTCGCGTGCCGCATCTTCAGTGCGGCCGGCCTTGACGAACTTCTCCGCCGACGCGCGGTGCCGGCGCCCGGCCTTGAGATCGGCTTCGACCTCCAGGGGCACAGGCGCGGTGCCGCGCCGCGACGAATTCACCTTCCCGGGGGGTTTGACGTGGTTCATGCAAGCTCCGTTTTCAACTGAGGGTGCGGCCATTGTTTGGCCCGGCGTTGCGGGCGTCTGTCGGCCAGGGGGCGGGCACGCTGTCGGTGCACGCCTACATGGGCTGGCGCGAATTCGCGCGGCACCTGCATGCAACTGCCCCGATCTCTCCCTCGCTATGGCCGAATACCCTTGGAAACCGCGTCAGTTAGCATCTGTCTGTGCGGTCCACCACATTGGGCCGCGTTTCACTGAAGTGGCACTCGGTTCTGGCCGAGGCGCACTTTGGGCAGCACGGGGCAGCCGCATGCAGATGACGAAGAGTTGGAAGGGTCTGGCGAGTGTTGCCGCAACGCTCGGCTGGGTGATGGTCTGGGGGGTGGCCTGGTGGGTGGCGCCGCTGTGGGCCCACCCCGCATGGGCCGAGGCGGCAACGCGCGCGACACCGGCCCCTGACACGGCGGCCACGTTGACGCGGCGCATCCTGGCGTCCGCGAACCATCGCGGCTTGCCCTTCGCCGTCGTCGACAAGAAGGCGGCAACGTTGTTCGTCTACTGGGGCAACGGCACGTTGGCCGGCTCCACGCCGGTGCTGCTGGGCAGAGCGCCGGGCGACGCATCAGTGCCGGGTGTGGGCGAACGCACGCAGCGCGGCCAATTGCTCGATGCGGACCGCACCACCGCGGCGGGCCGCTACGCTTCGGAGCCCGGGCGCAACCTGACGGGGGAAGCCGTGATCTGGATCGACCATGCGAACGCGCTGGCGATACACCGCCTGCGCCCCGGCCCGGCGCACGAGCGCCGCGCGCAGCGCATGGCCTCGCCTAACGTCCAAGACCGGCGCATCTCGGCGGGGTGTGTCGTCGTGCCGGTGGCGTTTTACGAAAGCGTTGTCGCACCGGTGCTCGGCCGCGGTCGGGGTGTGGTGTATGTGATGGCCGAAGGCACTTTGGCGCAAGACGCCTTGCTCGAACCCTCCGACTGAACTTCGCGCGGCCGATCGCCCCCGGTGGGGCGGCGTCGGCCCATCCCCCGACCCATCCCCCGACCATCAACCGACCATCACCCGGTGGCGATGAATCGGTCGACGCGCGCCGCGGCGCGAACCCCGGAGAGGTCGGAGTCCAGCAAGTCCACGGGCCGCTGACCGTTCAACCAGGCACTGGGCTGCGCGAACCAGGCGGCGAGGCGCCAGCCATCGAACACGTCAACAAGCTCAGCCAGCACCTGGCTCAGCCCGGGCTTGACGGCGGGCTCGCCGCGCTCGAACTGGAACATCGGTATCCAGTAACTCTCGTTCCACCGGAAGCTGAAAATCTCACGGGCGACGATGAGCCTGGCCAGGCTCACATAGTCGCCGCGCTGGTGATCCCAGAAAGTGCGGGCAAGGTCATCGCCACGCACGATGCCGCCGCTGGCTCGGTACGCGGCGCGCAGCGCGACAAACGCGTGATCGCCCGGCTCGGCGTCGTTCACCTCGCTGTACAGCGACGGATGGGGCTGCGCAGCGAAATCAGGACGCGCTGCGTGGGCTGAACTGCTTGCAAGCGCGCTCATGGGTGGGCTTTCGGGTGTCGGGCAATGGTGGGGTGGGGTGTCATGGCGGTCCTCCGGTCTACACGATGCACCGGGTGGACAACATTCGTCTGTGCGGCAGGGAACAAAACACCGCAAATTCGAGCTGCGGCATTGCGCCATCGTCCTACGCGAATACGTGACGACGCCCGACGCCGGGGCTCCCACACCGCACTTACCGTTAACTGCCCGGATCCTCCGGCTGACAGTTCCTCAACCAGCAGACAAGGAATACCCAATGAACTTCTCAAAACTCTTCATCTCGACGGTGGCTGCCGCCTCAGTGGTCGGCGCGATCGGCATGGTCTATGCGCAGACCAGCTCGCCTGGCACCAGCGGCACGACCGGTGCCACCGGCACTGGCATGGGCTCAACCGGGGCAGCCGACACCAGCGGCACCGGCACGACGGGCGCAACCGGCGCTGGCACGACGACCGGCACACCGAGCACGGACACGCAGAGCCCATCGACGAGTCCTTCGTCGACCCTGCCGTCCTCGACGATGCCTTCGTCAACCACGCCCTCGTCGACGATGTCCAACGACGCGTCGAGTTCAAGCACCAACAGCAGCACCAACAGCACCATGCCGTCGTCGACGAACTCTTCTTCGTCGAATTATTCGACACCATCGTCCACCGATTCGTCAGGCATGACGACCGAGCGCGCTGCCCGGGCCGACCGTAACTGACCCTCGGCGCACCCTCTGACAACGTGCCTCACGGCACACATTGGTCAGTCGCCCGACGTGACATCGCCGAAAGCATTCGGCGGGGGCTTCTGGTCGGCGCGGCTGCACTGGCCATCGCGATTCCACCCGCGATCCAGACAGCCTCGCCGATCTCGTTCGCCACGCATTCCAAACAAATCGCGCTGGCCTTCCGCGCGGCGCCGCGTTTCGCCGACTTCGGTGCACACACGCCCTCGCCCGACGCGCGCCACGTCGCCGACTGGGTGGCCGATTCCCGTGACAACGCGGGCTCCGACTTCGTCATCGTCGACAAGAAGCACACGACGATTCATGTGTTTGACGCCGACGCACGCCTGCTCGGCTCAACGCCGGTGTTGCTCGGCGCGGCACCGGGCGACGATTCAGTGACGGGCATCGGTGAGCGCGCCATCGCCGACGTGCTGCCGGCTGAGCGCACCACGCCCGCCGGGCGCTTCATCGCCGAACCCGGGCGCAATACGCTGGGCGAAGACGTGGTGTGGGTCGACTACGCCGCCGCCGTGTCGATGCACCGCGTGCGCGTCACCGATGCGCGCGAACGCCGGCTGGAGCGGCTCGCGACGCCGAGCAGCGACGACAACCGCATTTCCTACGGCTGCATCAACGTGCCGGTGGCCTTCTACGAGGCCTACATCCGCCCTACTTTCGCCGCGCGTCGCGCACTCGTTTATGTGCTGCCCGAGGTGAAGGCCACGCAGCAAGTGTTCGGCTCGTACGACGTGGCCGCGACGCACGGCCTCATGCCGAACTGATGCTCCGCGGCGTTCCTGCCCGACCTTTGTTGCCCGACCGCTCTGCCCAAGCTACTGCACGGCGGCGAGGAACGCCTGGAGGTCGAGAATCTCCTGCGGCGTCAGCGTGATGCCGCTCATGCGCCCACCGAGCGTGCCAAGGTCAGCGACCAACAGGCCACCCTTGCGAGCCAGGTCGGGCCCGCCCGCGGTGTATACGGTTCCGGCCGAATGGCAGGTCGCGCAAGTCGACAGGTACTTTGTGAGGCCGGCCGCGTAGGTTCCGGCGGGCGGTGGCTCGGGCAGTGGCTCGGGCAGCGGCAGCTCGGCACCTTCTGCAACGGCGGTCCAGGTGCCGCTGTCACCGCTGGCGGCGCCAGTCAGGCTGCCACTCGCGCTGCCGTCAGCGGCGATCGTGCCGGTGGCAAGAAACTTGCCTTTGTCGCCGAGTTTGACCGTCAGACTCACCACTGCGTTCGCGTCGATGGTCCCGCGGACTTCAAAACCTCGGGCAGCCATGTCGTCATCGTCATCATCATGTCGACTCGCGTTGGCGTCGCGCTTCGCGCCGCGGTATTGCGCGATCAGCGCGCTGAGTGCTGCCCGGTATTGCGTCATGCGTTCGCCGAACTTGGCCTTGAACGTCGCCAGCGCCTCTTTCTGCGCGGCACTGGGCTCATCCGCGCCAGGCACAGCACCATATGCGAGTGCGAGCTTCAACTCCTCGGCCAGAACCTTGATGTCGGCGCGCATCGCGCCCTTCAGGCCTTTTCTGTCGGCTTCAAAGCGAGCCTTCAGCTCGGCACGCGTCGGCCGCGACGGATCGGCGTCAGGGAACAGGCGCCCCTCGATTTCCGTGACACCGTCGTCCTCGCGCTCGCCGCTGAGCTGCAGCCGGCCTGTCAGCGTATAGCCGGCATTCGGGCCGCTGTCGATGCTCGCCGCAAACGTGTAGTTCAAGGCCTGGGCTTCGAACCCGGACACCTTGCCGTTGGCTCGCTGTTCAGTCCTGACCGACAGGATCGTCGCGGTTTGACTCATCTGTACCGATGCGGGCGACTCGGTCACGGTCGACCCGCTGTCGCCCCCGCCGCCGCAACTGATCAACAAGGAAACCGCCAGCCCGACGGCCGACGTTTGAAGGTAAGGAACTGCGCAATGTCTCTTGTTCATACGTCACTCCTGTTGAGCATGCGGCGATCGTCGCGCGCTGCTTGCAGCACGTCGGGCAGATTCGAGTCGACCAACGCCACCGGGGTCTGGGCGTTCAAGCGCGGGCACGGCCGAACAAACCAGAGCGCGAGGCTCCAGCCATCACACACGCTGGCCACTTCGGCGAGCACCTTGCGCGGCCCGGGCTTGAGGCGCAGGTCGGCCTGGAACTGAAACATTGGCACCCAGTAGGTTCGCTGCCAATCGAAGCCGAACACGGCGCGCAGGGCGATGAGCTTTTCCAGACTCATGCAGTAGTCGCAGCAGGGTTCCTCGCGCAAGCGCGCAAGGTCGTTGGCGCGCGCCATGCCCCCGCTGGCCGCGTAGGCCGTGTTCAGCTGCGCGAAGTCGTGTTCGTTCGGCACGGGCAACGCAGGCCCGAGGGTCATCTGAAATTCCTGCAATGCGGTGTTGCCGCGCCACGCCGAGGCGTTCGATGCGCTCTGCAAAATGCTCATGGTTGGCCCTGAGAGAGGAGGTTCGGGGGTGGCGGGCGGCAGACACGGTGGCGACAACGAAGGCTGAGTGTGCCGTTCATGAAATGTCGCGTCGGTACGCTACCGCACACAGAGTGCCTGCACGTCGATGAACCGAGCGTGGCAGTTCGGGAGCGACCGCTACGCCGGCGCGACCGCGCCGGCGATGGCGATGGCGACTTGCCCCATCGGCGCGTCGTTGCGTCGATCGAAAAACGCATAGCCGGTCTGGCGCTGCTTGGCGTAGCCCAGCGCGATGTCGGCGCTGCCGAGCAGGGCCGCTGCGGTGGCGCCGTGCAGGGGCCAGATCGCCACGCCGATGTTCGGCCGCACGGTGAGATCGATCTCGCCGATGCGAAACGGCGCCGACACGGCGTCGAACAGCTTGCACGCCAGGCGGCTCAGTTGCACCCGGCCCGCGGGCAAACCGGCCAGCAGGCAGGCGAACTCGTCACCCTCCAGGCGACTCACCAGGTCGTCGCCGCGCACTGCCCGGCTCATGCGCGCGGCGACGCTGCGCAGCAGTTCGTCGCCCACTTCGCCACCGTGCGTCTGGCAAATCGCCTTGTGGCCTTCGAGGTCGAGGCAAAGCACGGCGAGCACTTCTGGCCGGCTGGCGGCGCGCGCCAGCGCCTGATCAAGCAGCTCGCGGAATGCGTCGCGGTTCGGCATCGCGGCCAAAGGGTCAACCGCGGCGGCTGGGCGTGCGCCTGGCGCGTTGAGGGTCAGTGGTTCAGGGTGCGCCTGGTCGGCTCGTTGGCGCAGCAGCATCGCGTGCAGTTGGTCGAGCGCCGCAACGCCTTCGCGCACGCAGGCCCGCAGCTGTGCGGTGGCGTCGTGCATGTGGGCTTCGGGCGCTGGGCCGGCGCCATCAACCACGGTCAGCTTGAGCTTGGCGGTGACGGCGTTGAACAAGTCGTCCCAATCCGCCTCGGTGCTCGGCACCGAAGGCAGCACCGCAGGCGCGGGGGTCACGGCGTTTGCCTCCAGTTCGTGGGTGGCGTAGTCGAAAGCGCGACGTTGCAGGTTCTGGTTCATGGGAGCGACTTTGCGAGCCGCCCGAGGCGCCGTCTGTACGCCAGGTCACATATCACGAACCCGCCGCGAGGGGCCAGCGCCATGCCCGGCACGGCCGGCAACGCACCCGACCGCGCGAAACATCGGGCCGCCAAGGCCCGCACGACGCCCGGGCCAGACCTCGAAACCGGATTGCCGAACCAGGGGTCGCCACGGGCCCGAACCGCTGCGGACCGGCGCGTTTTGGAAACAAACTTTCACCCTTGTTCCGAGCTGTCACGACGCACTTGCGCAATGGCTCACGACCCGAAGAGAAAAGCTGTGGGCATCGTCCGACAGGAAAAGCTCCGCCCCGCTGACGGCGCCGCCGAGTCACGCCCCCTACGCTAGGCGCACTTCCTGTGGGCACATCGATCCGCGTTGTGCACCCCAGGCCGTTGAACCAGGCCGGGCATTTCCGGCCACACCCGAGGAACTGCCATGAACACATCACTTCTCACCCTCTCGTCGGCGGGCGTGCTCGCCGCCATGATTGGAATCGCTGGCTGCAGCCCACGCGACAACAGCACCGCCACCGCACCCGGAAGCACCAGCACTTCCCCGTCCACGACCTCGGAGGCGGTGGCAGGTGTCAAGGCCGCCGCTGACAAGGTCGGCGACAAGGTGGCTGACGCGGCCATTACGACGAGCGTGAAGGCCGAGCTGGCAAAAGACACGCTGCTCAGCATGCTGAAGATCAACGTCGATACCGACGCCGGCAAGGTTGCGCTGCGCGGCACGGCACCCAGCAATGAAGCCCGCGAACGCGCCACCACGTTGGCTGGCGGCGTGAAGGGCGTGCTGGCGGTGGACAACCAACTGACTGTCGAGCCCGCGAAGTCGTAAAGCGAAGTCGTAAAGCGCGCCGCAAGCGGGTCATCGAGCGGCCGACACGGCCGCAGGTGGCACGCGGCTCGTTCAGAGCGACGAAGCTTGCTTCGTCGCTCTTTTCGTTTCTATCCCATCGCCGGCTGACCGACGCGGGGCAGCGAATAGTCCCGGCCGACCATGGCGCGGGCGAAAAAGTAGTTCAGCCTGGCTTTGTCAGACAGGGTATCGATGTCCACGTGGCCGGTCGCGTCGCACGGGAATGCGAGCGCCCGGCCCGGAACGAACAGCGACACATAAGAAACTTCGAACGAGGGACCATGGCAAACCGGCAGTGCATTCATGACTAGCTCCTAGAGATCACACCTGGAGGTTGCGCCCGGCACCGCACAAAGACGATCGGCGCAGGCGATGGCGCGATGTAAGCAAACGTCGCAAGCGTGCGTTGGAGCTGTCCTACATGGGCTGCTGCGGGCGATTCGGCCGCCCTACGGTGCCGATGGCACCAGCGTCGCTTGGTGCGCCATCCCACAGACGCGGGCGCGCCGTTGCGCCACGCTGCGCCCAACGCCCAACGCCCAACGCCCTGCCCTTTGACTTCGCCTGCAGCGCATCGACAGATCGGGTTCAACCCCGCATGCGCAGCGAATCCCTTCAACTTTGTGCGGCCCCATGGCCACACCCCCGGAGCCCACTTTGACCTCACCTGCAAATTCCCCTGCGCTGTGGAGCACGGCCTCGTTCGGCGACAGCGTGGACACCACGCCGATGGAGCTGGCGCAACTTGGCGACCACCTCGATCGCTGCCACGTCTCGCGCGGCCGCTGGTTCCATATGCGCTGCATCGGCGAAGCGATGAACGGTTTCGTCGCGCCGCGCTTCGTCACGACGCTGGTCTTTGCGGCGCTGCTGATCGGTCTGGCGTCACTGGCGTTCTAGAGCATGGCGCAACCCGGGTTGGCGCGCCTGTTGCCCTTGGCGCAGACACCGCTGCGCGAGATCCTGGACGAATCGCGGGGCGCGGTCGAACCGCCGATCCGCTCCGAGATCTTCGGTCGCGAGCGCTTTGCGCAACACGGCCGCAGCCTCGGTGAGACGCACCGCGCGGCGCGTGCGACGTCGCGCGGTGCGACGTTCTTCCCGCGCCTGCGCAGCAACATCGACGCGCTGCGCGAGGCGCACCGCTACATCGGCGCGCAGGCGGCCACCGGCTATGACGTGAGCCCCGCGGCCGAATGGCTGCTCGACAACTTCCACCTCATCGAGGCCCAGCTCGAGGAAATCAGCAAGGGCTTGCCGCGCCGCTACTTTCGCGCGCTGCCGGTGTTGCTCGACGAACCGCTGGCGGGCCTGCCGCGCATCTACGGCGTCGCCTGGGCGTTCGTGGCGCACACCGACGGCGCGTTCGACGAAGACCTGCTGTTGAACTTTCTCGGCGCCTACCAGGAGGTGCGCGAACTCAACCTGAGCGAGATGTGGGCGCTGCCGACCACGCTGCGCGTCGTGCTGATCGAAAACCTGCGCCGTCTGGCGGAGCGTGTGGCGAGCAACAAGGCGGCGCGTGAAGTCGCCAACATGGTCTGCGACCGGCTTGACACCTTCAGCGTTGACGACCTCGACCGCTTGCTCGACACCATGAACCGGCGCGGTGTCGGCCGGGTGTTCCTGGCGCAGATGGGGCTGCGCCTGCAAGACCGGGCGCTGTCAGCGCGCGCCGACCGCACGGCTGCGGCACAGGAGCAACCGGGCCTGGACGCGTGGCTGCGCGGCGCGCTGCCCGACCTGGCGGCGATGCAGGTTCAGGAAACCGCCGACCAGACCGCCGACAACCTGAGCGTGAGCAACGCCGTCACGTCGCTGCGCGCGCTGGGCGATGCCGATTGGCCCGACATCGTGGCGCGTTCGAGCGTGCTGATGCGGCTCATGCTCACCTCGCCGATGTTCGCCGCCGAACACGGCGCCACACGCGACCAGACGCTGCACGGCATCGAAGTTCTGGCGCGGCACTGCGGCCGCGGCGAAGTGTCGGTGGCGCAGTCGCTGCTGGGTTTGATCGCCAAGGCCGAGGCGGGCGACAGCGCTGCCGCGGTGCCCGGCCACTGGCTGCACGGCCCCGGCCGGCCGGCCCTGCTCAGTGCCCTCGGGTTGACACACAACCTGCCGTTGCGCGCCGCCACCGCGGCGCGCAGCGTGGCGCGCCGGCTCGCCCTGCCTGTGTACCTGGGTTCATTGCTGCTGGGCAGCCTGGGCCTGGTGGCCTGGCTGTTGCTGCGCGAGCCGGCCGGCGCCGACCCGCTCTGGCTGACCCTGGCCGGCGCGCTGTTGATGATGTTCCCGGCGTCGGAAGCCGTGGTGGCGGTGATCAACCGCTTGATCAGCGAGTCGGTGCGGCCCCGAAGCCTGCCGCGCCTGGCCCTGGCGAACGGCATTCCCGCGGAGCACCGTGTGCTCGTCGTGGTGCCGGCGCTGCTGACCGACGCAGCTTCCATCAGCCATCTCGTACACCGGCTGCAACTGCACTCTCTGGCCAACCCCGAGCGGCACGCGCAGTTCGCCTTGCTCACCGACTGGGGCGACGCGCCGACGCCCCACGCCGCGTCCGACGCGCCGCTGCTGGCGCTGGCCCGGGCGCAGATTGACGCACTGAACGCACGCCATGCCGACGCGGTGGCCTCCGACCCGACGCCCCTCGGCCCGGCGTTCCCCGACCCGGCGCCGGTTCCCGCGGCACCTGCGCCGCGCTTCATCCTGCTGCATCGGGACCGCACCTGGAGCGAGACGGAACAGCGCTGGATCGGTTGGGAGCGCAAGCGCGGCAAGCTGGAGCAGCTCATCGACACGATGGCGGCGGCGCCCGACGCCGCGGCATCCGCGTTCCTCGATCTGGGCGAGCACTCGTGCATCGCGCCGGGCACTCCGTACATCGTCACACTCGACAGCGACACCCAGTTGCCCCCGGGGCGCTTGCGCGATCTGGTGGCGGTGGCAGCGCATCCGCACAACCAGCCGCGGCTGAGCGCGAACGGCCGCGGCATCGTCGGCGGCTACGCGATTCTGCAACCGCGCGTCGTCACGCCGCTGCCGGCGCCCAAGGACTTCACGCTGTTCCACTGGCTGTTCGCCGGGCAGAGCGGCATCGACCCGTACAACGCGGCCAGCTCCGAGGTCTATCAAGACTTGTTCGGCGAAGGCACGTTCAGCGGCAAGGGGCTGCTGCATGTACACGCCATGCAGGCGGTGCTGTCGGGCCACCTGCCGCAAGACCAGGTGCTCAGCCATGACCTGCTCGAAGGCTCGATCGCGCGCTGCGCCGCGGTGACCGACATCACGGTGATCGAAGACGCGCCGTTTCATGCCGACGTGGCTGCGTCGCGCGTGCACCGCTGGACGCGCGGCGACTGGCAGTTGCTGCCGTTCCTGCTGCCGTTCTTGTCACACACCACGCGCCACCGCCTGCGCGCCATCAACCGCTGGAAGATGTTCGACAACCTGCGCCGCTCGTTGGTGACGCCGTTGTCGCTGCTGCTGGTGGCGCTGGCGCTGGCCGGGTACATCGTCGCGCCGGGGGTGGCGCTGGCGCTCGTGTTTGGCGCGTTTTGTGCCGGGCCGCTGATGGGCGCGGTGGCGGGGTTTTCGCCGAGCCGGGACGACCTCGCGAAGCGCCACTTCTACCGCCAGGCCGCGACCGACCTGGTGCGCGCGCTGTGGGGCGGCGTGTGGCACATGGCGCAACTGCTGCAGCACGCGCTGGTGGCGGGCGACGCGGTGGGCTGCGCGCTCTACCGCATGGCCTTCAGCCGGCGCCACCTGCTGCAATGGACCACCGCGGCCGCCGCGCAGGCCTCGGCGGTGAGCGGCCTGGGCGCCGTGCTGCGCGCGCATTGGAAAGAGCCGGTCGCGGCACTGTTGCTGCTCGGCGCGGTGTGGGGCGTATCGTTTGGCACCACGACGCCGCACGCCGAGCTGGCCGTGCTGCTCGGCCTGCTGTGGGGCGCGGCGCCGCTGTGGACCTGGTTCGCCAGCCGGCGCCGGCCGGTGCGCAAAGACGCCGCCCTGCCGGTGGCCGACGCGGCGTGGCTGGAAGGGGTGGCGCGCGACACCTGGCGCCTGTTTGAGCGCTGCGTCGGGCCTGACGACAACCACTTGCCGCCCGACAACCTGCAAGTTGCGCCGCACGACATGGTGGCGCACCGCACCTCGCCGACGAACATCGGCATGTATCTGTTGAGCGTGGCCTGCGCGCGCACCTTCGGCTGGATCGGCACGCAGGACTTGATGGCGCGCATGGAGGCCACGCTCGCGACGCTCGCCACCTTGCAGCGCCACCGCGGCCACTTCCTCAACTGGTACGACACGCAGACCCGCGCGCCGTTGCTGCCGATGTATGTGTCCACCGTCGACAGCGGCAACTTCAGTGGCCATCTGCTGGCCGCCGCGCAGGCCTGTCTGGAGCTGGCGTTGGCGCCGTTCGACCGGGGCGCGGCGCACGCCGCGCTGCGCGCGTCGACGCAGCGCCTGGCGCCGCTGCTTGCCCAGGTGCCCGAGCTGCTGCCCGCCGGCACGGCACTGGCACGCCTGCTGGCCTTGCCCGACGCGCTGGGCCAGTACCGTGACAACCCGGCGCAGTTTGACGCGCTGCTGCACGCCGCCACGGCCGAGCTTGCGCTGCGTCTGCCGTCAGCGGGCGAGGCGGGCTCAAACACGGCGCCGCGCCGCGACGAACTCGCATGGTGCCTGGCCGATCACCTGGCGACGCTGCGCAGCGCGGTGCTGGACGTACAGGCTGAAATGAGTTCGCCCGCGTCGACGCCAGCGCAGGGATCGACCGCGCAGCGCCTGCTGGCACTCGCCCGGGAGTTCGAGCAACTCGCCTGGGCCACCGATTTCAGCTTCCTCTACCACCGCAAGCGCCACCTGTTCCACATCGGCTACCGGGTCGCGGAGCATGAGCTGGATGCGGGCTTTTATGACTTGCTCGCGTCGGAGTCGCGCCTGACGAGCTTGCTGGCGATCGCCAAGGGCGACGTGCCGGTGAGCCATTGGGCATCGCTCGGGCGCCTGTTCTATGCGGTGGGTGCGATTGCCGGCCTGCGCTCCTGGTCGGGCTCGATGTTCGAGTACCTGATGCCCAGCCTGGTGCTCGACGAGCCGCACGGCAGCGTGCTGCGCGATGCGTGTCTCGCGGCGCTGCACGAACAGATTGATTTCGCGGCCGCGCACGGCGTGCCCTGGGGCATCTCCGAGTCGGCTTACGCGGGCAGCGACCACAGCCTGGCCTATCAATACGCGCCGCAAGGCGTGCCACGCCTGGCGCTGCGGCGCACGCCGCCCGACGAATTGGTGATCGCGCCCTATGCCAGCGCGCTTGCAGTGCAGATCGCTCCGCACCGGGCGGCGCTGAATCTGCAGGCGCTTGAAGCGCTGGGCGCGCGGGCGCGCTACGGCTTCATCGAAGCGCTCGACTACTCGCCCGGCCGCCAGGCGAGCACGGAAGCCTTCACGCCTGTGCGCACTTTCATGGCGCATCACCAGGGCATGAGCATCGTCGCGCTGGCGAACGCGTTGCGCGGCGGCGTGGTGCAGCGCTGGGGCATGGGCAATGCGCACATCGAGGCCGTGGCCTCGCTGCTGCACGAACGCGCGCCGCGCGAGGTGTCTGTCCTGCAGGGCCCACCCTCGGGGGCGCCGCCCAAGGCCATGCAGCGCCGCGCGCCGGGCCTGCTGCGCGAGGTGTTCCCTGGCGCCGCCGCGCTGGAGCCGACGCATGTGCTGTCGAACGGCGTGTACAGCGTGTCGCTGCGCGCCAACGGGGCGGGCGCGAGCCGCTGGCGCGAGTTCGGCATCACACGCTGGCGCGACGATGCCCTGCGCGACGCGCACGGCCACTTCTTCTACCTGCGCTGGGACCAGCAGCCGCGCCCGGTGTCGATCACCCAGCATCCGGCGCCCGACGCGGCGGCGCACTACCGAAGCGTGTTCCACGCCGACCGGGTGTGTTTCGACGCAGCCTGGCCGAACGTTCAGTCGCACGCAATGGTGTGGGTGAGCCCGGAAGACGACATCGAGTTCCGGCAGATCGAGCTGCGCAACTTGAGCGATCGCACGCTGGACATCGAGTTGATCTCGGCGTTCGAGGTGACGCTGGCCGATGCGCGCGCCGACGAGGCGCACTCGGCGTTCTCAAACCTGTTCGTGCGCGCGGTCTGGCAAACCGCCCAACAGGCGCTGGTGTTCGAGCGCAAGCCGCGCTTGGCCACCGAGCGCGGCATGCAGATGACGCATTTTCTGGCCGACACCGACCCGCAGGTTCTCGGCGTGCGCGTGCAGACCGACCGCCAGCACTGGCTTGGCCGCAACCAGAGCAACAGCCGGCCGCTGGCGCAGCTCCATGCCGTGCCGGCGCCGGCTGCCGAAGGCGAAGCGAATGACGCCGTGCTCGACACCGGCCTGGACCCGGTGTGCGCGCTGGCGGTGCGGCTGCGCATCGCGCCGCACTCCAAGGCCCAGTTGATCTTCGCCACGGCGGCGGCGGACAACCGCGGCACGCTGCACGCGCTGATCGACAAGTACCGCCAACCCAATCATGTGCAGCGCGCGTCGCTGATGTCGGCCACGCTCACCGGCATCCGCCTGCGCACGCTGCGCATCGGCGCGGAAAACTTCGCGGGCCTGCAAACGCTGACCACGGCGCTGCTGATGACGCTGACGCGCCCGCAGGCCGGCGCGTATCGCGGCACCCCCACGACGGTGGAGTTCTCCGACCGCCAGCTGCTCTGGCGCTTCGGCATCTCGGGGGATCGCCCGATCCTCCTGGTGTCGGCCGGCGTGAGCCAGGGCCTGGGCCTGTTGCGCTCACTCGCTCAGGCCTTGAGCGTCTGGTCGTGGGGCGGTGTGGCGTGTGACCTGGTGGTGGTGAATGCCGAGCCGGCGTCTTACCTGATGGCGCTGCACCGCGAGATCAATGCGCTGCGCGAACGCCACATCGCCGACCACGGCGGCGGCGCGAACCCCGCCCACACCAGCTTTCACCTGCTGCGCGCCGACGAAGTGTCCGACGACGAACTGCGCACGCTGCAATGCCTGGCGCGGGTTCGGCTCGCGGCCGACGGGCGCCCGCTGCTGCACCACCTGGAGGAATGGAGCGAGGTGCATGAGCAGGCGTTCGAAGGGCGGCACGACACGTCGACCGCGGTGCTGGCGGTGGCGCCCAGCGCCGGCGGCGCGTTGGCCGCCGCGAAGGGCGAATTCGCGCTGCCCTCGGGCGAGTTCCGCTTCGACGTCGGCGCCCTCGTGCGGCCGGCGCGGCCGTGGGTCAACGTGCTCGCCAATCCGGCCTTCGGTGCCCAGTTGTCGGAGGCCGGAGGCGGCTACACCTGGGCGGTGAACAGCCGCCTGAACCAACTCACCGCGTGGTCGAACGACCCGGTGGCGGACCCGCCTTCCGAGTGGTTCTTGCTGCAAGACCGCAAGACGCTGCAGGTCTGGAGCGTGACGCCGTCTGCCTGGGGCGCGGTGGGCGAAGAGCGCGCGGCCTACCAGGTCGCGCATGGCCAGGGCTACAGCGTGATCCGGCATCGGCGCGGTGATGTCGACGTGCGGGCGTCTTGGTGCGTCGATGAACGCACCTCGGTCAAGCAGGTGCGCCTGCGCATCGTCAACTGCGGCAGCCGAACCTTGCACTTGCGCGTGATCGGCATCGCCGAGTGGATGATGGGGGCAAACCGCTCCGACCGCGGCACGGTGCACACGGCGCTGCACCGGCAGCGCCTGCCGGTCGCCACGCTGGCCGCGGCGGCCGCCACCGAGCGCAAACTCACCGCGCTGCTGTGCACGCAGCGCGAACGCTCGGCCGGCTTCGGCGACGGCACCGCTTTCCTCGCCATCGCGGGCGGCGCGGAGGAACGCGAAGACTGGACCTGCGACCGACGCGAATGTTTCGACGCGCGCGGCCGCCTCGTGCTGCCCGACCACTTCGGCCAGCGCAGCGGCAGCGGCCTGGACCCCTGCGCCGCGCTGTCCACCACGCTCACGCTGGGCGCGGGCGACACGACGGAGCGCACTTTCCTGCTCGGCTACGCCGAGAGCCCCGACGCTGCGCGCGCGCTCGCCACACTCGCCGCGACATTGCCCGCCACGCAGCGCCTGAAGCAGGTGCGCGACCACTGGGACGCCTTGCTCGGTGCCACCACGGTGAAGACCCCCGACCCGCTGTTCGACGCGATGGTGAACCGCTGGCTGCTCTACCAGACGATCGTCTGCCGCTTGTGGTCGAAGGCGGGCTTCTACCAGGCTGGCGGCGCGACGGGTTTTCGCGACCAGTTGCAAGACGCGATGGCGCTCACCTGGGCCGCCCCGGCCATGCTGCGCGAGCAGATCGTCGTGTGCGCGTCGCGCCAGTTCGCGCAAGGCGATGTTCAGCATTGGTGGCATGCGCCGAACGGCGCCGGGGTGCGCACCCATTTCTCCGACGACCTGCTGTGGCTGCCCCACGCCTGCGTGCATTACCTGCGCGTCACGGGTGACGCGGCGTTGCTGGAGCAGAGCGTGCCGTTCCTTGAGGGCGAGACCATCCCGCCCGGCGCCGAGGACGCGTACTACGTTCCCGCTGTCAGCACCCAGCACGCCTCGATCTACGAACATGCGGCGCGCGCCATCGACCACAGCCTGCGCGTCGGCGTGCACGGCTTGCCGCTGATGGGCAGCGGCGACTGGAACGACGGCATGAACCGCGTCGGCCACGAAGGGCGCGGCGAATCGGTGTGGCTGGGCTGGTTCCTGTGCCGCCTGGTCGAAGACTTCGCGCCGCTCGCGCATCGGCGTGGCGAGCCGGCGCGCGCGCAGCGCTGGGAGAAAGCCGCGATCGGCTGGAAAGCGGCACTGAACGACACGGCATGGGACGGCCAATGGTTCAAGCGCGCCTTCTTCGACGATGGCACGCCGCTGGGCTCACACGTCAACGCCGAAGCGCGCATCGACTTGATCGCGCAGGCCTGGGCCGTCCTGTCCGACGCGGCAGCCGCGCCACTGCAACGCATGGCCTTGAGCGCCATGGACACGCAGTTGGTGGACCGTGAGTCCGGGCTGATCCGCTTGCTCAATCCGCCGCTCGCGCACGCGCAGCCGAGCGCCGGCTACATCCAGGCCTACCCGCCGGGCGTGCGCGAGAACGGCGGCCAGTACTCGCACGCTGGTGTGTGGGCGTTGATGGCGCAGGCCGAACACGCGAAGCGCCACCCAGACTCGCGCACGGCTGCCGACGCCGCTTATCGCTACTTCACCTACCTGAGCCCGGCGCATCGCGCGCGCCACCCGGCGCACGGTGCGGCGTACGCCATTGAGCCCTATGTGATGGCCGGCGACGTCTACACCCAGCCGCCCTATGTGGGGCGCGGCGGCTGGAGCTGGTACACCGGCGCGGCGGCGTGGATGCATCGCGCCGCGGTCGAGTCCATCTTCGGCCTCACCCAACGCGGTGAGGATCTGACGTTCAAGCCTTGCCTGCCGTCGTCATGGCAGCAGGCCGAGCTAACGCTCACACGAGGCGCACGAACGATGCGCTTCGTGCTGGTGCGCTGTGCCTCGCTCGAAGCGCTGCAAGTGACGCGCCTGTCGCGTGAGTTCTCCGGCGCGGCCCTGCTGCGGCCCGGCGAAGTGCTGCATTGGGCGACGCTGGCGCCGCACACCAGCTTCGTCATCCCGTTGCTGGATGCGCCGCACGACCCGCAGCGCACGCCGCATTCGGCGCAGGCCCCCAGCGTGATCACCAGCGGGATCACCAGCGTAGTCACCAGCGTTTTGGGTTGACGCTCGGCGCGAGGCGCCGTCCTACAAGCGCTGGCGGTTCGCGCCGATGGTTCCATGGCGCACAAATCTCTACATTGAGCGCATCGGTGGCTGCGGTGTCGCACCCTCCGGCCCCCCTTCAACTCCGGACCCTACCGCCATGGCAGCCCACAAAGACACGAGCCACGTCAAGCCGCTTCCCGCGGCCGCCGACTACAAACCCATGGTGCTCGACGAAGCGGCGATCGACGCCGCCCGGCGCAGCCTGAACCAAGGGGCAGTCACGCCCAGCTACGGCCCGTGGCGCAACGACATCATCAAGTTGCTCAACGATTCGCTGGCCACCGAGTTGATCTGCGTGCTGCGCTACAAGCGCCACCATTTCACCGCCGACGGTCTGGCGTCGCCAAAGATCGCCGAAGAATTTCTGGTGCATGCGAACGAGGAAGCGGCGCACGCCGACCGCCTGGCGCGGCGCATCGTGCAGCTCGGCGGCGCGCCTGACTTTTCACCCGACTCACTGAGCAAGCGCAGCCACGCCGAGTACGACGACTCGACCGATCTGAAAGCCATGATCAAGGCAAACCTGGTGGCCGAGCGCGTGGCGATCGAGGCCTACAGCCAGATCATTGCGCTGATCGGCGAGCGCGATCCCACCACGCGGCGCCTGCTCGAAGACATCCTCGGCGATGAACAACAGCACGCCGACGAACTGAAGGACTGGCTCGCCGACTGAGCCACGCCCGCACGTTTCTGCCCAGGGCGGTGGGGCTTGGCACCGCCTGATCGATTCACTGACATTTCAATTCCACAGGAGATTTACCATGAACACTCGCACTATTCTGGGTGCGGCCGTTGCCGCCATTGCACTCATCACCGCCTCGGGCTGCGCCGTCACGCGCGGCCAGGAAACGGTGGGCGCCTATGTTGACGACACGGCGATCACGACCGCCGTCAAGGGACGCTATGTCGGCAACGCGGACGTTGACGCCACCAGCATCCGTGTCGAAACGCTGAACGGCACCGTCATGCTGTCGGGCTTCGCGAAGAACTCGACGGAGAAAGCCTCGGCCGAGAGCATCGCCTGGAAAGTGAACGGCGTGAAATCGGTGAAGAACGAGATCGCCGTTCGCCCGTAAGGCACGGTAAGGCAACAGTTCGACTCGCGCTCACGCAAGTGAGCGGCGGTTCGCACCGCAAGGCATTGCATCAAGGGCCTGGCTGACGCCAGGCCCTTTTTCCTGGGCGATCGCGGCACGCGGCACACTCTCGGTTGAATCCTTCCTACGGAGATCGCCTTGACCGACGCCGCCGCCCGACCAGATAGCGTCTGCCCCCTGCCCCCGGACGACGCGTTGCGCCGTGAGCTGCACGACGAGGTTCATGCGCGCCCGCCGGCGCGCATTCGCCTGCCGGCGCTGGTGGTGTACGTGGCGGTGTTGAACGACGGCGTGACGCGCGAGGCCGAATGCGAGCACCTGCGCAAGCTGCCGGACCAGGGCGCTTTGAGCGTGGCTGACATGCAGGGCAACTTCATGCGCCTGCGCCTGGCGGGCCACAGCCTGAAGTGGGAACGCCACAGCGAATTCACGCGCTACTCCATCGTGCAGGCGCTGCCGGCCGGCGCCGCGCTGGAGACCCAGGCGCCTGACTTGCTGGTCGCCCTGGCCGTGGACGCGCAGTGGCTGCGCACGATACCGGGGCGCACTGTCGCGGCGATCGAGTTGGCGATGCTCGAGGCCGCGAGCGACGCGCCACAGGAACTGCTGGCGCAAGGCCGGCGCTGGTTCGGCGAACGCGCGGTCGTCGCCTCGCGGCTTGGCTCGGGCCCCACCTATGCCATTGCCGACTTCCACCTGCAGACCAACGGCTTCGAGCGCATGCTGGCAATCGCCCCGCCCGCCACCAGCCCGACACGCGCTGGCCGCATCAGCCAGCGCCTGCTGGAGCTGGAAACCTACCGCCTCATGGCGTTGCGCGGCCTGCCCGTGGCCAAGGCCTTGGCGCCGATGCTGCACGGCGCCGAAACCACGCTGGCGCAGATCACGCTGCGCCTGGAAGATGCGCACGCCACCGAGCAGGAGCTGCTGGACACGCTGACCGCGCTCGCGGCCCGCGTCGAGCGCGCCACTGCCGAACATGGCTACCGCTTTTCGGCGACGCAGGCGTATGACGCGATCGTCGGCCAGCGCATCGCCGAGCTGCGCGAATGCCCGATACCCGGCACGCAGACGATCGGCGAGTTCATGCAACGGCGCCTGTCGCCGGCCATCGCCACCGTGGCCGCCACGTCGCAACGGCTGGCCTCACTGTCGTTGCGCATCGAGCGGGCCGGCGCGCTGCTGCGCACCCGGGTGGACATCGTGCGCGAAGCGCAGAACCAGGAGCTGCTGGCCAAGCTCACGCGCGGGCAGGCGATGCAATTGCGCTTGCAGGGCACCGTCGAAGGCCTGTCGATCGCGGCGATTTCGTACTACGTGGTGAGCTTGCTTCTGTACGCCGGCAAGGGCGCCAAGGCCGCCGGCATCGCGCTGAACCCGGAAGTCGCCACGGGCGCGCTCATCCCGCTGGTGATCTGGGCGGTGTGGCGCGCCACGCGGCGCGTGCATCGGGAGTTGCAGAAGGCGGCTTGACGGCAACAGCTCGGAGGGTCGCTTGATCTGCATGGTCGCGGCCATGGGCATCGGCGGTCTTGGGCTGATTCGCCGATCATTGCTCGGGCAGATCGGAGTCGGTCTCGTTGAAGTACAACTCAACGAGCGCGGTGCTCCAGGTAGCGACACCCGCACCGAAGAAGTCCTGGTCTTCGGTCCAGATTGGGCAACCAGTCAGCAGCGCGCACGCCAGCACCGGCCAGTCATCAGGATCGCGGTCCCCGATGCGTGCAAGCGCCGCCCGCTTCTGCGATTCGTATGACGCCGCGGGTACCACTCGCAGTCCGAGGATCAGCGCCTCCAGCGTCTCCGATGCAGCCTGTACGCCAGCGAGCGACTGGCCACGGCGACCCAAAATGTCGGGCAAATGCCGGCGCGCTTCTTCGCATGCCGTATCGGGCACGAAAAGTGTCACCCTGCCGGCGTGCGCCAACAGCAGAGCCGCCACCCTCGTGCCCAGCACGCCACGGATGATGACATTCGCATCGAGAACGATGCCGCGAGGCGTCATTCCAGCTTGCGCTTGCGTGCCGCCTTGCGCTCAGCAATGAAGTCTGCCACCACGGCATCGACTTCCCCTTCAGGCATCGGCATGAGCGTGGCGAGTCGCTCCGAAGCCTGTTTGAAGGCCGCCAAGTCCGCCTGCACCGATGCGGGCGTGGGGATGAAGATGCCCACGGTCTGACCGTGGCGGGTGACAGCGACCGGCTTGTCCGAGGCGATGTACTCGGCCAGGCCAGCCCTGAATTCGCGGATACCGACTTTGGTGGTTTCCATGATTTCTTCCTGGGGTGCCGCTTAAAAGCCGCTGATGCGCGAATTGTGAACCTTTGAGTACACACATGCAAGCGCGCGGTCAACTCAGCGTGATGCCGGCGCGGGTTGCCGAAACCCGGCGCCTCGAGCCTCACGCGTGCGCATCCGATTGCCTCTCAACCTCGGTTCGGTTCCTGCGGCCGCAAATGGGCGGTCGCCTCGTCTTCCACGCGTGACCAGACCTCCAGCGCCATCGGGTTGATGCTCTCTTCCAGGATGTGCCCCACCAGGCCGATGGCGCGCGCGTAGACACCGATGCCACGCACGATCTTCCACGGCAGGCCAAGTTCGCAGCAAATCGCGCCGATCGCGCCGGTGGCATTGATCGGCAGCGCCTTGCCCGACGCCCGCTCGACCTCGGCACAGATGAGTTGTTCGAGGCGGATGTAGTCGCCGAAGAAACCGTTGTCGCGCGCGAGCTGGAAGAGCCGCGGCGCGCGCGGGTCCACGGGCTTGTGCACCGGGTGGCCCAGGCCCGGCACGATCTGCCCGCGCGCGCGAAACGCCGCGACGGTGTCGCGTGCGATGCGCTCCAGGTCCGCACCCTGGGTGCCCGACGGCAGCACTTCGTAGAGCATCTTCGCCGTGCCCTCGGTCGAGCCCACGAACACCGTGCCCAGGCCGCACAAGCCCGCCGCCACCGCCGCCTGCAGCGACTCGGGCGCACCCGCGTAGGTGAGGCGCGCCACCAGCGAACTCGGCGTGATGCCGTGCTCGACCAGCGTCACGGAAATCGCGTTGAACAGGTTCGACTCCTGCGGTGTCGGCAGGCGGCCGATGATTTGCAGGAACGCCATGTCGCCCAGGTTGATGTGGCCGAGCAGCTCATCGGGCAGGCTCTTGCCCCGCACCTCGATGCGGTCGTGGGTGCTCCAGGCGATGTCGGAGCGTATCGGTTTGTTCTTGCGGGCCATGCGGATTCCCCTAAGTGACGTGGTTCGAGTGGCGCGACCATAGCCGAGTTCGGTCAGCAGCAACTTGGTGGGCTCGCCCGGGCTTGCACTTCACGGCTCCCCGGTCAGCCCCTGTCTCGCGGGGAAAGTGCGTACTTCACGATCGTTGAGGTCTCAAGCCTGGGTGCGCGGCCAGAGCGGTCACTGGAACACTAGCATCGGCCTGCTGTGCGCCTGACAAAACGTCGCGCGCCGCATCACTTCGCAGGCGTGTGAATTGCCCATGGAAAAAGTACAAACGATTGGTTCTGTTCTGCGTGGTCATGCCGCACTGCGCCCCGATTCGCTCGCGCTGTTGGCGCCCGGGCGCGTACCCATGACTTACGGCCAATTGTGGCGTCAGACGGTGGCCTTCGGTGAGCTGTTGCACGCGCATGGGATCACCCATGAGCAGCGCGTCGGCTTCGTTCTACCCAACGGTGCGCAGGCAGCCAGCGCGTTTATCGGAATCGCCGCGCACGCCACCTGCGTACCGATCAACCCCGACTTTCGGCAAGAAGAATTCAGGCGCGAACTCGAGAACACAAGGGTCAGTTTGCTCGTGACGGGGCAGGAGGTGTCGAGCGACCTTGAGGCCGCGGCCGAACAACTGCGCATCCCCATCGTCCGTGTGGCGCCGCTGCGCTACGGCCCAGCCGGTGCGCTTGATCCAGGCCGCGCCACGGGCCACGCGCACCGTGCCGAACAGGCCGCGGACGACGCGATGCCGCGTCACGTCGCCATGCTGATCCCCACTTCCGGTACCTCAGGACGGCAGAAGAACGTGCCCCTGAGTCATGCCAACGTCATGGCGTCTTCGGCCAACCTCGCCGAGCACCTGCGCATCGTGCCCTCGGACCGCTGCCTGAACATGATGCCCTTGTTCCACAGCCACGCCTTGCGCGGCGCGCTGCTGACCTCACTGTTCGCCGGTGCCAGCGTCATCTGCACGCCAGGCTTCAGCGCTGAACATGTGGTCTCCTGGTTCGAAGAATTCGAGCCGACTTGGTATACGGCTGTTCCCACCATTCATCAAGCGGTACTGGCGGCATTCAATGCCCGAACCCCCGCGGCTCGGCCAGCCAGCCTGCGATTCATACGCTCAACTTCGTCAGCGTTGCCTCCATCGACGTTGGTTCAACTCGAATCGGTACTGCACGCCCCCGTGGTCGAGTCTTACGGGATGACCGAGTGTTCCGTCATCTGCATCAATCCTTTGCCGCCGGGGCAGCGACGAATCGGCTCCGTCGGTCAACCCACGAAGATTGACTTTCGCATCGTTGACGAGGCGTTCAACGACTGCGCGATCGGCACCGCCGGGCAGATCTTGATCCGCGGTGCGCGAGTCATCGACGGCTACGACGACAACGCATCGGCGAATGCGGCGGCATTTCAGGACGGTTGGTTCAAGACAGGCGATCTCGCCCGCCGGGACGCTGACGGATACGTCTTCATCACCGGGCGCGCGGGCGAGATAGTCAATCGCGGCGGCGAAAAAATCGCGCCGCGCGAAGTGGACGACGCATTGCTTGAGCACCCCGCGGTCGCTCAGGCGGTCGGCTTCGGTGTACCCCATGCCACCTTGGGCGAGGATCTGGTGGCCGCAGTGGTGCTTCGACCGTCCTTTCAGGTGAGCGAGCAGGCCCTGCGGGCCCACCTGCTTTCTCGCCTGGTCGCGCACAAAGTGCCCACGTCGATCATCATTCTTGACGAGATTCCGAAAGGGCCGATCGGCAAGTTCCAGCGCACCCGGCTGCACCTGCAGCTGGCCGAGCAGTTGCGCAGGGCCCACGTCGGGCCTCGCACCGCGATGGAAGAGTCGCTCGCCGCCGCCTTCCGCGACGTGCTGCAACTGCGGCACGTCGGTGTATTGGACAACTTCTTCTCCCTCGGCGGTGATTCACTCAGTGGCAGCCGGGTCATCGTGCGCATCAACAGTGACCACGGGGTCAAGCTGCCGGCTACGGCGTTGTTTCTGCATCCAACCATTGCGGAACTGGCGGTGCGGGTAGACGCACACACCACATCGGCGCGGCGCCTCGAGGCCGAGCTTGAGGCGGAAATTGCGGAAATGTCCGATGAAGAGGTGCTTCGCCTGCTCGCGCAGGAGGAGGCGGCCTTTCCAGTTCAAGTCCAGCCGCGGCCTCGATCCGCGCAGCTCACCTGACGCAACGTTTCAACCATTCGCGCGCATACATCATGAATCAGACAGCAATGCCGGAAACCACCGCGACCGCCAGGCAGCGGCTGTTGGAGTTGCGCCTTCGCCAAAGCGAGGCCTCGGTCAGTGAGGCTTCCATCGGTCGCCGACCGCGCGATGCCGTGCTCACCCTGTCGTCGTCGCAGCTCTGCCTGTGGTTCCTGGATCAACTGGGCGGACAAAGTGCGAGGTACAACATCGCACAGGCCATTGAACTGGTGGGCGCGCTGGATGTCCCGGCCTTGGAGCGCAGCGTGCGCACGCTGGTGCAGCGCCACGAGAGTCTGAGGACGGCGGTCGAACTGCGCGACGGCGTTGCGGTTCAAGTGGTGCAAGACGCCGAGCCGGCTGGTGCACAGATCTCGCTGCCGGCTCGGCAGCTCGTCGGCACCAGCGCTGCCGAGCGCGAACTGGAGCTGAGTTCACTGCTCCAGAGCCTGGCCGATACGCCGGTCGATCTGACCCGCGCGCCCTTGCTCAAGGCGCATTTGCTGCGGCTGAGCGAGACCGAGCATGTGTTGCTGCTGGTGGTGCACCACATTGTGTTTGACGGCTGGTCGATGGGCGTGCTCGCGCGCGAGCTGCGCCTCTTGTATGCGTCGCGTGGCGATGCCAGCGGCTTACCGGCCTTGCCGATTCAATTCGCCGACTATGCGCTGTGGCAGCACGAGCAATTGGCCGGCGATCGGCTGAAGCACGAACTGAAGTATTGGCATGACAAGCTGCAAGGGCTCGCGCCCCTTGATCTGCCCACCGACAGGCCGCGCCCGGCCCGGCCCAGCCATCGCGGCGGTTTCGTGCGCTTCGAGGTGGGTGCGGCCCAGCTCGCACCGCTGAAGGCCCTGGCACAGCACGAGAACGCCACCCTGTTCATGGTGCTGCTCAGCGCATTCCAGGTGCTGTTGATGCGCTACTCGCGCCAGCAAGACCTGGCCGTGGGCGTTCCGATCGCCGGCCGCAATCGGCCCGAGCTGCAGGGCCTGATCGGCTACTTCATCAACACGCTGGTGCTGCGCACCGACCTGGGCGGCAACCCGGGGTTCACCGAACTGCTGGGCAGGGTTCGCCAGACAGCGCTCGACGCGTTCACCCACCAGGAGCTGCCCTTTGACCGGGTAGTGGCCGAACTCAGCCCGCAGCGCGACCCGAGCCGCAACCCGCTGTACCAGGTGGCGTTCGTGCTCCAGAACACGCCCGACAGCCCCATCGCCCTGGAGGGCCTGCGCACGCGCCACATCGAAATGCAGCGCTCGACGTCGATCTTCGATCTGATGTTGTCGGTGACGGAAACCGACGGCGCCTTGCACGGCAAGTTCGAGTACGCCTCGGATCTGTTCGATGCCACCACCATCGCCCGCCTGGCGGGCCACTTCCAGGTGCTGCTCGCTGGCATCGTTGCCGACCCCCGCCAGTCGATTGCGTCTCTGCCGTTGCTCAGCCCCACCGAGCGCCAGCAGATCCTGGTGCACTGGAACAACACGACGCAGCCCTACCCGCTGGACCAATGCCTGCATGAGCTGTTCGAAGCGCAGGTGGCGCGCAGCCCCAACTCAATCGCCGCGGTCTTCGATGCCCACACCATCACCTACGCCGAGCTGAACTCGCGCGCGAATCGCCTGGCAAAGCAGCTGCGCTCGCTTGGCGTGGGCCCCGACGTTCTGGTGGGCGTGTGCATGGAGCGCTCATTCGAGTTGCTCGTGGGCCTGCTGGCGATACTCAAAGCCGGCGCTGCGTTCTTGCCACTGGACCCCGAGTACCCCGCGCAGCGGCTCGCGTTCAAAATGCAGGATGCGAACGCACCGGTGGTGCTGACGCAGCCACACCTGGAAGGCCACTTGGCGGCAATCGACTCGGGTCGGACGACGAAGGTGATCAGCGTGCACTTCGACGAAGGCGGGGGAAATCAATCCGAGCCCAACCTGCCACCCAACTGCACGATGGACCACCTGGCGTATGCCATCTACACCTCGGGCTCAACGGGCCAACCGAAGGGTTCCTTGAATTCGCACCGCGGGGTGTGCAACCATGTGTTGTGGCTCAAAGATGCCATGCGCATGACACCGACTGACCGCGTGGCCCACAAGACCTCGATCAGCTTTGACGCTTCGATCTGGGAGATATTCACGCCATTGATCTGCGGCGCGTCGATCGTGCTGGCGCGTCCCGGTGCGCACCGCGACATGCACGCACTTGTCGACATGACGATCGGCCATGCCGTGACAGTCTTGCAAATGGTGCCCTCGGCATTGCGGGTGTTGCTGAGCGAGCCCCAGTTCGCCCAGTGTTCGACCTTGCGCTACGTCGTCTCTGGCGGCGAGGCGCTGGACTGGGCATTGGCGGCGGAGTTTCGGCGCGCCTTGCCCGCCACGACCCTGGGGAATTTCTACGGCCCCAGCGAGGCGGCCGACGATGCCACCTGGTTCGAGATCGACGCATCGATACCCACGCAGCTGAATGTGCCTATCGGGCGTCCCATCGGCAACGTGACGTGCTACGTCCTGGACGAGCATGTGCAGCCCGTGCCCATGGGCGTGATCGGCGAACTGTATGTGGGCGGGTTCGGTGTGGGCCGCGGATATCTCAATCGACCGCAACTGACCGCGGAGCGCTTTGTCCCGGACCCGTTTCAGCCGGGCCAACGGCTGTACCGCACGGGAGACCTCGCGCGGCACTTGCCCGATGGCAACATCGAGTACATCGGCCGCATCGATCACCAGGTGAAGATTCGTGGCCAACGTGTCGAGCTTGGTGAGATCGAGTCCACGCTCAACGCTTGCCCGGGCGTGCGACAAAGTGCAGTGCAGGTTCGCGAAGATCGCCCGGGTTTCAAGCAGCTCGTTGCTTACGTGGTCGCCGACAAGGCCGTGGTGGCCGAGTTGAAGGAAAAGCTGCGCGTCAAGTTGCCCGACCACATGATCCCCACGACGTTCGTCACCCTGGCCTCGCTGCCCGTGCTGCCGAACGGAAAACTTGATCGCAAAGCGTTGCCGGTGCCTGACTCCAATGCACGCGAAGTCGATCCGGCCGTCGCGGCCTCGATGTCGGATGCCGAGAAGGCCGTCGCGTCAATCTGGCAGTCGGTACTCGGCATCGACGACGTGCGTGCCAGCGACAACTTCTTCGAATTGGGCGGGCACTCATTACTGGCTGTCCAGGTCACTGCAAGATTGAGCCGAGAGCTGGGTCTGGATGTTCCGCTGGGGCGATTGTTGTACGAGAGCTTGGGTCAGATTGCCGCGACGAACAGTGCCGCGTTTCCGACGCGCAGTGAACCGGCTGAACAGGTGGAAGCTCCCAAACGCGGGCTCTTCCATCAGCTCGCGCGCCTCTTCAAATCAGCTCGTTCACCCGCCACCAGGCCGTAGGCAGTGCGAACCTGGTAGCTGCACCAGGCTGCGATTCCAAGCCACTTGGTGCCGTCCTCGATCAGGATCCGGCCTTGGCCCAGACCCTGCATGAATGGCTCGAAAATGTCATCGATGACGACGGACGCACCGAGACACATGAACGAGATGATCAGGACAGAGTAGTGGGTACGCAGAATCAGGTGCCTGTAGCGGAAGAGGTATACGAATACCGCCATCCCGAGAACGAGGTAGACATACCTTTCACGAATACCGAAGTAGCGATTGGCCAGGTCTTCATGGATTTGAAAGAAGTCGTCCAGACACAAATATGCTGAGAGGCATCCGGAAAAAAACATGAAACCGGCTGCAGTGGCCTGATCGGCCCTTCGGACCAGCGATCCCGCGAAGAAGCAAACCGACGCCGACGCCGCCCACAGCAAGACACCGAGATTGGAGACCAGCCCAGTCAAAGGATGCAAGCCCGCCGTTGCGCTGGGCTCACGCAGCAGCAGACCGATGTCCTTTCCATATCCCAAGCTCAGGATGGCGAGCCCGAACAGCAGCAGACCCGCCGGCACGAAGGTGGCCAGCAATTGGCGCCTCAACAAGTGGTTCATGCTCCTCCCGATGTCCGCTCAGCCACTTCGTCGCTTATCAAGCAGTCGAACTTCTGAAGCAGCGCGTCATTGACTTACTGATAAATTCTCACCGTGCGGGATTCTGCCCATGCCGGGCGAGAGGAGGTCGCTCGCTTGGTAGTCGAGGTTCCTTGATCCCGGACCTATTGCGCGCATCGTCATGTACCAAGGCGAGAAACTCAACGCATACACCCACCTCGGCGGCGCGCTGCTGGCGCTGGCCGGCGCGGTGCTGCTGATCGTGCTGGCCGCGCTCGGCGGCGACCCATGGAAGATCGTCGCCGTGTCGATCTACGGCTTCACGCTGGTCTTGCTGTACAGCTTTTCCACGCTGTACCACAGCCTGCGCGGAGGTCGCGCGAAAGACGTGCTGCAACGGCTCGACCACCAGGGCATCTACCTGCTCATCGCCGGCAGCTACACGCCGTTCTGCCTGGTCACGATGCGCGGGCCCTGGGGCTGGTCGATGTTCGGCGTGGTCTGGGGCCTGGCCCTGCTGGGCAGCGCGCAGGAGTTCTGGGCCAAGCCCGAACCGCGCATCCTGTCGGTCGTGATCTACGTCGTGATGGGTTGGGCCGCACTCGTCGCCCTGCTCCCGTTGTACCGCGCGTTGGGGCCGGCGGGATTCACCTGGGTCGTCGCGGGCGGCCTGCTCTACACCGTCGGCATCATTTTCTACGCGCTCGACAAGCGCATGACGCATGCGCACGGCGTCTGGCACCTGTTCGTGATCGCCGGCAGCGCGGCGCACTATGTGGCGATATTCCGCTACGTCCTGTAAAGCTGAGCCCGGCACGCGCATGCCGTCGTGCCCCTGGTGGTTCGACCAGCGGCCTTCCCAGGGCGACATCACGATGGCAAACCAACGGTTCGCAGCACGCGAACGCGGTCATGCCGTGGCGTGATGCCCTGACTTTGCGTGGGCGTGGCGCGCCGGGGCTTGAGGCGAATCAGCTGACCGTTGAGGCCCAACTGTGGGGACGAGCCTGTCACACTGGCGTGGCGCTTGCGCTGGGGCTGCCGGCTTGAGACCCGCGACCCCGATCCAGACCCCGAAACCCAAGCAACCCGAGAACCCCGCGAAACCCACGAAAGCCCCGATGCCCCCGCCAAAACGACTGCCCTCATCCGACCTGCGCGGCGCGCTGCGCCTGGCCACCGACGCCACCACCGGCCTGACCAATCTGGTGGAGGCGATGCACGAGCGCATCGCGCGCATTCCGGGATTCAGTGCGCCGGCCCCGGATGGGCGCACCGGCGGCATCAGCGGCCTGGTCTACAAGTCGATTCGCGGTGTCACACGGGTCGTGGGCGGCAGCCTGGACGCCTTGCTGGCGCTGCTCACCCCGGCGCTTGGCGCGCAGGGCACGACGCCTGAGCGCGAAGCAATCGTCGCCGCGTTGAACGGTGTGCTTGGCGACTACCTCGCGGCCTCAAGCAACCCGCTGGCCACGGCGTTGGCACTGCGCAGCGGCGGGCACCCGCTGCCGCTGGAAAGCGCCGCCCTCGCCGCGCACTTGCCCAAACCGAACGGCAGCGTCCTGCTGCTTCTGCACGGCCTGTGCATGAGCGACGTGCAGTGGTCGCGCGCCGGCCACGACCATGGCGCGGCACTCGCGCGCGACTTGGCCTTCACGCCGCTCTACCTGCTCTACAACACCGGCTTGCACGTCTCGATCAACGGCCACGCGCTGGCGCAACTGCTGGAGCGCCTGGTCGAGCAGTGGCCGCGGCCGGTGCAACGCCTCGTGCTGCTCGGCCACAGCATGGGCGGCCTGCTCGCGCGCAGCGCCGTGCACTATGGCGTGCAGGCGGGGCACCACTGGCCGGGGCAGGTGACTGACCTGGTGTGCCTGGGCACACCGCACCACGGCGCGCCACTGGAGCGCGCTGGAAACTGGGTCGACATCGCGCTAGGCGCGACACCCTACGCCGCGCCGTTCGCGCGCCTGGGCAAGGTGCGCAGCGCCGGCATCACCGACCTGCGCCACGGCAATCTGCTCGATGAAGATTGGGTCGGCCGCAACCGCTTCGCACGCGGCCCGGACCGGCGCCAGCCCGTGCCCCTACCCGACTCGATACGCTGTTTCGCGGCGGCCGCGTGCCTGGGGCCACAGAGCGACGATCTGAAAACCCGCCTGCTCGGCGACGGCCTCGTGCCGCTGGACAGTGCGCTGGGCCGGCACAAAGACCTGGCACGCACGCTGGCGTTTCGCGAACATCGCCAGTGGGTCGGCTATGGCATGAATCATCTGGACTTGCTGAACCGGCCCGAAGTGTTTGTCCAGTTGAAGCAGTGGTTGGGTTGAAATTGCGCGGGCGGAACCTGGCAACCGCGGTCCAACGCTGCGCGGTCGGCATTTACCCGTTGCCGCACTGCCGCAGCGTGAACCAGCGAAGTGGCTTGAACGTGCCATCGGGCTGGAGTTGCCCACGGTCCGCGGAAACGAAGTTCACCAGATCACCCGCGTCGGACAAGGTCAGGATCGCGCCCACGCGATGCAGCCGAGCTTCGCGGTGACGTAGTGATCAGACGTCGCAATTCACTACTCGCAATCCGAGGTGATCCACGAATCGGTCGAAGTCTCTGTCGCTATGCAGCAGGCGGTAGCCCTTGACCAGGCACCCTGTCGCGATCAATACATCAACAGTCCCTCGCGCTGTCACGCCGACCTTGCGAAGCCGCCTGTCGTTCCTTGCAGCCTCAATAGCGAACTCTTCCCCGCCCAATGTGACCTGTTCCAGTCTTCCAAGCAACCTGCGCGCCTCCTCAAAACCACGGTCATCTTTGAATCCACGCAGAACTTCCGCAAGTACCAGATCCCCGACTACCAAACCTTCCGTTCCGATATTCCTGTCCAACCAGTCGGACTGAGCAGTCGAGCGGTTGCGAAAAAAGTCGACCCAGACACTGGTGTCGACAAGAATCACTTTTCCCGCCGCATTGCATCGAGATCGCCTTCCCACTCGTACTTGCCGCGCAATTTCCGCAAGTCAGTCTGCTGCCGCAGCCTCAAGAGCGTGCGAAGCCCTTGCTCAACTGCCTCCCGCTTGGTCTATATCCCGGTAGCCTTCAGCGTGGCCACCATGAGCTTGTCATCTATCACAATGCTCGTGCGCATCGTATGTACTCTTTGTAGAATCCTACACATTATGATCCCGATGCCAGGGTCTGGCAAGCAAGCGCCTCCTAACCACTTTGTCACTCAGACGCACTCCGGGCTGCATTCTGCGGGCGCAACCATGATGATGAGAGCAGCCGTCAACACACGCTACGGCCCGCCGGATGTCGTCGAGATCCGGCAGGTGCGCAAACCCGAACCGAAAGCGGGCGAGGTACTGATCAGCGTCCATGCGACGACCGTCAGCCGCACCGATTGCGGCATGCTCCGGCCGCACCCGCAATTCGTCCGGCTCGCCGCGGGGCTCCTGCGGCCAAAGTGCACGATCCTCGGCATGGACTTCGCAGGCTTGGTTGAGGCAGTCGGCGCGGGTGTCACGGCCTTCAAGCCGGGTGATCGTGTCTTCGGCTTGTCGCCCGACGTCTACGGCGCGCATGCCGAGTACCTCTGCGTGCCCGAACAGGGGGCGATTGCGCTCATGCCGGCGGGTGCGGCCTTCGGCCAGGTCGTCGTCTGCGAGGGAGCCTGGTATGCCGACACGAACTTGTAAGCGCTCGGCCTCAAGGCGGGCCACAACATCCTGATCTACGGCGCGTCCGGCGCCATCGGCACGGCCGCAGTGCAACTCGCGAAGTCCTATGGCGCCAAGGTCACGGCGGTCGTCGCGACGCAGCACATGGAACTCGTGAGCAAGCTCGGCGCTGATCGCGTGATCGACTACACGGCGCAGGACTTCACGCAGATCGGTGAGAGGCGCAAACGCGCGCCCGCAGCACATTTTGCAGCGAACGCACGCCGACTCAAACCGAATCCGCGCGAACGCGTTCTAAGCGATTCCAAAGCTGGCGGGTCTTACAGTCACCGGCTCGGCGCAACGTGGGTCACGCTGAAACGCTTGCCTTACGCTGACAAAATGGCTGAACTAATTGAAAGAGTTTCATGAAGGCGGTCGTGTATACCCAGTACGGTTCACCGGAGGTTCTGCGGATCGAGGAGGTTCCCACACCCAGCCCCGGCGCGGGCGACGTGCTGATCCGAATCCGCGCGACCACGGTGACCGCGGGTGACTGGAGAGTGCGCAGTCTCACCATGCCGATGGGGTTCGGGCTCTTGTCGCGCTTGGTGCTGGGCGTCTTCAAACCCAGGCAACCCATACTCGGAACCGAACTTGCCGGTGACGTGGTCGCGGTGGGCAATCGCGTGACCCGGTTCAAGGTCGGCGACCGGGTGTTCGGATTCAGCGGTATGGCCATGGGTTGCCATGCCCAGTTCAAGTGCATGGCCGAGGACGCCGCGCTGGCGCAGATGCCCAGCAACCTCGGCTACGACGAGGCGGCCGCGCTGTCGTTCGGCGGCACGACGGCGCTGGATTTCTTCAGAAGGGCCAAGCTGCAGCGCGGCGACCAGGTTCTCGTCAACGGCGCATCGGGTGGCGTGGGCACGGCTGCGGTGCAATTGGCGCGGCACTTTGGCGCCGAGGTGACCGGCGTGTGCAGCGGCGCGAACCTGGAGTTGGTGCGCAGCCTGGGAGCGCATCACGTCATCGACTACACGACACACGACTTCACGGCGAACGGAAAGACCTACGACATCGTCGTAGACATCGCCGGCACCGCGGGGTTCTCGCGCAGCAAAGGCTCGCTCAAACACGGAGGGCGTCTGCTGCTGGTCTTGGCTGGCTTGCCGCAGATGCTCGCCATCCCTTGGGCTCGGCTGACGAGCCGCAAGAAAATCATCGCGGGTCCAGCCGCCGAGCGCGCGGAAGATCTGCGCTTCCTCGCCGGCCTTGCCGAGGCGGGCGAGTTCAAGCCGGTGATTGACCGACGCTATGCGTTCGAGCGCATCGCCCAGGCTCACACTTACGTCGACACCGGGCGCAAGAAGGGCAACGTGGTGATCACGCTGGAGCCAGCGGGCGCCAGGTAGGTCAAATCAACCCGAGTTCGCTTTAGGCGGGGTGGTTCGGCATGCCCGCCATCAAGACGGGCTGGCAACCTCGGGAAACGAACCCACGAAACGCACGTCGCACCGCCGCCGCGACCCACAAGCCGAGCAGCAAACCGAGCCGCGTGACGCGTCAGCGCGAGTTCGCGCCTTGACATCGCTCAATCTAGCCAAGCCAGGCACAGGGCATGCTCTCGATTGCGATTCGCCCAGCCGCACCGAACGTGCGCCGCACCTACTTTGAACAGGTTCACGCCATGGAGATGAAGAAACAAGCCGTGCTCACAGACGAGGCCCTGCGCCTGATCGACGCCTATTGGCGCGCCGCGAACTACCTGTCGGTCGGGCAGATCTATCTGCTCGACAACCCCCTGCTCAAAGAGCCGCTGACGCTCGACCATGTGAAGCCGCGCCTGCTCGGCCACTGGGGCACGTCGCCGGGGCTGAAATTCATCTATGCGCATTTGAACCGGGTCATTCAGCGCGACGATCTGAGCATGATCTACCTGTGCGGCCCGGGCCACGGTGGGCCGGCGCTGGTGGCCAATACATGGCTGGAAGGCACCTACAGCGAGTTCTACCCAGACATCACGCTGAACGCCGAAGGCATGAAAAAGCTGTTCAGGCAGTTCTCGTTTCCCGGTGGCATACCGAGCCATGTGGCGCCCGAAACGCCGGGGTCGATTCACGAGGGCGGCGAACTCGGCTATGTGGTGTCGCACGCCTATGGCGCGGTGTTCGACAACCCGGATCTGATCGCCGCGTGTGTCGTCGGCGACGGCGAAGCCGAGACCGGGCCGCTGGCCACCGCATGGCATTCGAACAAGTTCCTCAACCCGGCGCGTGACGGCGCGGTGCTACCCATCCTGCACCTGAACGGCTACAAGATCGCGAACCCGACGATCCTCGCGCGCCTGCCGCACGAGGAGCTGGAGGCGCTGTTTGTCGGTTATGGCTACGAGCCGTATTTTGTTGAGGGCGACGAGCCTGCGGCGATGCATGCGCTGATGGCCGCGACACTGGATATCGTGTTGGCAAAGATCGCGGCGATCCAGCAGCGGGCACGCTCGGAAGGCCACACCGAGCGGCCGCGCTGGCCGATGATCGTGCTGCGTTCGCCCAAGGGCTGGACCGGGCCGAAAACAGTGGATGGGCAGGTGACGGAAGGCTCGTGGCGCTCGCACCAGGTGCCGCTGGCCGAGCTGTCGAGC
>JANOLJ010000399.1:0-8499 GCA_031419715.1 Burkholderiales bacterium | reverse complement strand
CTGTCACGCCGGGGGTCGCGGGTTCGAGTCCCGTCCACTCCGCCAATTAGCAAGCAAACACGGGCCTTCGCGGCCCGTGTTTCGTTTCTACCTACCGCTCTACTTGCATTGAGCACCATGCCTTGCTGGTGGTGTTCGACGTGTGGCGTTGGTGCGACGACAAGGTAGGAGCTCTGTTCGGATCGCCGTGCGCGCCCGAGCACCCTAACTAGGCGGCGATGAACGTCGGCTGGGTCAGCTGATTGCAGCCGACGCCAATTCGTGCGCCGCCTTCACCTCGACCCGAACCTGCTCCGTCAACTCGGCTTTCAGCTCAACGAACGCCGGGCTCGTTTTGATCGAATAATGGCGCGGGTGCGCCAGGCCAACGGCTCGGTCCAATTTGATGCGCCCCGGGCGTGCGCTCATCACGACAACGCGGTTCGCCATGAACACCGCTTCATCGATGTCGTGGGTGACGAACAGCACGGTCTTGCGTGCCGTGGCGTCATCACCCTCCCAGATGCCGAGCAACAGCTCCTGCATCAGCTCGCGAGTCTGGTGATCCAGCGCGCCGAACGGCTCGTCCATCAACAAGATGCGCGGGTTGTTCGCCAGCGCGCGGGCGATTGCGGTGCGCTGCTGCATGCCGCCCGACAACTGCTTGGGGAAATGGGTCTCGAATCCCTTCAGGCCCACCTTGGCGAGAAAGCCGTTCGCGATATGGAGCTGTTCATCGCGCCGCAGGCCCCGCTCGCGCAGGCCGAAGCAGACGTTCTCCAGCACCGTCAACCAGGGGAACAGCGTATAGCTCTGGAACACCATGCCGCGGTCGGCGCCGGGGCCGTCGATGCGCTTGCCGTCCAGCAGTACTTCGCCGGTGGTCTGCGTCTCCAGGCCAGCGACGATGCGCAGCAAAGTGCTCTTGCCGCAGCCGCTCGGCCCGAGAATGGTGATGAAGTCGTTTTCGGTGACGTCAAGATCGGTGGCTTGCAGCGCGAGGGTTTCGCGTGCCGCCGATTTGAAGCGCTTGGATACGCCGCGAACGGTGAGGATGGGTGCCATCAACGCGCCCTCTCAACGCCCGAGCTGCGCCCACGGGAACAGCCGCAGATTCGCCCACTTGAAGGCGAAGTCGCTGATGAGGCCGATCAGGCCGATGACGATGATGCCGAAGATGATCTGGTCGGTGGCGAGCAGCGCCTGGCTGTCGGTGATCATGTGGCCGATGCCGCTCGATGCGCCAATCAGCTCGGCGACGATCACGTAGGTCCAGGCCCAGCCGAGCACCATGCGCAAGATCTCCGCGATTTCGGGTGCGGCGCCGGGAATCAGCACACGGCGGATCAGGCTGCGGTCGCTCACGCCCAAGGTGTACGCGGCCTCGACCAAGTCACGCCGCGTATTGCCCACCGTCACGGAAATCATCAGCACGAGTGAGAAGAAGCTGCCGATGAAAATCACCGCGAGTTTTTGCGCTTCGCCGATGCCGGCCCACAGAATGAGCAGCGGGATGAAGGCCGACGCTGGCAGGTAGCGGGCGAATGACACGAAGGGCTCGAAGAACGCCTCGATGGGTTTGTAGGCGCCCATCAGTACGCCCAGTGGCAGGGCGATCGCCGCGGCGATGACAAAACCGCCGACGACGCGCCACACCGTCATGCCGATGTCATAGGCAAAGCCGTACTTCGTGAGCAGCGTGACACCGGAACGCAGCATCGTCACCGGGTCGGCGAGAAAGGTTTTCTGCACGAAGCCGCCGAAGGTGGCAAGCGACCAGGCCGCGACGAACAAGACGAAGAACGCCACGCCGAGCGCGACGCGCGTCACCGGCTCGACGGGCTGAAGCGGCTTCATCGGCGAGCAGCGTTCACGGGCAGCTTCGGCACACGTCGCCCCGAGACCGAAGCCGCATCACTTCAGAAAGCGCGTGTCGGCGAGTTTGCTCATGTCGGGCATCTGGCGAATGATGCCTGCTTCGAGCAGCAGCTCGGCGGCCTCTTTGCTGAACGCGGCATGCTCACCGGCAAAAAACTTCTGGTTCGCGTCGCGGTCCTGCCAGCGCAGATAGGCCTGGCTTTTCTCGAAAGCCTCGGCGCTTTGCTTGACGTCGGCACCCATGATCTCGAAGCTCTTGGCCGGTTCTGCCTTGATCAGGGCCACGGCGTCGAAATAGGCGTCGGCGAGTGCCTTGCCGGCTTTCGGGTTGTCCGCAAGGAATTTTGGCGTGCAGCCAAACGTGTCCATGATCATCGGGTAGTCGAGCGTCGTGGCGAGGATCTTTCCGGCGTCGGGTTTGGCGCGCACCGCGCTCAGAAACGGCTCGTATGTCATCGCCGCGTCCACGCCGTCGGTGCCGGCGATCATCGCGTTCGCCGCGGCTTGCGGTTCCAGGTTCACGATCTTCACGTCTTTCAGCGACATGCCGTTTTTCTTCAGCATCCAGGCGAGCGTGAAGTAGGGCGCCGTGCCGGGCGCGCTGGCAGCGACGGTCTTGCCTTTGAGGTCGGTGATCTTCGTGATGCCGGGCTTGACGACCATGCCGTCGGCGCCGAAGCTCTTGTCGAGCTGGAAGATCTGCGTCGTCGCCACGCCGTTGGCGTTCCAGACGATCCAGGTTTCCACCGTTGTCGCCGCGCACTGCACGTCGCCCGAGGCGATGGCCAGATGCCGATCTTTCTGCGGAATCTTCTTGATCGTCACATCGAGGCCGTGTTTCTTGAACAGGCCGGCCTCGCGCGCGAGCGTGAGCGGGGCGAAGCCGGTCCAGCCCGAGATGGCCAGCGTGATCTTGGTGTCTTGGGCCTGGGCAGTGGCGGCCAAGAGAGCGCTGCCGATGATGACCAGTGTTGTCGCGACGATTTTCATGCTCGTACCTTCAGTGGGTGGTGGGAAGACAGTGGTCCCCGGCTCTCGCCGGGCTGACGCAGGCATGCGCAATGATCGCGTCTCAAGCGGCAATCCATAGCGCGGGCAAACCCGGCAAGGAGCGAAACACGCGCGACAACGCGCCTTGCGTGACGAGCGTCGTTGCGTGTTCAATGTCCGGTGCGAGGTAGCGGTCGCGTTCGATCATCGGGCACAGTGCACGTAGCAAGGCATGTGCCTGCTCCAACGGCGCGCTGCTGCGCAACGGCCGCAGAAAGTCGATGCCCTGCGCCGCGGCGAGCAGTTCGATGCCCAGAATATGCGCGGTGTTCGCGATCATCGGTTGCAGGCGCCGCGCCGCGAAAGTGGCCATCGACACATGGTCCTCCTGGTTCGCCGAGGTCGGCAGCGAATCGACACTCGCCGGGTGCGCGAGCGATTTGTTTTCCGACGCGAGCGCCGCGGCGGTGACATGCGCGATCATCAAACCGCTGTTCAGGCCGGCGTCGCGCGTCAGGAACGGCGGCAGGCGCGACACGCTGGCGTCGATCAGCATCGCGATGCGCCGCTCGGCGATCGCGCCGACTTCGGCGATCGCCAGTGCACAGCCGTCGGCCGCAAGCGCCACCGGCTCGGCGTGGAAGTTGCCGCCCGAGACCAACTCGCCGGTGTCGCTTTCGTTTGCACCGACCAATACGAGCGGGTTGTCGGTGACGGCGTTCGCCTCGATCAACAGCACGCGCGCGACATGGCGCAGTTGGTCCAGGCAGGCGCCCACCACTTGCGGCTGGCAGCGCAGGCAGTAGGGGTCTTGCACCCGGTCGTCGCCTTCCAGATGCGACAGGCGGATCGCGCTGCCCGCCAGCAGCGCACGGTAGTACTGGGCCACGTCGATCTGCCCCGGCTGGCCGCGCAAGGCGTGGATGCGCGGGTCGAACGGGCCGTCGCTGCCGCGTGCCGCGTCGACGGTGAGTGCGCCGATCACGAGCGCGGACTCAAGCACCGGCTCGAAGCTGAACAGCGCGTGCAGCGCGAGCGCGGTGGACACCTGCGTGCCGTTGATCAGCGCCAGGCCCTCCTTGGCCGCGAGCACGAGCGGTGCAATGCCCGCCGCGCGCAACACTTCCGCGGCCGGGCGGCGCGCGCCGTCGACCAGAAACTCGCCCTCGCCGATCAGCGCCAGCGTCATGTGGGCCAGCGGCGCGAGGTCGCCCGACGCGCCCACCGAGCCTTGGCTGGGCACATAGGGCACAAGACCGGCGTTGTATGCGGCGAGCAGCGTGTCGATGACGACAAGCCGCACGCCGGATGCGCCACGCGCCAGGCTCGCGGCTTTCAGCGCGAGCATGAGCCGCACCACCGCGGGCGCAAGCGGCTCGCCCACACCCACCGAATGCGAACGGATCAGGTTGACTTGCAGCGTCGCGAGGTCGCCTTCGCCGATGCGTGTCGAGGCGAGCTTGCCGAAACCCGTGTTCACGCCATACACCGGCGCGTCGCCCGCCGCAGCGCGCTGCACCACCGCCGCGGACGCAGCGATTCCCGCATTCGCGGCGGGGTCGAGCTGCAGCGCCGTGCCGCTGGCGTGAACCGCCAGCAAGTCTTCGAGCGTCAATCGGCCGGGTCGAAGCAACATTGGCGTCAAAGCATCGGCAGCTTCAAGCCCTGCTCGCGCGCGCAAGCCACTGCCGAGTCGTAACCCGCATCGGCGTGGCGCATCACGCCCGTGGCGGGGTCGTTCCACAGGACTCGTTCAATGCGTTTCGCCGCAGCTTCGCTGCCGTCGCACACGACCACGACACCGGCGTGCTGTGAATAGCCCATGCCGACGCCGCCGCCATGGTGAAAACTCACCCAGGTCGCACCGCTGGCAGTGTTCAACAACGCGTTGAGCAGCGGCCAGTCGGAGACGGCGTCGCTGCCGTCGCGCATCGCCTCGGTTTCGCGGTTCGGTGATGCCACCGAGCCGGAGTCCAAGTGATCGCGGCCAATGACGATCGGCGCCTTGAGTTCGCCCGACTTGACCATCTCATTGAACGCCAGGCCCGCGCGGTGCCGCTCGCCCAGGCCGATCCAGCAGATGCGCGCCGGCAGACCCTGAAACGCGATGCGCTCGCTGGCCATGTCGAGCCAGCGGTGCAGGTGCGCGTCTTGCGGGAACAGCTCCTTCATCTTGGCGTCGGTCTTGTGAATGTCTTCGGGGTCTCCTGACAGCGCAACCCAGCGAAACGGCCCCTTGCCACGGCAAAACAGCGGGCGGATGTAGGCCGGCACAAAGCCGGGGAAGGCGAACGCATCCTTGACGCCTTCGTCCAATGCGACCTGGCGGATGTTGTTGCCGTAGTCGACGGTCGGAATGCCCAGCGCTTGAAAGTCGAGCATCGCCTGCACGTGCACCGCACAACTGCGCGCCGCGGCGCCGCGCAGCGCGGCGTGCTGGTTTGAATCGGCCTGCGCGACGCGCCAACGCTCGACGGTCCAGCCCGCGGGCAAATAGCCGTTCACGAGATCGTGCGCCGAAGTCTGGTCGGTCACGAGATCGGGCCTGATGCCGCCGGCTGAAGGGGGCAATTTCGCGCGCTTCAGCAGTTCGGGCAACAGGTCCGCGGCATTACCAAGCAGGCCGATCGAGACGGCTTGTTTCGCGCTCGTGTACTTCTTGATTCGAGCCAACGCGTCGTCAAGGTTGTCCGCTTGTTCGTCGAGGTAGCGCGAGCGCAGCCGGAAATCGATGCGGCTTTGCTGGCATTCGATGTTCAACGAACACGCTCCGGCAAACGTGGCGGCCAGCGGCTGCGCGCCGCCCATTCCGCCCAAGCCGGCGGTCAGGAACCAGCGGCCGCTCAGGTCTCCTGCATAGTGCTGGCGGCCGGCCTCGACGAAGGTCTCGTAGGTGCCCTGCACGATGCCCTGGCTGCCAATGTAGATCCACGAGCCGGCGGTCATTTGGCCGTACATCATCAAGCCCTTGCGGTCCAGCTCGTGGAAGTGTTCCCACGTTGACCATTTGGGCACGAGATTGGAATTCGCGATCAACACGCGCGGCGCATCGACATGGGTGCGAAACACGCCCACCGGCTTGCCCGATTGGATGAGCAGCGACTCGTCTTCTCGCAGTTCGCGCAGCGCCTTCAGGATGGCCTCGAAACACTCCCAGTTGCGCGCGGCCTTGCCGATGCCACCGTAAACGACCAGGGCGTCGGGGTTCTCGGCGACCTCGGGGTCGAGGTTGTTCTGGATCATGCGGTAGGCCGCTTCGATGAGCCAGTTCTTGCAGGTCAACTCGGTTCCGCGCGGCGCGCGCACCGGGCGCGGCTGGGCGAGATGGGCGGCGTTTGACAGGTCGGTCATCGCGGTCTCCTGGTTGGATTGCAGATGAGCGGCGGCGGGCACACGCGCCGCCGTCCGCGCCGATTGTCGGAGAATTCGCAACATGATCGACGGCGACGCACTTGCGATGCGCACCTTGGCGATGCGCCAGGCGGCGTCGGCGCGCGTGCGCGAGCGGTTGGATGCAGGCATCGTTAACGCCTATCAGCGCGACGGTGCGGTGTGCATTCGGGGCCTGTTGACGCCCGACGAAGTGGCAATCTTGCGCGCGGGGATCGACCTGAACCTGGCCGCACCGAGCCCGCGCGCCAAGATCGCGAGCCGCGCCGACGATCCCGGCCTGTTCATCGAAGACTTCTGTTGCTGGCCCGACAACCCGCACTACCAGCGCGCCATCTTCGAGACGCCGCTTGCGCAGACCGCGGCGCTGCTGATGCAAAGTGGCAGTTCACGCCTGTACCACGACCACATGCTGACCAAGGAAGCCGGCACGCGCCAGCCCACGCCGTGGCACCAGGACCAGCCCTACTACAACGTCGAGGGTTTTCAGAACTGCAGCATGTGGATACCGGTGGACCCGGTAGCGCGGCATTCCACGCTGGAGTTTGTGGCCGGCTCGCACCGCGGGCCCTGGCTGATGCCGCGGTCGTTCATGGACAAGCAGGCCAAATGGTTTCCTGAAGGCACCCTGGCCGACCTGCCCGATGTGAATGCAAACCGCGGACGGCATCGCATCCTCGGTTGGGAGCTGGCGCCGGGCGACGTGGTGTGTTTTCACATGCTCGCGCTGCACGCGGCCGCGGGTGTCGATGCCGGCCGGCGCAGGCGCGTGTTTTCGGTTCGCTTTCTTGGCGACGATATTCGGCACGCGCCGAGGCGCTGGACAACGTCGCCAGAGTTCCCCGGTCTGGTTGAGCAACTGAGCGAGGGCGCGCCGATGGACCATGCGCTGTTTCCGTTGTTGTGGGGGCCGGGCCTTGAGGGGCAACGTTGATGAGCACGCCGCGCGATGAGGTTCAAGTGCGCAGCGAGAGCGTTCCGCCCACACCCTGGCGCAACGGCGGTGGCCGCACGCGCGAGCTGCTGACGCGCCCGCGCCAGGGTGAGTGGCGTTTGAGGATCAGCCTGGCCGATATCGACCAAGACGGCCCGTTCTCGGCGTTTCCCGGCACGCAGCGCTGGTTCGGCGTGGTCGCAGGGTCGGGTGTCTCGTTGCGCTTCGGGCAAGACATGCACCGTCTCACCGCCGATTCGCCCGCGCTGCGATTCGACGGCGCCGCAGCGCCCGACTGTCACTTGCTCGACGGGCCGACGCGCGACTTGAACCTGATGCTGCGCAGCGGCACGGCCCACATGTCGCAAGTGCAAGGCCTTGCCGCGTGGGACGCGCCAATTCGCGAGCGCGGCCTGTTCGCCATTCGCGAAGGCACGTTGCACTGCGCGGGCCGCGACGCACTGCTGCTGCCCGCGCTCACCCTGGTGTGGTTTGTCGGTGCCGGCCCATGCTGGTTCGAACCGCGCCGGCTCGAACCACGCTCGGCCGCAAACGCTGGCTGCGCCAGCAACACCGGCTGGTGGCTCGGCTGGTCGCCAGAACAAGCGCAATCATCGTGACGATGGAACCGGCCATCTTCACCTTGCACCGTGGCACGACGCCCTTGCTCGTCAGCGTGCCGCACGCGGGCACGGAAATTCCTGATGGGCAACACGCCTCGCTGGTACCGCGCGCTCTGGCCGTGGAAGACACCGACTGGCATCTGGAGCGTCTCTATGCCTTCGTCAAGAAGGTCGGCGCGAGCCTGATCGTGCCGCGCTTTTCGCGCTATGTGATCGACTTGAACCGACCTCCCGACAACAAGCCGATGTATGCAAATGCGAACAACACGGAGCTGTGCCCGACGCGGTTTTTCAGCGGTGAGTCGCTCTACCACGTGGGCGCGGCGCCAAGCCAGGCGGAAGTCGCGCGACGCGTCGACAAGTACTGGCGCCCCTATCACGCAGCGCTCGTGCTCGAACTCGCGCGCCTGAAGGAGTGGCATGGCCATGCCGTGCTGTTCGACGCGCACAGCATCAGGTCGGAACTGCCATGGTTGTTCGAAGGGCGCTTGAGCGATCTGAACCTGGGCACGGTGGGCGGAGCGAGCTGTGCGCCCGAACTGCGAGTAGCGCTGGCCGCGGTGCTGGAGTTGCAGCCCTTGTTCACGCAGGTGGTGGACGGCCGGTTCAAGGGCGGCCACATCACGCGCCACTACGGCCGGCCGGCGCAAGGCATCCACGCGGTGCAACTCGAAATGTGCTGGTCGTGCTACATGCGTGAAGACC
>JANOLJ010000398.1:0-21283 GCA_031419715.1 Burkholderiales bacterium | reverse complement strand
ATGCGTTGCCGAAGAATGGAGGTCATCGAAAACTCCTCGATCTATACGGGCACATGCCCGCATCGATCAAGGTACGCCTTCGCGCCTTTGTGCCTCCGCCGCGTCGGTCAGCGGCCACCGCGGCAGCGGTTTAGTTCAACGACCCTTATGGAGAGCTCCACATAATGGCCGAAAGCGGACGCTCCCAAGCTACCTGTATAACGAGATTGATCGCCGATCAGTATGAGCGGCGATCCCATGCTCCCGAACCACGCGACAGCACACGTCGGCCGTCGCGGTTGACCTTCAGCCCGGCGCCGCGCGAATCATGTCCGCGGCTTTTTCGCCAATCATGATCGTCGGCGCATTCGTATTGCCGCTGACGATGCTCGGCATGATCGACGCATCGACCACGCGCAGGCCCTGGATGCCATGCACCCGCAGTTGGGAGTCGACGACGTCCAGTACCCCGTTGCCCATGCGGCAGGTGCCCACCGGGTGGTAGATCGTGTCGGCGCGGTCGCGGATGAACTGCTCGATCTGTTCGTCGCTGCGCGCGCCTGCCGAGGCGGGCAACTCGGCGCCGCGGTGCGCGGCCAGCGCCGGCTGGGCGAGGATGTGGCGCATCAGCTTGAAGCCGCGAACCATACGCGCCAGGTCGTCCGGCTCGGCCAGGAAATTCGGGTCGATTGCCGGGGGTGTGAGCGGATCGGTGCTGGCGAGGCGCAATTGGCCGCGGCTGCGCGGGTGCAGCAGGCAGACGTGGCAGGAATAGCCGTGGCCGAACACCACCTTGCGTCCGTGATCGATGAGTTTGCCGATCACGAAATGCAGTTGCAGGTCGGGCCGCTCTTCGTCGGGCGCACTCTTGATGAAGCCGCCCGCCTCGGCGAAGTTCGTCGTCAGCATGCCGCGGCGCTGGGCGCGCCATTCGAGGATGCCCTTGAACGTGTTGATCGCGCCGCTGAACGACAAGCCGAACAGATCCTTCAGGTGCGGCGCGTTGACCACTTGCACCACGTCCACATGGTCGTGCAGGTTGCGGCCCACGCCGGGAAGGTCATGCGTGACGGCGATGCCCAGGCGCTGCAAATCGGCGCCCGGGCCGATGCCCGACAGCAGCAGCAACTGCGGTGATTGCAGCGCACCGGCACAGAGCAGCACTTCGCGACGCGCGGTCAGAATCCGCGTCTGACCGTCCTGCCGAAGTTCGACGCCGACCGCGCGTTTGCCCTCCAACACGACGCGCGTGGCATGCACGCCCGTCATCACCTTCAGGTTTGGCCGCGTGAGGTGGGGCGTCAGGTAGGCCTTCGCGGCACTGAAGCGTTCGCCGTTGCGATGCGTCACCTGGTACGCGCCCACGCCCTCTTGATCGGCGCCATTGAAATCGGCGTTGCGTTTGAAGCCCGCTTGTTCGCCAGCCTGGATGAACAACTCAGCGAAGCGGTTCGGACTGCGCAGGTCCATCACGTTCAGCGGCCCGCCGACGCCGTGAAACGCGTCGGCGCCACGCTCATTGTGTTCGGCGCGCTTGAAGTAGGGCAGCACGTCGTCATAGCCCCAACCGGTGTTGCCTTGCGCCGCCCAGTCGTCGTAGTCGCGGCGCTGGCCGCGGGCGTAGACCATCGCATTGATGGAGCTCGATCCGCCCAGCACCTTGCCGCGCGGCTGGTAGCCGCGGCGCCCGTTCAGCCCGGTCTGGGGCAGGGTCTCGAAAGCCCAGTTGGCCTGACCGTTTTGCGCCAGCACAGCCAAGCCCGCCGGGCAATGGATGAGCACGCTCTTGTCGGGCGGGCCGGCCTCGAGCAGCGCGACGCTGACGTTCGAGTCTTCGCTGAGCCGCGAGGCGAGCACGCAGCCGGCCGAGCCGCCGCCGATGATGATGTAGTCGAACATTTGTTGGCCGCCGCACCTGGCACGGGTCCGCGTGTTGCCTGGGAGGCCATTGTTGCGGACGTGGCGCTGCGAAATTCGGTGCGCCGCACTAATCGAAACTTCAGACCCATGCAGCTTGGGCCGCATGCAGAATGGCTCAGACTTCCGCCACGCAACCTCATCCAAGCACTCGCCCGACTGTGTTCAAAACCATCCGAATTGCCGTTCTTCTGCTCATCTTGCTCGTCGTCGCGGTGGGCACCTGGCGCACCAAGGTCAACTCCGTGAAGTGGCAATACACCTTGCCCGTCAACGCCTACCCGATCAATGCAGACGGCCAGGAGGCCACGCAGGCCTACATCCAAACCTTGAACGCAGCTCACTTCAAGCCGATCGAAGCGTTCATGCAGGCCGAGGCCCGGCGCCATGGCCAGGGTTCGAAGGCGTCGATCGAGATTCGGTTGGGCCAACAGATCGTCGGCAAACCGCCCATGCCACCCGAGCACGGCGGTGCGCTGAGCGTGGCCGCGTGGAGCTTGAGAATGCGTTGGTGGGCCTGGCGCCATGGTGAAACCACGGGGCCGAAGTTGCAGGTCAAGATTTACTTGCTTTACTTCGACCCGGCGCACAGCCCCAGGCTGAGCCACTCCACCGCGCTGCAAAAAGGCTTGATCGGCCTGGCGCGGGTCTTCGCCTCGGCCGACATGGCGGCGCAAAACAACGTCATCATCGCGCATGAGTTTTTGCACACGCTGGGTGCGACCGACAAATACGATCGCGCGACCGATCAGCCAGACTTCCCCGACGGCTACGCCGAACCGGAACGCGAGCCGCTGTTTCCGCAGCGCTTTGCTGAAATCATGGGAGGGCGGCTTCCCCTATCGCAGACCACGTCCGAAACGCCTTCGGGCTTGCAACATGCGCTGATTGGCGACAAAACCGCGCAGGAAATCAACTGGTCGCCCGCCGGCCAGTGAATGACTGACCGCGCACGCCTGATACCAATCGGCGTTCAATCGCATAGGACAGACGAGCGTGGGCCGGAGAACGTACCCCAGGCCGCCTGCCACGCTGCTCGACAGCTACAGGCAACGCGCAACGAAGGTCCGCAACAGGCCGCGTTCGCCGCGGCACGGCGGCCGTTTACACCGCCACGGGAGCCTTGATCGCCGGGTGGTGCTGGTAGCCGCTGAACTGAAAGTCCTCGAAGGCGTAGTCGAAGATCGACTCCGGGCGCCGCGCAATCACGAGGGTCGGGTAGACATACGGCGCGCGCGAGAGCTGCAACTCGACTTGCTCGATGTGGTTGTCATAGATGTGGCAATCGCCGCCCGTCCAGATGAACTCGCCCACCTGCAAATCACATTGCTGCGCCAGCATGTGGGTGAGCAGCGCGTAACTTGCGATGTTGAACGGCACGCCGAGAAAGATGTCGGCGCTGCGCTGATAGAGCTGGCACGACAGCCTGCCCTGCGCCACATAGAACTGGAAGAACGCGTGGCACGGCAGCAGTGCCATCTTCGACAGTTCGGCGACGTTCCAGGCACTGACGATGATGCGGCGTGAATCGGGGTTCGTCTTGAGTTGCTTCACGACCTCGGCGATCTGGTCGATGTGGCCACCCTCGGGCGTGGGCCAACTGCGCCACTGCACGCCGTACACCGGGCCAAGGTCGCCGTCGGGCTTCGCCCATTCGTTCCAGATCGTCACGCCGCGCTCTTGCAACCAGCGCGCGTTGCTGTCGCCGCGCAGAAACCAGAGCAATTCCAGAACGATCGACTTGAGGTGCACCTTCTTCGTCGTCACCAGCGGGAATCCCTCGTTCAGGTCGAAGCGCATCTGGTGGCCGAACAAGCTGCGCGTGCCGGTGCCGGTGCGGTCTGCCTTGCGCACGCCGTGCTCGTGCACATGGCGCAGGAAGTCTTCGTATTGGCTAGGCACGGGGCGGTTCACGGCGCGGGCTCTGGTTGGTAAAAGTGAGTGGCAGAAACGGATGGTAAAAGTGAGTGGCAAAAAAGAGCGGCGATTATCGGGGCAGCGCCAGGTCGGCCATGGCAGCCCCTTCGCCCGCGCTGAATTGCATCGCCGCCAAGCGTGCGTACAGGCCGCCGCGCGCCACCAGCTCGCGGTGCGTGCCGGTGCCCACAATCTCGCCGGCCTCCATCACGACGATGCGATCCGCGCGCTGCACCGTGGCCAGGCGGTGCGCGATCACAAGCGTGGTGCGGTCCTTCATTGCCGCTTCCAGCGCGGCCTGCACCATGCGCTCGCTCTCGGCGTCGAGTGCGCTCGTTGCTTCGTCGAGCAGCAACAGCGGCGGGTTCTTCAGGATTGCCCGCGCGATGCTGATGCGCTGGCGCTGGCCGCCCGACAGGCGCACGCCGCGTTCGCCGAGGAACGTGGCGTAGCCCTCGGGCAGCGCGCTGATGAAGTCGTGCGCATAGGCCGCCTGCGCGGCCTGCATCACCTCGGCGTCGCTCGCCTGCGGCCGGCCGTAGCGGATGTTCTCCATGGCGTTCGCGGAAAACACGATGCTGTCTTGCGGAACGATGGCGATGCGCTCGCGCAGCGCTTCGAGCGCCGCGGACTTCAAGGCCACGCCGTCGATCGAAATGTCGCCGCTGCTCGCGTCGTAAAAGCGCAGCAGCAACTGGAACACCGTGCTCTTGCCCGCGCCGCTGGGGCCGACCAGGGCGACGGTCTCGCCCGATTTCACGTCGAGTGAAAAACGCGATAGCGCGGGGTGCTGGGGCCGCGACGGGTATCGAAAGCTCACGTCGCGAAAGGCCACTGCCGAACCCCCGGCGGCGGACGGCAGCGCGACGGGCGACGCGGGTGAGGCGATCGACGAGCGTGTGGCCAGCAATTCCATCAAGCGCTCGGTCGCGCCCGCGGCGCGCAGCAGGTCGCCATAGACCTCGGCCAGCACCGCCACGCTGCTCACCAAAATGATGACGTAGACAACGGTCTGGCCCAGATGGCCGGCGCTCATCTTGCCGTTGATCACCGCCTGCGTGCCCTGGTACAAGCCCCACAGCAAGGCGCCGAAAGTGGCGGTGATGATGAATGCCACCAACAGCGAACGCATGCGCGTGCGCCGCACGGCGGTGGCGAAGGCGGCGGCGGTGGACGCGTCGAAGCGCCGCGCTTCGCGCGCTTCCTGCACGTAACTCTGCACGACGGGAATCGCGTTCAGCACTTCGGCGGCAATGGCGCTTGAATCCGCCACGCGGTCCTGGCTGGCGCGCGAGAGCTTGCGCACGCGCCGGCCGAACGCGAGCGACGGCAACACCACCAGCACCAGGATGCCCAGCACCTGCGTCATCACCACCGGGTTGGTGATGATCAGCATCAGCATCGCGCCGATCCCCATCACGGTATTGCGCAAACCCATCGACAGGCTGGAGCCGACGACGGTTTGCACCAGCGTCGTGTCGGTCGTCAGGCGCGACAGCACTTCGCCGGTCTGCGTGGTCTCGAAGAATTCCGGGCTTTGCCGCACGACGTGGGCATAGACGTCGTTGCGCAAGTCGGCGGTGACGCGTTCGCCCAGCCAGGTGACCATGTAAAAGCGCAGCGCCGAGAACATGCCGAGCGCCGCGCCCACGGCGAAGAGCGCGAAGAAATGTTCGCGCAAGGCCATGACGCGTTCGCCCGGGTCGGTGGCGACGAGTCCTTCGTCGATCAACGACTTCAGCGCCAGCGGGAAGATCAGCGTGCTGAGCGCGGCACAGACGAGAAACAGCACCGCCAGCGCGATGCGCCCGCGGTAGCGGCGCAGGTAAGGGCTCAGACCACTGAGCGAGCGAACGTTCTTTGAAGGCGGGGCAGGGACCATGGCGCGAGTCTATGGGTGTTTCGCGGCAGGGCGGCGCGGCGCGCGTTCGCGCCGGGCCACCCTGGCCGGCTACAGGCGCAAAGCCGCAGCGTAACCCGTCATTTCAAGATAACCCAGGCCGATGCGGTGACCGGTCGCGTCGAGTAGCTCGCTCAGCCCTTCCCAGTAGATGGCTCCGGTGCTGGCGCGGCTGTCGAGTTCCTGGTCGTCGAGCAGCGCGCGCACTTCGAATTTGCCGCTGCGGGTCTCAATCGCCCAGTGCACCGGATAGCGCGCTGCGGTTCGCGGGCTCGCCCAAACCCGCAACGGCGTGAACTTCACGGCGTCGGGCGCATCGATGGTGGGCGCGGCGCCGGGTCGTCGAAAGCTGCCGCCAGCGTAGAGCGTGCTGCCATCGGCGCGGCGCAGGGCAAACGCGGTCAATGCCGAGCCGTCGTGCAGGTTCATGCCGATCCAGTCCCAACCGACGGCCTGCGCGTCGAGCAGCGCATCGCTCCATTCATGGTCGAGCCAGGCGCGCCCCTGCACGCTCAGCTCACGTCCGTCAATCTGCAACGTGCCCTGCGTGTCGAGTTGCGGCTGGCTGTAGTACAGGCTCGCCTGCTCGGGCCGCGGCCCCTTGCGCGACCAGCCCTGCTCGCCTTGCAGCAGCACCGGCTGGGTGGTGTCGCAGCGCAATTGCAAGGCAAAGCCGGCCGCCGCGCTGCGCACCTGCGCCACATAGCGGCTGGCGTGGGCCGGGCCACTGCGCACAAGGCTCCAGTCGCGCAGCGTCAGGCGCGTGTCGGTCAGGTCGAACTCGGCCAAGCCGAAGCCGCTGCGGGCGATGCGCTGGTCGTGGCGCATGCGTTGCTGCGTCAGATCGGTGAGCGCGACATGCGCAAACAACAACTGACGGGCGGCGAAGCGGCTCGGGTGCGCCGGGTCGACTTGCGTGCGCGAGCGGAAGAATGTGACTTGAAAGCCGAACCGTGGGTCGCGCGCCAGCTCCGCTTGCGGCGGCGGCTGCTGCCGCTGTTGCGGTTGCGGTTGCGGTTGCGGTTGCGGTTGCCGCGGCGGCACCGTTCCCAGATGGCCGGTGAGATACCACCACTCGATGCGCTGCGTCGGGTGCGCGCCGAAGTCGGCGGGAAACTCCAATCGGCGCGGCGACAGGCCGGCAGCGCAGAGCCCGCCTGCGCCGACGGCGCCCGCCAGCCCGATCAGAAATTGGATGCCGTGGCGTCGCTGCACGGCCTGAGCATCGCACAGCAGGCGCTGGTGCGCGCCGCGCGGCGCGCCTGGCGGGAATGGGTGGGAGGGCTACTTTCGCTGCGCCTCGACGGCGCGCATGAAGTCGGACTCGCTCGCCTCGCTCACTTGGAGCTTGTCCTCGGTCAGGAAAGACGACGGCTGGGCGGCGTGGCCGCGCCGGACCGAGGTTTGGTCCTGACCGTCGAGCACCTGGGCGAGACGCGAACGCAGCTCGACGATGCCCGCGCCCGGCTTGGCGGGATAAACACTTTGTAGTTGTGCCGATGCGCGCTTCAGGATGCGCGCCGGCAGGGCGTCGAAAGCCGCCAGGCCCTGCGTCTTGAGCGCACGGTCCAGGCCGGCCAGATGCGGCAGCACTTCGCGCGCACCCGGGGATAGGTTGAGCAGATCTTTCAGCTCGCTGCGCATGCGCAGCGCCGTACCATCGTTCTGCGGTCGTTCTGCCGGTTTGTTCATGTTTGCCCCCTGGTCTTCGGCCCGATCGTTTCTCTACCGCCGGAGTATCGGCAGGACCGGGCGAAAACTTGAGGGCCGCGCGCCGACGGGCGTGCCGAACGCGCGGGTGGCACGTTCAGATCACCAGTCTTCCTTGACCAGCAGCGCCGGATTCGCGCCGACGCAGCCGCGCGCCGCCCACCAGGCCGTCACGGTGGCGCAGGCAAAAACCCCCACCACCAGCCCCGCCAGCCGCGGCCACGGCACGGCCAGGTCCATCGTCCAGTGAAAACTTTGCGGGTTCACCACCTTGACCAGGATCACGCTGACACCCAGGCCGAGCAGCGTGCCGAGCAACGCGGCCGCGCCGGACCAGAACGCCCCTTCCAGCGCCACCATGCGCAGCAATTGCGCGCGTGTCAGCCCGAGGTGCATGAGTGCGCCGAACTCCTTGCGCCGCGCCAGCGCCTGCGCGGCAAAACTCGCGGCGATGCCGAACAGGCCGATGCCGATCGCCACGCCTTGCAGCCACAGCGTCACGGCGAAGCTGCGGTCGAAGATGCGCAACGACGTCGCCCGCAGCTCGCCGGCCGAGGCGAACTCCAGCGCACCGCGGGTTCCGATGAGGGCGGCGATCTGCTCTTGCACCTGCGCGGGCGTGGCGCCGGGCTGGAGCCACAGTGCCAGGTCATTGATGCGTGTGTCGCCGCTGGCGGCCTGGTAGTCGGCGCTGTCCAGCGCGATCGCGCCATGCTGGCGCGCATAGTCGCGCCAGACCCCGCGCACGTAGGCGGCGCGCGTCCGGCCATCGGGCAGCGGCAATTCGAAGCGTGACCCGGGGGCCGCGGCGTACAGGCTGGCAAACGCTTCGCTGACGTAGACATTGAGCACGCCCGCCATAGGGGGTAACAGCTCGCCCACCAGCGGCAGACTGGTCGCCGCGTCGGCCAAGGGCCGCGCCAGCACCGCGACGCCCGGACGCGCCGGATCGAACTGCGCCGGGTACACACGCTGCGCAACGATGCGTTCGATCGACGCCAGCGCCCGCACGGCGGTCACCACGTCTTCGGGCAGGTACAGCGTATCCGCGCTCGCGCTGCCGCTGGCGGTGCGCGCGTAAAGGTCCGCCGGCAACACCTGGCCCAGCCAGGCGGTCACCGAGCCGCGGAAACTGCCCACCATCACCGTCAACGCCACTGCCAACGCCAGGCTGGCGACGATGCCGGCAACGGCCGCGCTGGCCTGGTGCCGCTGATGCCGGGCGCGCTGCAGCGCCAGCAGGAGCAGCGGCCCGCGCGGCTCGGGCGCTACCCGCAGCAGCGCCGCCACGCAGGCCGGGACACCTGCGATGCCGCCCAGCAGAGCTAAGGCCACCGAGGCATACGCCGCCAGCGGCAGGCCGAACCAGGGTGGCAGCATCGCCAGTGCGGCGGCAGTGAGCAGGGCGGCCACGGCCCAGCGCGCCGACGCCGCCGCGCTGCTCGCCACGGTCAGCCCTTTCAACGCCTGTGCCGGCGCGATACGCTGCGCGGCGCGCGCCGGGAACCAGCCGCCAACTGATGCTGTGGCGACGCCGAGCACGCCGTAACTCGCGGCGGCCCACGCGCCAAACCGCACCTGCGGCGCGACACCCGGAAAGTAGCCGCCACCCAGATCGCCCGCCAGCAAGTTCAGCGCCAGCGCCGCCAGCGCGTATCCGAGCGCCAAGCCCGCCAGGCTACCCGCCACACCCAGCAGGGCCGATTCGGCAAGCACCAGGTCCAGCCGCTGCCGCGCGGTGAGGCCGAGCACACCGAGCAACGCGAACTGTGGCGCGCGCTGCGCGACCGACAGCGACAAAATCGAATACACCAGAAACCCGCCGGTGAACAGGGCGACCAGCGCCAGCACCGACAAGTTGACACGATAGGCGCGCGACAGATTCGACACGCGCAGCGCCGACTCATCCGGCGCCGCGGCGCGCAGGCCGGTCGGCAGCGCCAGATCGCGCAACACGGCATCGACCTGGGCGCCGCTGGCCAGGCGCACGTCGATGCGGCTGATGCGACCGAGCATGCCGAATACGGCTTGCGCGCTGGCGATGTCCATCACCGCGAGCGGCGGCCCTTGTACGGCGACGCTGCCCTGCACCTCCAGACCCACCGTGCGCGCGCCGCTGCCGAATTGCACGATGCCCGATGCGCCCAGGCGGCTCGCCGCGGCGGCGTTGAGAAACACCGCTGCGGGGTCGAGCATGCTGAGTCGATCGGCGTTCGCGCCAGGCCGGGGCATCAGTTGCGGCGCCAGGGTCGCGGCGACGAGCGCGTCCAGGCCCACCACGCGCAGCGCGACGCGTTGCCCTTGCGCACCGAGACCGTAGGTTTCAATCTCCACCACCGGGCTGGCCAACGCAACACCAGGATGCGCCGCGACGCGGGCGTAGACCTGCTCGTCAAAACCGCCGCCGAAGCTTCGATGTGATTCGCGCAGCTCAAAGTCCGGCTGGCCGTTGACGCTGCGCACCGCGGTACTGAATTCGCCGAGCGCGGATTGATTGATCAAATGCACCGCAAACGCCAGCGCCACGCCCAGCACCACCGCGAACCAGGCACTCAGCCAGCGCCATGCGTGATGGCGCAACTCAGGCCAGGAGAGCTCGCGCAGCAGGCGCAGCATGTCAGTGGCGCCACCGTGCTTTGCGCGACCGATGAGGCGTGAAATGCTGATGCGCGGGGGAGGGCTGGTTGCGGCGGTTTGCTGACCTTCGTTGCGCGCTGCGTGCCGATGTCGAGCAGCGTGGCAGGCGGCCTGGGGTACGTTCTCCGGCCCACGCTCGCGGGGCACCGGATTCGGCCTGCGGTTGTCGCGCCATCAACACGGTGTTCTCTCGCTCAGGTCGAGGACACCGCGAATGGTGCCTGCGCCCGTACCCCAAACCGCCAGCCCCGACACCCGGGTGGCATGGCACGGCGTGGCATGCCACCGCAGGTTGGTCAGACGGGGATGTTGGCTGCCCCGCCTCGGGGGCGGCGAACGCAGGACGCATCGGCGGCGCTGCATGGTTCAACGCGGGTGCAGACCCTGGGGATCAAGCACCAGCACCCGGTCTGCAAACGCCGCGGCGGCTGGCGAGTGCGTGACGAGCACGCAAGCGGCGCCGCCGATGTGGACCTGCTCGCGAAATGTCTCCAGCACGCGCTGCGCGGTGCTCGGGTCGAGGTTGCCGGTGGGCTCGTCGGCGAGGATCAGTTTGGGCGCATGCACCACGGCGCGGGCGATCGCGACGCGCTGCAGTTCGCCGCCGGAAAGCGTCTGCGGCATGCGCGGGCCGAGCCCTTGCAGGCCCACCGCGGCGAGCAGTCGCTCCACCCGTTCGGGCTCGTCGCGCCCGAGCAGCATCAGCGGCAGTGCCACGTTGCGCGCCACGCTCAAATGCGGCAACACGTGGAAGGCCTGGAACACGAAGCCCAGCAGACGGCGGCGCAGCAATGCCTGCTCGGGCTCGCGCAGCGCGCTCATCGCCTCGCCAGCGATGTGTACCGTGCCGGCGTCAATGCTGTCCAGGCCGGCGATGCAGTTCAGAAGGGTCGACTTGCCGACGCCCGACTCGCCGACGATGGCAACAAACTCACCGGCCGCGACTTCAAGGTTCACGTCGGCGAACACCGGGCTCGCACCATGGCGCTTGCTCAGGCCGCGCAGTTGCAGCAGGGTGGTGGGCAGACTCATCGCCGCGATTGAACCATGGGGCTGCGGCGACCGACCGATGCACAGCCGGCACCGCGGGCGCTCACGGCAACGTGAGCCGACGGGCCAGCGCGATCGTGCGCTCCAGGGCATCGGGCGCGTCGCAGGGCACGGTGTGGCGCTCGGGCATGGCGCGCAGCCAGGTGAGTTGGCGTTTCGCGAGTTGGCGGGTCGCGGCAAGCGCGCGCTGCGCCAGGGGCTCTATGTCGCCACTGTCCAAGGCCTGCCAGGCCTGCCGGTAACCCACGCAGCGCATCGATGCGAGCCCGGCGTGCAGGTCGCCACGTGCGCGCAGGGCCCGGACTTCATCGACCAGACCTGCGGCCAGCATTTCATGCAGGCGCGCCTTGATGCGCGCATGCAGCCAGGCCCGGTCCAGCGGCTCCAGCGCAATCAACGGCGCGGCGAGTGCGGGCTTGGCGGCGCTGCCGTGCAACGCGGAGAGCGGCGTTCCGGTCACGCGGTACACCTCCAGCGCACGCTGAATGCGCTGCGCGTCGGCCGGTGCCAGGCGCGCCGCGGTGACGGGGTCGATGCGCGCCAGCTCGGCGTGCAGCGCCGGCCAGCCGTGTGCGTCGGCCTGGGCGTCGAGCTGGGCACGCACGTTCGGGTCGGCGCCGGGAAGCGCGTCCAGCCCCTCCCGCAGCGCCTTGAAGTAGAGCATCGTGCCGCCCACCAACAGCGCGATGTGGCCGCGCGCGCTGATTTCGGCAATGCATCGCATCGCCTCAGTGACGAAGCGCGCCGCCGAATACGCCTGCGTCGGCTCGATGATGTCGATCAGGTGGTGCGGCACGGCGGCGCGCTGCGCGGCGCTCGGTTTGGCGGTGCCGATGTCCATGCCGCGGTACACCTGGGCGGAGTCAACGCTGATGATTTCCACCGGCCGCGCGAGCGCGCTCGCCAGCGCCATCGCGATCGCGCTCTTGCCCGAGGCCGTGGGCCCCGCCAGGCAAATGATGCGCCCTGGCATATCGGGTCGGCGCATCACAGCGGTTGCGCCGCGGCTGTGCGCCGCACCGGCTCGCCGTGCTGCCGAACCAGGGTCCAGGCGACTGCGGCGGTGCCCGCGCCGAACACGCCCAACCCCAGTGTCAACGGGAACACCGTGCCGTTCAGGTAACGACCCAGCAGCAGGCCGACGCCGAACGCCACCACCATCATCAAGAAGCCCGACACCGACGCCGCGGTGCCGGCCTTGTCGGGGAAAGGCCCGACCGCGCCGGCCTGGGCGCAGGGCTGGTGGATGCCATGGCCGATCATGAACAGCCACACCGGCGCGATGGCGCTCCACACCGACACCTCATGCGCGCCGAGGATCGACAGCAGCGCCGTCGCCACGCCCCCCGCGAGGCTGAACGCGCCGCCGATCGCGACGGTCGGGCGCAGGCCGTAGCGCGCCAACAGCCGGCGGCACAGCAGCGTGCCCCCGATGTAGAACAGCGAATTGGCGGCGAGGATCGCGCCGCACGCCAGGCGCGACAGGCCGAGCGCGCCGATGTAGACGAACGCGCTTGCCGCGAGCATCGTGAACAGGCCCGCGTAAGTCATGCACAGCAGCAGCGTGTAGGCGCGAAACGTCGGGTGCGCGACGATCTGCCACCAGTTTCGAAGCAACGGCGCGAGGCGCGTGGCCGCGCGGTTGCGTTCGGGAATCGTCTCGGTGAAGCGCGTCGCGATGAAAACCAGGCTCGCGGCACCGAACAGCGCAGGCATGAGCATCGCGACATGCCAGTCGAACCAGTGCACGATGGCCCCGCCCAGCAACGGCGAGGTGAATGCGATCAGCCCCAGGCCGCCGAGGCCTCGCGCGAGCATGCGCGCGCCAAGCTGCGGTTCGTACAGGTCACGCACGATGGAGCGGCCGCAGGTCACGGCTGCCGCCATTGCCGCGCCTTGCAAGGCGCGCCAGCCGATCAGCCATTCGATGCTCGGCGCCAGCGCGGCGAGCACGCTGGCCAGGGTGTAGAGCAGCAGGCCGAAAAGCAGCACCGGCCGGCGGCCAAAGCGGTCCGCCAATGGCCCGCAAAGCAATTGCGCCAGGCCAAAGGCGATGATGAGAGCCGACAGCGTCAACTGCGTCGTGGCCACACTCGCGCCGAGATCTTGCTGTAAGTTCGGCAGCGCCGGAAGGTAGAGGTCCGTCGTGATCGGCTGGATGCCCAGCAGCAATACCAATGCGGTGACGACCACATTGGGGGTCATGGTCGGGCGCGAGAGGGGTGCAGGGCTCATCGGCGCAGCCGAACGGCGGGCGAGCGCACGCGCTCGGCGCTCAGACGAACGATTCGTCAGCGGCGAGGTAACGCCACTGGCCGGCGGGCAGATCGCCGAGCATCACCTTGCCGATGCGCACGCGCTTCAGGCCGAGCACGCGCAGCCCCACGGCTTCGCACATGCGGCGAATCTGGCGCTTCTTGCCTTGTTGCAGCACAAAGCGCAGTTGATCCTCATTGACCCACTCAACGCGCGCCGGGCGCAGCGCCTCGCCATCGAGTGACAGGCCGTGGCGCAGCAATTGCAGCGCCGTATCAGGCACTGGGGCGGGCACCGGGCCGGGTTCGATGGCTTGCACACGCACCAGGTATTCTTTTTCGACCAGGCCACCTTCGCCGATGAGTTGTTTCGCCAGGCGGCCGTCTTGGGTGAGCACGAGCAGGCCCGTCGAGTCGATGTCCAGGCGGCCGGCGGGAACCAGGTGGCGCACGTGCGCGAGTTCGAAGCGTTGGTCGGTCGCGTCGTCGCGCCAGCGGTTCTGCGGTGTCACCAGCACCATCGCCGGCTCATAGCTGTCTTCGGCCTGGCCGCTGACATAGCCGATCGGCTTGTTCACCAGCACCGTGACGCGACGCGCCTGTTCGCCCTTGGCGCGCGGGTCGAGCGTGACGGCCTGCCCGGGCATGACGCGCGAGCCGAGTTCGTTGACGATGCGCCCGTCCACGCGCACCCAGCCCTTGGCGATCCAGTCGTCGGCTTCGCGGCGCGAGGCCAGACCGAGTTCGCTCATGCGTTTGGACAGGCGCATCGAACCGGGCGCGTGTTGCGGCGGCTCCGCCGGCTCGCCGCGTTCGGGTTCGCGGCGCCGCGCGCTGGGGCGTGGCGCTGGCGGGCGCGCCGCGGCAGGGCGGGGTGCCACAGGGCGGGGTGCCGCAGCGCCCGGAGCCGCGGGGCGCGGAGCCGCGGGGCGCGGGACCGGGCGAGCAGCAACGGGGCGCGGGGGTTCGTTGTCCGGATCCGCATGGACCGGGGCCGCACGCGCTGCGGCACCACTGTGGCGGCCAGCGCCTGCGCCACGGATCGGTGGGCGGTTTCGCGCTCCCGACCCCGGCTGCGCCGGACGTGGCGCGGAGGCTTTCAACTTCAAGGTGGCCATGGCGGTTATCGGTGCAGCGTGCGTGTGTGGCAATTCAAATGCCCAGGCCGAACAGCTCGCGCAACGCGGCGCGATAGTGTTGCTGGCCCTTGCCGTTGGTGTTGTAGTGCGTGCCGCCCTCGACGAGCACAAAGCGTTTCGGCGACGCCGCGCGTTCGTAAAGGGCGCGCCCCAGCGCCGGGCGGATCAGCGAGTCGTTCGCGCCGTGCACCACGAGCACGGGGCTGCGCACGCGGGCCACCTTTTCCGCAGAATCGAAGCGCTGCGTAATGAGCGGCGTGATCGGCAACCAGCCCCACTTCATCGTCTGAAACACTTCGGGAATCGACGTGAATGTGCCCTCGACGATCAGGCCTTTCGAGTCGTCTACCTCGGTGGCGAGCTGCACCGCGATGGCGCCGCCCAGCGAGTGGCCGAAGATGTAGCGGTTGCGCTGCGGGTGCTCGCGGGCGAGGTAGGCCCAGGCGGCGCGCGCGTCTTCGTAGACGAGTTCTTCCGACGGCAACTCGTCGCTGCTCTTGCCGAAACCCCGGTAGTCCACGGCGAGCACGCTGAACCCCAACTGCTGCATCTGCCGGATGCGAAACGCGCTCCCGGCCACATTGCGCCGCGCACCGTGCAGATAAAGCAATACCGGCGCGGACTCACTTTCCGCGGCGACCCACAGCGCGTGCAGCTTGACGCGGGTGCCGCTGAGCGCCGATTCGTGTTCGATCCAGACGTCGTCCATGCCCTGGATGTGCGTGTCGGACCAGGGCTGAGAAGTGGAGGGCATGAAGATCCACTTGCGCTGCTGCACCTCCAAGCTCTGGCAACCCGCCAACAGCACGACGAACAGCAAGCCCGCCAGCCACAAAGGCCAGACGCGGCGCGCGGAGGCGGGCACTTCATTCATCACGGTTCCTTTCTGATAGCTGCCGCTCACTGGCCGCGCCAGAACAGACGGTCCAGTTCTTTGATGCTGATCTGGCGCCAGGTGGGCCGCCCATGATTGCACTGATCGGCGCGCTCGGTGCGCTCCATGTCGCGCAGCAGCGCGTTCATCTCTTCCAGCGTGAGCTTGCGATTCGCGCGCACCGAGCCGTGGCAGGCCATCGTGGACAAGATGCGGTCTCGGGCGCGCTGCACGACATGGCTGGCGTCGAACTGGGCGAGTTCGGCGAGCACGCCGCGCGCGAGCTCGACCACGTTGCCGCCGCTCAGCGCCGCCGGCTGCGAGCGCACCGCGAGCGTGGTCGCGCTCAACGGCGATATGTCCAGGCCGAGTTGCAGCAGCTCGTCGGCCTGCGCCTGCGCGGTGGCGATCTCCTGCCCGGTGGCGGCAAAGGTGACCGGGATCAGCAACGGCTGGGCCTCGATCGGCGCCGCCGCGCTGTTCGCCTTGAGCCGTTCGTAGACGATGCGCTCATGCGCGGCGTGCATGTCGACGATCACCAGGCCTTGCGAATTTTCGGCAAGCACATAGATGCCGGCGACCTGGGCGAGCGCCTTGCCCAGGGGCCAGGATGGCGCGTCCTGCGGGGCTGCGGCGTGCGTCTGCGGCTCGGGGCGCGTGACCTGCCATGGCGCGGCGGGCTCTGCAACATGCAGGGCCGAGAGTTCTTGCAGGGCCAGCTTGACTTGCGTGGGCGAGTTCGCCCACGGCGCGGCGTTGAAGGTGCGCGTGGGCGCTGCCGGTGAGCCGTTGCCCGCGGCAAGGCCGTCTGCCCAAGCGGCAGTGGCCGGCTGAGGCGGGTTCGTGGCTGAAGCCATGGCCGTGCTGCCCAGCAGCGGCAGCGCGCCCGCGCGCGACGCGGCAAGCGCGCTGCTCACGGCGCTGCGCACGCCGTGGTGCACTTCGCGCGAGTCGCGAAAGCGCACTTCCACCTTGGTCGGGTGCACATTCACGTCAACCCGCTCCGGCGCGATGGCGATGAACAGCACATACGCCGGTTGGCGCGCGCCGTGCAACACGTCTTCATACGCGGAGCGCACGGCGTGCGCAATCAGGCGGTCACGCACGTAACGCCCGTTGACGAACACATACTGCTGGTCGGCGCGTGCGCGTGCCGCTTCGGGCAGGCCGGCGTAGCCACCGACGCTCAGCGTCGGGGTGCCCAATTCCAGCGGCACGCTTTGCGCCATGAAATCGGCGCCGAGCACGTCGAGCACGCGCTGCCTTGCTGTGGCGCGCCGCCATTGCAGAACCGCCTTGCCGTCGTGCCAGGCGGTGAACGCCACGTCCGGCCGCGCCAGCGCGTGGCGCCGGACCGCGTCAACGCAGTGCGCAAGCTCGGTGGCCTCGGTCTTGAGGAACTTGCGGCGTGCCGGCGTGCTGAAGAACAACTCACGCACGTCCACGGTGGTGCCTTGCGCTCGCGCGGCGGCCTGCATTTCGCCGCTGCGCGCGTCCAGGCGGGTGGCGTGCGCCGACTGCGCCGTGCGGCTCGTGAGTTGCACCTCGGCGACGGAGCAGATCGCGGCCAGCGCTTCGCCGCGAAAGCCCATCGTCAACACCGATTCGAGGTCGTCCAGGCTGGCGATCTTGCTCGTTGCGTAGCGCCGCAGCGCGAGCGCCAGTTCGCTGGATTCGATGCCCTCGCCGTCGTCTTCGACGCTCGTGCCGCGCACGCCGCCGCCACTGAGCTTGACGCCCACTTCGGTGGCGCCGGCATCGAGGGCGTTGTCGACGAGTTCGCGCACCACGGAGGCCGGCCGCTCCACCACCTCGCCGGCCGCGATCTGGCTCACCAGCTCGTCGCCGAGTTCGCGGATCGGCCGGCGCGCGGCGGGAGCTGGGTCACGGTGCATCGCGGCATTGTAGGAAGCGCTGGCGCTGCCCGTGCTTGCCGAATGGATAATCGATTGCATGGAACTCATCAGCTTCCTCGTCGACTTCATCCTGCGCATCGATGTGCACCTTGCCACTTTCGTGCAGGCCTATGGGCCATGGGTGTACGCGCTGCTGTTCGCGATCATCTTCGTCGAGACCGGCCTCATCGTCATGCCCTTCCTGCCCGGCGATTCGCTGCTCTTCGTCGTCGGCACGATGTGTGGCGCCGGGCTCATGGATCTGCCGTTGTCGATGGGCCTGCTCACCGCCGCGGCGATCCTAGGTGACCAGGTCAACTACTCGATCGGCCGCTACTTCGGGCCCAAGGTGTTCCAGTGGGAGGACTCACGCTGGTTCAACCGCCGGGCCTTCGACCAGGCGCATGCCTTCTACGAAAAGTACGGCGGCATCACGATCGTGATCGCGCGCTTCCTGCCCTTTGTGCGCACCTTCGCCCCCTTCGTGGCGGGCGTGGCGGAGATGACGAGGCGCAAATTCACGTTGTACAACGTGGGCGGCGGCGCGCTGTGGGTGGTCAGCTTGACGCTGGCGGGCTACCTGTTCGGCAACATCCCCTGGGTCAAGGCGAACCTGGAGAAGATCATCTGGGCGGCGATCATCGTGCCGGGGCTGATTGTCATCGTCGGGGCGTGGCGGGCGAGGGTCAAGGCCGCGGCGTAGCGAGGCGGGGTGAGGCGGCGTGGCGGGGTGAGGCATGGCGCGCTGTGACTCGGCGTCGTGGGGCTTCGGGCGGGCGCGCGAGGAGAGCTTGGATCCTGCTTGAAGACTGTGTATATTCACAGTATGCAGAAACATCCGCAGCCGACCATTCCGATCTTCGCCGCGGGCCTCGATCCAGGTGCGATCCGAGGCCGAGGCACGGCTTGGGTCGCGCCCCATCGGTTCAGCCGCCACAGCAGCGAAACTTTTGACGATGGCTGGGGCTCGCTTGAGCAAGAGGCGCAAGAGCAGGCCCTGCCGCCGCGCACCCAGATCATCGAAGAGCACGCCAAAGCCATACTGACGAGCAATGACTCGCCCGACATCGCCTTCGACCTCTCGATCAACCCGTACCGCGGCTGCGAACACGGCTGCGTGTACTGCTTTGCGCGGCCGACGCACAGCTACCTGAACCTCTCGCCCGGGCTGGATTTCGAGACGCGCATCGTCGCCAAGGTGAACGCGGCAGAGCGCCTGCGCGAAGCGTTCGCCAGTCGGGCCTACGAACCGGCGATGCTCAACCTGGGCTCGGCGACTGACGCCTACCAGCCGGTAGAGCGCAAACTCCGCATCACGCGTGGCATCGTGGAAGTGCTCGCCGAGTGCAGCCACGCGTTTTCGCTCGTTACCAAATCCGCGGGCGTGGAGCGCGACCTCGACCTGCTCGCGCCGATGGCGGCGCGCGGTCTGGTCGCGGCTTATGTCTCGATCACGACGCTCGACGCCGACCTGGCGCGCATTCTGGAGCCGCGCGCCGCGTCACCACAGCGCCGCCTGCGCACCATCGAGGCGCTGGTCGCGGCGGGCGTGCCGGTGGGGGTGAGCGTGTCGCCGGTCATTCCGTTCATCAACGAGCCCGAGCTCGAGCGCATCCTTGAGGCCGCCGCGCGAGCCGGCGCCACGCGCGCGTTCAGCGTCGTGCTGCGTCTGCCGTGGGAGGTGAATACTATCTTTCAGCAGTGGTTGGAGTGTCACTTTCCCGAGCGCGCGGCGCGCGTCATGGCACGCGTGCGCGAGATGCGGGGCGGGCGCGACTACGACGCGCGTTTCGGCTCGCGCATGGTCGGGCAGGGCGTGTGGGCGCAACTGCTGCGGCAGCGCTTTGACAAGGCGGCGGCGCGGCTGGGTTTGAAGCGCGAGCGCGTGCCGCTCGATCTGTCGCAGTTCCGCAAGCCTCAAGTCAAGGCCGATACGCCGCAGCGCGATCTTTTTGCATAGGCACAGCGCGGATTCATCGCGCACGACACGGCGCATACGCGTCGAGTTCGCGCCGATACTCGGTGGCGTCGATCTGCAACGCGCCGAGCGCGGTATGAAACAAGTGGTCGTGCGTCAGCGGCTCGGTGCGCCGATCCCGCAGGCATTTCCAGTTCAAACCGAGGGACGCCTGCGCACCGGCGGACATCCAGCCGATCCACGGCACGTGGGTCTGCTCGCGCGGCGCAAAGGCGAAGGGCAGGCCGTGCAGGTACAAGTTGTTCTCGCCCAGCGATTCACCGTGGTCGGAGATGTAGAGCATGCTGGCGTCATAGGCTGCCGAACGCTGCTGCAGCCACACGATCAGCGCGGCGAGCATGCGGTCTGTGTAGGCAATCGAGTTGTCGTAGGCATTCACCAGCGAGTCGCCCGCGCATTGCGCGAGCGCAGGCGTTGTGCACTCGGGCTGAAAGGGTTTCAACTCGGGGGGCGAGCGCTTGAAGTAGGCCGGGCCGTGGCTGCCCATCTGGTGCAGCACGAGCAGCACGCCGCGCTCGCGCTGCGCGGCGGGCAGGGCTTGCAGGCGCGCCTCCAGGCCATGCAGCAGCGCCTCGTCGAAGCATTCGCCGTTCTCGCACAGGCTCGCGGGAAGCGGCGGCGCGCCGGAGGCGGCCTGATGCGCGAAAGCATTCGGCACGCGATCGCACAAGCCCTTGCAGCCCGCCTGGTTGTCGAGCCAGAGCACGGCCAGCCCGGCGCGCTGCGCCAGGTCGAGCAGGTTCTCGCTGTCGTGGTCGCGCGAGTCGAAAGCTTCGCGCCCGAGATGCGAGAACATGCACGGCAGCGATGCGGCCGTGCTCGTGCCGCAGGAGGTCACGTCGGCGAAGCTGATGACGTCGTGGCGCGCAAGCTCCGGGTTCGTGCGGTGCGGGTAGCCGTTCAGTGAAAAGTGGTCCGCGCGCGCCGTTTCGCCGACGACCAGCACGAGCAAGGGCGGGCGCCCGCTGTGGGGCAAGGCGCGCGCGCCGAGCCCGATCGCTTGAGGTGGGCCGGACGGTCGCGCATTCGCCTGGAAGCCGAGCACGCCCAGCGCATAGAACGAATTCAGCGGGTTGATCAGGTAGCGCAGCGACTTGTGGTTGCGCATTGCCGCGGACAGGTCGGCGAACGAAGCCAGTCCGAGCAAGACAACCGCCAGGCTTGAGGCGCCGAACACCAAGGCATTGCGCCACAACTGCCGGTGCAGGGGCAGCCGCTTCACGGGCAGCCGCCACAGCGCCAACGCCGGCACACCGGCCAGCGCCAGCACGCTGGCGAGCAAGCCGAGGCTCAGCAGATCCCGGGCTTCGCCAAGATTCGTCTGCAACACATTCGTGAGCATCGTCGTGTCGATGACGACGCCATAACTTCCCATGAAGTGGGCGCCGAACGCGGCCGACAGCAGACCCACGCTGATGGCGGGCTTGACGCTGCGCGCGAACGACAGCAGAGCGAGCAGCGCGAACAGCAGCAGCGCCAACATCAAGCCGAAGCAGGCGATGAACAGCGCGCCGCGCAGTGAGGCCATTTCGGGCAAGCGCGACAGCGCTCGCCAGAGCGGCCAGTTCGCAAACGCGGCCATCCACAGGCTGGCCACCGCGGCCAGCGCGAGCGGGTTCAGCCCGGTAGGCTCGGGGGCCAGGGTGGGCAGCAGTGACGGCTTGCGCATGGGCCGGATTTTCGACTTGAATTGCCGATCGCCTCACGGCGCGGCGCGGCATTGCCGCGGCTTGTGTTGCCTCAGAGCCTGAGAGTTTTTCGAGCGTGCCCGAGCAGCGCGCCAAAAGTTGGCCGATCTAGGCGCAAAGCGCAGCCATAGCTCGGGCTATGGCGAGCATTTGCAACGACGAGCGGGCGCCTTTTGGCGTGATGAGCGGGCATGAGCGAAAGACTCATGAGAAACAAAACGGTTTGAGGGCCGTATTCATGCCGGGCTCGGAGTTGGCATGACAGCGAAGCCGAGGGCAGCGGCGCGGCGCTTGAGGGCGGCGATGCTGCGCTGGCGCTGCTGCTCCTCGTAGTGCTGCTGGCC
>JANOLJ010000397.1:0-2098 GCA_031419715.1 Burkholderiales bacterium | reverse complement strand
CGAACCCCGCCCCATTGCTTGAAGAAGAACGGTACGCCGGCGAACGCGCACTGCTCACGCAATGAGTCTCGACGTAGTCGCGCCAGCCTGGTGCGAAGCGATCTAACGGCGATTGATCTGCCTTCGAGTAGCGCTGCCAATTGCGCTGCAGTTCCATCGCCGACACGTGGATCAGCAGGTCCATGCGCTTGAACGTGGCGAGCGTTCGGATCAACTCGAATGGCAGATCGAGGTCGAACGGGTCCAACAGCGCGAAGTGAAGCGCGTGAGCATCGAGCGAGCCGGTCAGTTTTTGGGCCACCTCCAACGCGCTGCCATTGTGCGCAATTACCGTAGCTCCTGCGCCGCGCACGCGCCGCTCGGCCGCTTCGAGCCAAGGTGCATGACTCTCGCCGAGGTGTGCACCGCGGTGACGACCAGCCCGAATCCGATGCGCTCCTGCTCGAGCCGGACCTGCTGCCCTTCAGCATCGCCCAGCCGCTTCCAACGCAAATCGTCGTAGAGCGCGCGTTCATCGGCGGTCAAGCGTGGCCAGTCGCGCTGCGTCGGCTCGGGCTCTTCGGTCCAGAGCTCGCGGTGCGCCAGCAGTGTGGCGTCGTCCATGAGGAACGACTCCGCGTGCGGGAACTTGGCGCGCAACTGGTCGAGGATTGCGAAGCCATCGGCGCGCCGATGGTCGTCATCAGGCCGGGTCGTAAAGACGGCTTCCCAACAACCGGTCGAGCGCGAAGCCGACCGCGCGTTCATCGAACAAGTTGCTCTTGCGTTGGCCAGCACCATCTACGCCTTCGGCTGGCCAATTTGCCAGGGCTTCGCACACGGCCGGCACGCTGGCCGCAACGTACGCCCGACTCAGCAGCCAGTCCACCGACGCGAGCAGCTCCATGCCGTAAGGCGATTCGAAGCCGTCAATCAGCGCAGCCGTTGCTTCGAGCGCGGGCGCCAAGTCCTTCGCTTCGCTCTTCAGATAGGCCTGCACCACGTCCTTGCGGCTGTCGTCGAACCAGATCACGTCCAGCGGGTCGGCGTCGGCAATGCGCTTGTCGCTACGCAGGTAGCTGCCGTCCAGGCTGTTGAGCAAGTGGTTCAACTTCGGTGCGAACGGGCCGTAACGATGCGGCTTGAACTGAAGTTGCAAGTCATTGGGCAGCCCTAGGTGTTCGACGCAGCGTTCCAGGAACCAGGCGAGTTTGTGGATCTCGAGCAGGCTGCATTCCATTCCCAGGACCCAGTAGCGACGCACCAGCTCTGCAATCAGCGCGCGTGCCGGTGTGAGCTTCTCCACCCCGGCGCGTTTGGCGACGTTCTGGTACTGCTCGGTCGGCTCGTAGACGGTGATGTCAATGTCTTGCAGGTCCTTCAAGGCTGCGTCGATGTGGGTCTTCACAGTGGGCCAGTCCAACCCGCCTTGGCCCGCGCCCAATGGTGGAATGGCAATCGACTTGATGTGCCGCTCTTGCAGCACGCGCTTCAAGTCCTGCAAGCCCGCGTCAACCCATTCCAGCCGCGACGGCGCCTTCCAGTGCTCCTTGGTCGGAAAGTTGATCACCCAGCGCGGGCCGTTCAGCTCACCCGTTTCGGTGACGAACATCCGGCCCACCTGCACCTGCCTGGCCTTGCAGGCCGCGGCGTACAGGTCGAAGTTGTGCGTGAAGCGTTCCTTGAACATCAAGGCAATGCCCTTGCCCATCACACCCACGGTGTTGACGGTGTTCACCAGCGCTTCGGCGCGGGCTTCGAGCAGGTTGCCTTGGGTGTAGGTGATCATCAGAAATACCACCCGGGCCGGGTGTGAACGGGCAGGGCCAGACCCTGGGCCACCATTCTCCGCTCAATATCGGCCTTTACGCCATCGGTAAAACTCACGATGCCCAGCAGGGCCTGCAGCGGGCAATGCCGGTGCACGAGCGCCTCGGCTTGGTAGCGCTCGAACTTGGCCGGGTCATCCGGATCGCGTTTGAAATCGCGCCGCTGCAACAGCGGCCAATCGATGCGATCCAGCCGCGCCAGATCGTCAAAGTAGTTGGCCCAGCGGTAGTAGGCGTGGCTGTCGGTGAAGAGGAAGCGCAGACCCAGTTCCTTCACGCGGTGCAGGCTG
>JANOLJ010000396.1:0-14821 GCA_031419715.1 Burkholderiales bacterium | reverse complement strand
AGCGTAGTGAGCGCAGCGAACGAAGCGAGTTCGGGGCGCGACTCCAAGGCGAGCACCACAGCGGAGTCGGAGCGAAGCGGAGACCGCCACAGCATGAGCCCCACGCGGGTAGCGCCTGCCGCGCCGCGCGGACGCTGACATACAGAAGCGGACCCACACGAACGTCAGCAAAGGGCCGCAAGAAGCCCTCCCCACCGCATCCGAGTTTCATGCGTCGCGGCTCGTGCAAAGAGCGGTCGAGCCACTGACATGGACATGCTGCTTCGCCCCGATTCCAGTTTCGCCTTGCTCAACGACTGGCAGCGCGACTTCCCACTCGCTGCTACGCCCTATGCAGAAATCGGCGCTCACTGCGGCATGACGGAAAGCGAAGTGCTCGACGGCTATCGCGACTTACTGCGCAGCGGCGCGATCAGCCGCATCGGCGGCGTGTGGGGTGCGGGCGCGGGTGGCGCGGCGCTGCTGTGCGCGTTTGCCGTGCCGCCCACGCGGCTCGAGGCTGTCGCCTCGCTGGTGTCGGCGCATGCCGGCGTCAACCACAACTACGAGCGCGAGCACCGCTACAACCTGTGGTTCGTCATCACCGGGCGTTGCGCCGCGAGCGTGGCGCAGGCGGTGGACGATCTTGAGCGCCGCACCGGCTTCGAAGCGCTGCGCCTGCGCATGCAACGCGCGTATCGCATCGACCTCGGTTTTGACCTGCGCGACACGCTCGCCGCAAGTGGTGGCTCCGCGTTTCAGGCGGTGGCGCCCGTGCTGGCCGCGGACGCGCCGCTCGCCGCGCTCGTGGAAGGCGGTGTCCCGCTCGATGCGCGGCCCTACGACCTCTGGGCCGACGCTTTGGGTCGACCGCGCGATCAGGTGCTGGCAACCCTGCGCCGCTGGTTGCGCGAAGGCGCGTTGCGTCGCTTTGGCGTAATCGTGCGCCACCATGAAGCCGGCTACACGCACAACGCAATGACAGTGTTCGACGTGCCCGACAGCGCTGTTGACGCCGCCGGCACCCAACTCGCCGGCCAGCTCGGCGTGACCCTGGCGTACCGCCGCGAGCGCGCATCGGGCTGGCCGTACAACCTGTACTGCATGGTGCACGGCCGGGACCGCGATGAAGTACGCACGGCCATCGACACGGCGACCGAGCGCTGCGGCTTGGCCGCTCATCCGCGCGCGGTTCTGTTCAGCCGGCGCCGCTTCAAGCAAGGCGGTGGCAGCTACTTTCGTGCGCCCCCAGGGCCGGGCCAGCCCAGCCCGGCAATGGGCTTGCAGGCCGAACGACTCTCGCCAGCCACTCGCGAGCGCGCCGACCAGGGAGCGTTGCATGGCGCATGTTGAACCCGCGACAGATTTCGATGCGCGCGACGCCCGGCTCATCGACCGCCTGCACGGCAACTTGCCGCTGACCGATCATCCGTTCGCTGCGGTCGGAGCTGATCTCGGCATGGACGAAGACGAAGTGCTGGAGCGGCTGCGCCGTCTGCTCGCGCAAGGCGTGTTGACGCGCTTCGGGCCGCTGTACCGCATTGAATCCGCGGGCGGAAGGTATGTGCTCGCGGCGCTTGAGGTGCCTGCGGAGCGCTTCGATACGGTCGCGCGGATCGTCAACGCGCTGCCCGAGGTCGCCCACAACTATCGGCGCGAACACTCGCTGAACATGTGGTTCGTCGTCGCGGCCGAATCGCCCGGGCAGGTTGACGCCGTGCTGGCACGCATCGCGCAGCAGACCGGCCTGGCCGTGCACGCGTTTCCGAAAGAGCGCGAGTACGCCGTCGAGCTGCGTCTGCCTTTGCTAGCGGTGCCAGGGGAAAGCCATGCCCCTAGATGAGTTCGACCGCCAACTGGTCGGCGCCACGCAAAGCGGCCTGCCGCTCGTGCCGCGCCCGTATGAAGCCGTGGGCGCGATGCTCGGCGTGAGCGGCGACACGGTGCGCGAACGCCTTGCGCAAATGCTGAGCAGCGGCCTCGTCCGCCGCATCGGCGCGGTGCCCAATCACTACCGGCTCGGTTTTGTGGCGAACGGCATGACAGTGTGGGATGTAGACGATGCGCAGGTTGATCATCTCGGCGCGCGCGTCGGCGCGATTCCCGGTGTCAGCCATTGCTACCGCAGACGGCGCGAGTTGCCGCACTGGCCCTACAACCTGTTCGCGATGCTGCACGGGCGCTCGCGCGAAGAAGTTGAGCGCCAGCGCATCGACGTGCGCGCCCTGCTCGGCCCGGCGTGCCGCGCCGACGATGTGCTGTATTCCACCGCGATCTTGAAGAAGACGGGCCTGCGCCTGTCGGGAGACTGACCATGTTCCGCATCTCGCAATTCATGCGCCTGATCGCCAACGCCGAGAGGAGCGGTGTCATGGCGCCGGTGCGGCATGCCAAGCCGCCGGGCCCTGTCGTGATCTGGAACCTGATCCGCCGCTGCAACTTGACGTGCAAGCACTGCTACGCGTTGTCGGCGGATCATGACTACGCGGGTGAGTTGTCGTTCGACGAGGTCTGCACCGTGATGGACGACCTGCAGCGCTATCGCGTTCCGGTGCTGATCCTCTCCGGCGGCGAGCCGCTTCTGCGCGCCGACCTGTTCGAGATCGCCGCGCGCGCCAAGGCGCAGCGCTTCTACGTCGGCCTGTCGACGAACGGCACGTTGATCGACGCCCCAATGGCCGACCGCGTGGCGGCGGCAGGCTTTGACTACGTCGGCATCAGCCTGGACGGAATGCAGACGACGCACGACAAGTTCCGGCGCATGCAGGGCGCGTTCTCGAAAAGCCTGGCTGCCGTGCAATTGCTGGTGCAGCGCGGCGTCAAGGTCGGACTGCGCTTCACGATGACAGCGCTCAATGCGCATGACCTGCCGGCGCTGCTGCAACTGATGCGCGACGAGCAGGTAAGCAAGTTCTACTTCTCGCACCTGAACTACGCCGGCCGCGGCAACATCCACCGCGCGAAAGACGCGCAGTTCACCGCGACACGCAACGCGCTCGACCTGCTGTTCGCGCGCGCCGGGGCCGCGGCGTGGGAAGGGAGCGCGCGCGGCGCCGGGCCGCCCCAAGCCGCGCGCACCCCCACGGGGGGCGGCGCCGAAGGCGCCTGGGGGCTGTCATCAGAGGAGTACGTGACCGGCAACAACGACGCCGACGGACCCTACCTGCTGCAATGGGTGCAGCGGCGCTTTCCGCAATGGAGCAGCGCGGTGCGCGAACACCTCGTCGCCTGGGGCGGCAATTCGAGCGGGGTGAACGTCGCGAACATCGACAACCTCGGCAACGTTCACCCCGACACGATGTGGTGGCATCACACGCTGGGCAATGTGCGCAGCCGGGCGTTCTCCGAGATCTGGGCCGACACGTCGGATGCGTTGATGGCCGGGCTGAAAGCGAAACCGCGGCCGGTGCAGGGGCGCTGCGCGTCGTGCATGCACTTCAACATCTGCGGCGGCAACACGCGCGTGCGTGCGCAACAGGTCACGGGCAATGCCTGGGCCGAAGACCCGGGTTGTTATCTCGGCGACGCCGAGATCGGCTGCGCCAGCGCCGCCGAGCGCGTGCGCACCACGCCATTCACCCACGTGAGGATCGAGCATGCGCGCTCTGTTTGAATTTACCTGGCGCATCACACTCGCCGCGGGTCTGGTGCTGCTGGGCGTGGACCTGGCGCGCGCGGCTGAACCCGAGGCGCTGTACCAGCAACATTGCGCCGCCTGCCATGGCGCAAACCGCACCGGCGCGATGGGCCCGGCGCTGCTGCCCGAGAGCCTGGAGCGGCTGCGCCGGCCGGAGGCAGTGAGGGTCATCACGCAGGGCCGGATCGCGACGCAGATGCTGGGGTTTCACGACAAGCTGGCGTCGACTGAAATCGCCGCGCTCGCGCAGTGGATCTATACCCCCGTCAGCCCGGCACCGACATGGGCCGAAGCCGACATCCGCGCCTCACGGATGCAGGTTGCCCACGCATCACAACTGCCGCATAAGCCGCAATGGAAAGCCGACCCGATGAATCTGTTTGTCGTCGTCGAAGGCGGCGACCACCATGTGTCGCTGATCGATGGCGACCGCTTCGAGCCCATCCATCGGTTTGCGAGCCGCTACGCGCTGCACGGCGGGCCGATGTTCACGCCCGACGGGCGCTTTGTCTACTTCGGCTCGCGCGACGGCTGGATCACGAAGTACGACCTGTGGAACCTCACCGTGATCGCCGAAGTGCGCTCCGGGCTGAACATGCGCAACGTTGCCGTCAGCAGCGACGGCCGCTGGGTGCTCGCGGCGAACTACTTCCCGCACACGCTGGCGCTGTTCGACTCAGACCTGAACCTGGTGAAGACGATCGCCGCGGCGACGCTTGACGGAAAAGCAAGTTCGCGCGTCTCCGCCGTCTACGACGCCGCGCCACGCAGGAGCTTCATCGTTGCGTTGAAAGACATTCCCGAACTTTGGGAGATCTCCTACGACCCGAAAGCGGAAGACATCTTCGACGGCCTGGTGCACGACTACCGCATGGGCGAAGGCATCGCGATGCGCGGGTTTCACAACGTCAAGCGCACGCGGCTCAGCGAAACACTCGACGACTTCTTCTTCGACCAGGGTTACATCCATGTGCTCGGGGCGACCCGAGCGAAGCCTGCCGCAACCGGGGCGGAAGCGCCGCCCAGCGCGCAGGTGATCAACCTCGACGTGCGGCGCCGCATCGCCACGCTGCCGATCGTCGGCATGCCGCACCTCGGCTCGGGAATCACATTCGCGTGGAACGGAACGACGGTGATGGCGAGCCCGAATTTGAAGGACGGCGCGCTCGACGTGATCGACATGAAGACCTGGAAGTCTGTGAAGACGATTCACACACCCGGACCGGGCTTCTTCCTGCGCAGCCACGAGAACTCACGCTTCGCCTGGACCGACTCGATGATGAGCGCGACCGCAAAGGACACACTGACGATCATCGACAAGCGCACCCTGGAGGTCGTGGCACAGGTGATTGAGCCCGGCCGCACGCTCGCGCACATCGAGTTCACGAAAGACGGCCGCTTTGCCCTGGCCAGTCTGTGGGAAAACGACGGCGCGCTGATCGTCTACGACGCGGTGACGTTCAAGGAGGTCAAGCGCCTGAAGATGAACAAGCCGGTGGGCAAGTACAACGTGTGGAACAAGATCAGTCGGTCGGAGGGGACCTCGCACTGAGCGGAGAGCCATTTCCCAGCGCCGGATCGCTTCATGCGTTGTCGGTCGCGCGAAGCGCTGTGGAGCAATTGAGATGTACCATTGCTACCTATCCACAGGGAGTCTTCATGGACATCGCAAAAATTTTTTGGTCTGGCCGATCACAGGCGGTGCGCTTGCCCAAGGACTTTCGTTTCGACGCGGACGAAGTGCGCATTCGCCGGCATGGAAATGCCGTCATCCTGGAACCCGTGGCCCATGACTGGGCGTGGCTGGATGCCGTGGCAGGCAAGCTCGATCGGGATTTCGTTCGCGCCGCCAACGAGAAGCCGCTGCGTCAACCGCGTCCGGCCGTGGACAAATTCTTCCGCTGATGCGCTTTTTACTCGACACCAATGCCGTCATTGCCTTGCTCAATGACGCCGGCTCAGCCCTGGCCCAACGCGCAAAGCAGCACGCCCCCTCCGACATCGGCATGTCCGTCATCGTCAGCCACGAACTTTTCTATGGTGCATTCAAGAGCCGGTACGCCGAACGCAACGTTGCCCTGGTTGACAGCCTGCGATTCGAGGTTGTCGAATTCGACAAGGAAGATTCGCGCCAGGCGGGGGAAATTCGCGCCGCCCTAGGTGTGTTGGGTTTGCCGATCGGCCCGTATGACGTGTTGATTGCGGGACAGGCGAAGGCCCGCAACTTGGTCCTGGTGTCGCACAACACGCGTGAATTCGGCCGAGTGCCGGGGCTTCTTGTAGAGGACTGGGAAGCGTAAGGTGAATGGTCAGCGCCCCGACCCCGCCGTCCTGCCTTCAATCGCCGCGAGGTACAGGCGCGTCGTTCTCTGCGAGGGCATCACGCCGAGTCGACTGGCGAGCACGCGTTGGCACAGGCGGTAGGTGGTCACCGCCAGGCTCGCCTGCCCGTTGCGGGCATGGCAGCAGATGAGCCCGGCGTAGAAGTCTTCCACCAGGTCATCCACCTTCAACCCCAGCTCGTAAAGTTGGGCCGCCAAATCTACGGCGCCGCCGGCAAGTGCAGCCTGCGCGATTTGGTTGAGCCGGGCCACCACGCTCACGTGCAGCCGTTCGCGCAGGTGGAGCGCCCAGGGTGCATCGTCGTCGCCTTGCAAAAAATGTCCCCGCCAACGCGGTGAACACCAACACCACGTTCACGATCACCGCCAGCAGTCAGGCACCCGCGAGTGCGCGCCTGATCAGCGGGACCGCGTATGAGTTCAGTCCGTCCGGCACATTGGCGCAGCCGGTAGCCGTGACGCCGCGTTACGACCCGGCCAGGCTGCCCGCCAGCGCGCTGCAAAGCAAGCTGGTGCTTTACAAGGTAGTCAATGGCGCTTGGGTTGCGGTGCCCAACAGCGTTGTCGATAGCGTCGCCTACACGGTGACCGCGCCGCTGAGCGGTTTTTCCATTTACGCCGTCCTCGTCAACAACCAGTTCGAGGGCAACTACGCGGGCACCTACATGAGCAACCCGGGAAACCCGAGCAATTTCTTCGGAAGTTGGACGGCGACCATCAATGCGGATGGGTCGTTGACTGCCGTGGCAGACGGCGGATTCTCCGGCAGCGGTGGAGTGGGTTTCGACGGCGCAGCGAACATTGCCCTCGGTGGTTCGGGCACGACGCCCAATGCCACGATCAACTTTGCCGGCACGTTCAGCATTGTCGGCACGGGCGTGTCCGGCAACGGCACCTGGAGTTCCAACTTCGGGGACGCGGGCACGTGGACTGGCGGCAGGATCAACTGAGCGGGTCTGCCTGCCGCTTGGCAACTTGGCACCTTCGTTTTCCAACTTTCAACCCAAGGAGATATGGAATGAAAACCGGACACACCACCGAGCGCTCAAAGGCTCATGCGCTTCAATCGCTGTTCATTGCCGCAGCCGCGGCCGCGCTCGCAGCGGGCTGCGCCGACTTGAAGATGCCCGGAAGTTCTTCATCAAGCAGCAGTTCGTCGAGCACCACGACGGCGGCACCAGCACCTGCGCCAGCGCCAGCCGCTGTGAAAAAGTCAACCGCGGGCATGAACGCCAACGGCGAGGTGGTCGATTCGAAGAAAGTCGAGGCCGGCAGCGGCGTGAAAGTCAAAGGCATCAACGACTGGCAAGGCGAAATCACGGGCAAGCCTGGGCCCGGCAGCAAGTTCACGCAGTTGCAGATCGGCATGGGGACTCGCCAGGTCGTCGATATCGTCGGCCAGCCCACCGACCAGGGCGCCTACGCGACGGGCAAGGCGTGGATTCCCTGGTACTTCGGCAGCGACAAGGTTCGTTTCGAACATGTGCACAAGGGCCAGGGCCGCCTGATCTTCGCCAGCCCGGGTGGCATGGACTACAGCAGCGGCAACCTCATCTGGATCATTCACAACCCGAACGAGCCGGGCTACCGTTGATTGCGTTGATCCTCGTCGAACGCTTTGGCGTGCCGCCACACGCTGCGGGAGAACCTACCCCGATTCGGCGAACGCCTCGATCTGAAGGCCTGCGAATATCTTGAAGTCGGCCACGTTGCGCGTGAGCAATGCAAAGCCGTGGTGCAGCGCAGTGGCGGCGATCAGGGCGTCGTGGGCACCGGCGGTCTTGTTCTTCGACAGCGCCGCGATCAGCCGCGCATGGGTGCGGGCGACGGGCATGGAGAACTCCAGAACCGGAATCGACGCGAGCAGATTCTCAACGAACGCGCCACGTTGCGCTTTGCGCTGGGCCGTGTTGGCGCGCTCCACGCCCACGAGCAATTCGCTCGCGGTCACCGCGCTCATATAAGCGCCGCCGTAGTGCGCCCAGCGCGCCAGGCCCAGCGTGCCGCCGGCCTTTTCGGCCAGCACCCAGACATCGGTATCGATCACGAGGCCCACGGATCGGCCCGCTTGCCCAGGCGCGCGCGCACGGCACGCACGTCGCGGGCCAGGGATTGTCGATTCGCCGCGCTCAACTGGGGGCCCTGGGCCAGCAGGGCATCCAACTGCTCGATGCGAAAGCCATCCGCCGGGGACACCGGCGACACGCGCGCCACGACACGCTTGCCGCGCTCGATGTCCAACACCTGCCCCCGGTATTGCACATGGTTCAAGAAATCCGACAGGCCGCGTGAAAACTCGGTCACGTTGACGATGAGAACGCCCATGTCACACCTTCATTGAAAGTATGACAATCAGTTTATCTGATTTGTCCGGGGTTCCCGGGTCGGGCGGCGACTGATCAAGCCGACCGTACACCTTCGGACAGCATGGACATTGACCTTTCGCAATATCGACGCCTGTCGCACGCGGAGAATGCGCTTTGCCCGTATCCATCGTTGTGTCTGAGGAGGTTTTCATGGACCACAAACTGCATCTGCTTGAGTCCTTCACGGCGCAGGGCGCCGATGGCTCGACCTATAAGGTCCGCGGTTTTGAGCGCTTGGCCAAGGACGAGTCGCTCGTCGACGGCCAGGAACACTGGGAGCCCACGGGCGTGCTGGAGTACCGGCTCGCCGAAGGCGACCTTGTGAACGTGGCGTCCGATGGTTCGATGCGCGTCGCTCGTACCGGGCTCGAATTGAGCGGTCGCTGACCGGCGCTGGCTGGCGCCGCTGACGAACTTGCCGTGGACTTGGCCGGCGAGTTCTTGCGTGTCGGCGCTCTGACCGGCCAGAAACTCTTGCGCATCATCGACGCTGTAAACACGCGTCACGTCCATTGGCGTTCGATCGCGTAGGGCAGACGAGTTGCGAGTGTTCGCTTTTCGCCCTTCGCTGACCTTCATTGCTCGCTGCGTGCAGATGTCGAGCAGCGTGGCAGGCCACCGTCGGTGGCAGCAGGGCGGCGGTGGTGCCCCCGGGCGCAGGCACCATTCGCGGTGTCCCAGACACATCCAGGGCAAAACCGTGTTGATGGCTCGACGCTGCCAGTCTCAATCCGGTGCCCCGCGAGCGTGGGCCGGAGAACGGGGGCGCCGCCGCCGCCCTGGCGTCGAAACCTTCGCAAGCTGAACGCGTGCCCACAAACGGCAACGGGCCAATGGCAGACCACCGCTTCCATGCAATCGAATCCGAATTGGGACCGATGGCGGGAAACACGCCAACTCAGAGTCCAGCGCCGCTACACGACACCGAGCACCCACTGCATCATCGCAACCCAAACCCCGGCTCACCGAACTGCCACAACATGAACGCCAGCGTATCGGCGAATGTGCCCAGGCGCTGTGCGGCGCTGCTGCCGCGGCCGTGGCCGGCGTCGAAGTCGATGTTCAGCAGCACCGGCGCCTTCATCTGAGAAGCGCGCAGCGCGGCCGCCATCTTCGACGAGTGCCACACCGCGACGCGCTGGTCGGTGGCGCCGTGCGGCAAGATCACCGCCGGGTAGCGCTCCAGCATGCGGATGTGGTGATACGGGCTCATCGCCAGCAGCGCCTTGAATTCATCCGCCTTGGCCACGGTGCCGAATTCAACCGCGTTGCCCGGCCCATTGGGTTCGGTTTCCGCGCGCACCGCGTCGAGCACGCCCACGCCGGGCGCGGCCGCGGCAAACAGCTCCGGCCGCTCGGTGAACGCGCGTCCCACCGCGATGCCGCCCGCGCTCCAGCCGACGATGCCGAGCTTGCGCGGTGTCGACACGCCCGTCTTCACCAAATGCTCGGCGCAGCCGATCAGGTCTTTCCATGTGTTGGGTTTGGTCGTGATCTTGCCGGCTTCGTACCACGCCTGCCCATACTCACCGCCGCCGCGCACATGGCAGGTCGCCATCACATAGCCGCGCTCCAGCCACGGCACCCATTCAGCGCGAAGCCGCGGGTCCTGCGAGAAGCCATAGGCGCCATAGGCGACGATGATCGTCGGGCGCGTGCCGCCAGGGCCGGCCGCGTGCGGCTTCGCGACGATCGACAGCGGCACCAACACACCATCGTGGCTGGGCGCGTGTTCGATGCGCGACGCCACGCCTTCCAACGTGTCGAAGCGCCCGCTGGGCTGCAATGACGTGAGCACCGGCGCGCGCGCATTCGCGGCCACCGCGTAGTAGCGAGGCGCGTGCGTCCAGCCACCCAGCTCGATCAACACGCCGGGGCGATCGACATGGTGCCCTGCCAGGCGCAGCGCGCCGGGAAACGGCAACGCAATTTCTTCGATCGCGCCCTGCGCATAGGGCACGCGCAGCAAGCGGCTGCTGCCGCCTTCGAGCACCGCCACATAGAGGGCATCCTGCGCGGCGGCGATCTCGCGCAGCACACCGCTTTGCTCAGGCAACTCGACCCTGGCGCGCGGCCAGTCGGGCGCTGCCAGCAGCGTGGAGACGATGCGAAAGCGCTGCGCGCCATTGCGCGTGAGGGCGTAGACGCGGTCGCCCCGGATCTCGAACTGCCAGATGCCGTCGTCATGGCCGATCAGCGGCTGCCAGACACTCAAAGCGGTATCCGCGCCGGGGTTCGCCGCGCGCCGCGCGAGGGCCCGCACGTCGCGCCGAACACCATCTTCAAAGTACGCCACTTCGACGGGCGAGTTGCCGAAGCGCAGCACCGCCAGGTGTTCGTGGGCGCTGCGCGGCGGGCCGATGCCGCGACGCCCGTCGCTCAGCAATTGCGGCGTGGCGCCGGCCTGCGCGGCCAGGCGCCAACCGCGTGGCCATTGAAACGCCTCGCTCTTGTCGGTGGTCGAGCCCGGCTCGCGCAGCGTTTGAAAGTGCACTGCGCTGCTGTCCGCCGCCCAGCGGTAGGGGCTTGAGCCGTTGAACTTGGCGCCCGCGATCGGCCCGACGATGTCTACGCCGGAGGCGACGTCGCGCAGGTAGAGCACCGCGTCTTCCGAGCCTGCTTCGGACACGCCGTAAGCGACGAAGCGCGCGTTGGGCGAGGGGATGAAAAAGTCGATCGCGTGTTTCGCGCCAAAGCGCGCCGGGTCGACGACGACGTTTTCCGGGGCTTCAACACTGCGGCGAACCACCAGCTTGTGCTGCGCGGTGCCGGCGTCGCGGCGCAACAGGAACACATGGCCATTCGCGACGACGGACACCCGCGACACCCGCGCCGCGGCGCTGTTCTCGACTTCGAGCATGCGCTCAAGCAGCGCGCTTCTCCCATTGATGCGATCCAGCACGCCGCGGCTGTAACGGGCCTGGGCGTGCATCCAGGTCTGCACTTCGGAGCTTTCGACGCTCTCCAGCCAGCGATAGCGGTCGCTGAGTGACGTGCCGTGGTAGGTGTCGTGCACCTCACGCTGCGGTGTCGGTGGCGGCGCATCGGGCGGCGTGGGTGGGCGCTCGAAGAAAGCGCAGGCGGCGAGCGTAGCGATGGCTGGGTACATCAGCACCCGCCAAGGCGCTGATGGAGTTGTCAGCGCTTTCACCCTCACCCCAGCCTCCCGCAAGCGGGCTGGGGTGAGGGGGCGATGCGCCGCGCCTCGATGTAAAAGCGCTTCTCATCGGCCTCGCCCATCGAGAACGTCTTGCGCGGCAACGGGCCTTCGTGCACCACGCGGCGCAGCAGCTCGCTCTTGCTCAGCCCGGCGAGGTGGATGCCGATGCAGCCGGGGTCCATCGACAAGCGCTCCAGCACATCGTCGCCGTGCACGTAGTCGACGTGGCTCGCGCCGCCGCGCTCGATCCAGCCGTCGATGAACGCTTGAAAGGTTCCCACCGCCAGCGTGGCGCTCGGGTCGGCGACTTCGATCACGCTGTAGCGCGCGCCGGGCCCGACCAGCCCTGCGGCGTGGTGCGAGCCGTTCGCGCTGTGGATGGCGTTCACGCGCTCGCGCATTTCCGCGGCGGACGGCACGTCGGTGCAGGTAAGGCGGCTGGCGAACGACTCGGCCAGGGCCTGGCGCACGTCGGAGCGCACGCCGAACACCAGGCGGTGAATCGGCGCGAATTCGAGTGCCGGATCGTGGATGTTCTCCACCTCGACCAGCGCGTAGCGGCTCGGATGGTCCATGCCCACGGTGGCCTTGGCAAGCTCCCAGATCGACTTGGCGGTGGCCAGCGAGTGGTTGCCGTCGCCCATCGCGAAGAGCATCGGCGGGGTGTCCACCGGCACGCCATAGCGCGCCGCGTAGGCCTGCGGTCGGCACAGCGCCTGCAGCGCCCGCACCGCGCGTTCGCTGTGCGCCGCGTCGACAGCGTAACCGGCGACCCGGCCGCCGCCGAGCATCAGCTCGGTCTCATAGAGCTTGGCGAGTTGCTCGCGCACCGCGGCAAGCGGTTCGATCACCGTGCGCTGTGGGTCGTCGATCAGTACCAGGATGTGTGGCAGCTCCAGCTCGGCCCCGCGCCGCACTTCGATGCGCGGCGCCAGGCGCTCGACCATCGTGCCTTCCGTCGGGCGGATCAGGCTCGTCGAGCTGCTGCCGAAGTCATAGTGTTCAAGGTCGAGTTCGAGCATCAGGCCGCGTCGCACCGATGTGCCTATCGTTCGCTCCACCAAAATCGCGCCGTCGCGCTCGTAGAGCAGCCCGTCGGCAAGGTAGCGGCGCATCGCGTCCTGAATGGCCTGAATGCGCGCGGGCGCTCCGGGCGACCCCAGGTACACCTCGGGGAAGATCAAATGCAGGCTCGAGGGCGCAGCACCGACCTCGCGCTCCAGCTTGTGCCAGTAGTCTGGCTCGGAGGTGTATTGATCACAGGCGATGACCGCCCATTTCTTCAGGTCGATGTCAGGCCGCGGCAGGCAGATGCGCGGCAGCCGAAAGCCGGTGGGAGCGTCCATGGGGTGGCAACACGAGGTGGAAAGCGGCGATGGTACCCAGCATTGGGGGATGACGGGGAGATCGCAGCCAGCCCGAGGCGCACCCGTCTTTCGTGTAGGCTGCGCGCCGCGCCTCGTGTCCGGGCGCAGCAAAGCACTTCGGAGACACCCAGGTCCATGCGCCCCCTCTACATGTTGATGAACTTGCTGGCAAGCATCGCGATCGGCACGACCTTTGTGTGTGCGTTGGCATTGTGGGTCGCGTTTGAATTTGCACCCGCGCACATCTGGTGGGCCGAGCTGGCGCGCTATGTGCCCTACCCGGTGTATCTGTTGCCTGCGGTCGGCGCGCTCGCTCTCGGCCTGTACCTGAGCTGGCGCTGGCGCATCGCAGCGGCGGCAGCACTGGGGATGGTGCTCGTTCCCATCATGGGTATGCAAATAGGTGGCGGAGAAGCCGGTAGCAGCCCGATACGCTTGATGACCTACAACATCAAGGCCTACCGCGCCGCCGAACGCGAAGGCGGTGTTGAAGCCATCGCCTCGGAGGTTGCCCTGCACGATGCAGACATCATCGTCATGCAAGACGCCAGCCACCTCGTCCACCTGCTCGGATTGCGCTCCAAGGAGGCCCTGGCGATGTTCGGCGAGCGCCAGATCGAGACCTCCGGTCGGTACGTCATCGCAAGCCGTTTCCCGATGCGCGATTGCAAGAATGGAGACATCTCCTTTTCCGGCGAACGGCGTCACTATTTCCGCTGCGTCGTCAATGCCAAGGGTGTCGAATTCGATCTGTTCACGGCACACCTGCATACGCCGCGCGAGGGCTTGAACGCGACGCGTCAGCAGCGACTCGGCGGTGTTGATGAATGGCAAGAGAACGTGGCGGCGCGCATGACGCAGTCGCGTGCGCTGGCTGCTGACGTGGCTGGTGACCTGGCCACCAACACTCGGCCCGTGATGCTCGCTGGCGACTTGAACGCCCCCGCGCATTCGCCAGTCGTGCGCCAGCTTCTGGCCGCCGGCCTGCGCGATGCATTCGCGGTCGCCGGCACGGGCTATGGCCATACGCACGGCCACTCACTACGACCGCACATTTCATTCAATCGCATTGACCATATCCTGGTGAGCGCGAAGATCGGTGTGGCGCGTTGTTTCGTCGGCGGCAAAGAGGCGTCGGAACATCGGCCCGTCATCGCGGATCTGTGGCTGCGCCGAGAATAGCCCGACCCCAACGCCAACCCCGGCCAAGTCAGACACTGCCGCGCGCCGCCTCCCACGAGAAAACACCGATGACCCCGCCCACACACGACCGCTCGATCCTCATCACCGGTGCCGCTTCCGGCATCGGCGCAGCGACGGCGCGCCGTTTCATCCAGGAGGGCTGGAGGGTCGCGGTCAACTACCTCGACGCCAGCCAGCGCGACGCGGCGAACGCACTCGCGGCGGGCGCGCCTGCGGGACGCGGCATCGCGATCGAAGGCGATGTGACGCGCGACGCCGATTGCGTGAACCTCGTGCACGCAACAGTCGCTGCGTTCGGCAGGCTCGACGCGCTGGTGAATGCCGCAGGCATCAGCAAGATGGTGGCGCACGCCGATCTGCATGGCCTGTCGGCCGAAGACTTTCAGCGCATCTACGCCGTCAACACGATCGGCCCATTCCAGATGATGCGCGCTGCGGCGCCGCACTTGAAGGCGACGGGCAAGGGTGCGGTGGTCAACATCTCATCGCGCGCGGCGCTCGCGGGCAGCGGCTCGTCGATCGCCTATGCCGCTTCCAAAGGCGCGCTGAACAGCATGACGTTGGCGATGGCGCGCGTGCTCGCGCCCGAGGTGCGCGTCAACGCCATCTGCCCGGTGCTGGTGGAGGGCGGCTTCGTCGAACGCCTGGCGCCGGAGTCATTCGCTCAGCGCCGCGCGCACCAGATCGCGGTGACACCGCTCAAGCGCATCGGCCACCCTGACGAAGTGGCCGAGACGATCCACTGGCTCATCGCCAGCGCGGCGATG
>JANOLJ010000395.1:0-18300 GCA_031419715.1 Burkholderiales bacterium | reverse complement strand
CAGCGGAGTCGGAGCGAAGCGGAGACCGCCACAGCATGAGCCCCCCGCGGGTAGCGCCTGTCGCGCTGCGCCGACCGTGACACAGGAAAGTGAACTCGGGAGAACGACAGCAACGGGCCGAGAGCGGTCAAAGCCCCGCCGCTGGCGTGACGCACGCCGACGCCTACAAATTTCACCCCAACCCCCAGGGTCGCATTGCGCCCGCCAGCCGCAGGGGGCCCGCTTGCTCAGGGCGACCAGCTGCTGCGATCATCACTGCCTCTTGTCCGGCGAGATAAACGACGCCGGACGCCTGCGCTTTTTCGGCTCGGGCTTGTAGTGCTCATCGGTATAGGCCTGCAACCACGCCGCTTGATCCGCGGGAAGCGGTACGTTGTCCACTTGCTCCTGCGCGTCGAGCCAGCGCCCGGCTTCGGTGTAAGACAGGCTCACCGTCTCGGGCCAGGCGCGCGACGGGTCTTCGTCGTCGCGGCGCCAGACGACAAACCACACCGGCGCGCCCGAGCTGAGGTTGAGGTAATAGCCCTCGGCTTCGTCGCGGAACAGCTCCAACCTGAAGCCCGGAAACAGCGTGCGGCAGAACTTGCCGTCGTCGCGCAGCACGCGCGGCGCGCTGCCGTATGCGGGCTCGGCCGGCACGACATCAACCACCTTGAAGCGCCAGTCCTCCCAGCGGTTGGGTTGCGTTTCGCGCTCCAGCACCACCGCCACTTCGATCGCCGGGCGGTCCATACGGTGCGTCACGACTTGCGCCTGCCGAGTTCGTCAACAAATCGCTTCGCCCAGGGCGACGCGGCGCAGACCATGGCGGGGTCGATTTCGGCCAGCAACTTGAACGAATCGCGACCCTTTTGGTACTCGCCCTTCGTCTTGCTTCCTTTGCTCTCGTTCTTCAGAAGCTCGAGCACGTCCGCCTTGGAAATGGCCTCGATACCTCCTTTTGGCCCATGCTTGGAGGCGAACCCCTGGCCGAAGTAGCGTTTCACGGTTTCCCAATCGCAGACCAGCCAAGACTCCATGCACTGCGTCATCAAGTGACAGTCACTCTCGGTCGCATGGCTCGGCTTGTTCCAGGAGTCTCGATTCGCCAGGTGTGCCCAAGGTTTCGACTGGTCGGGCCGAGCAACGGGCAGTTGACACTGTGCGTCCACAGCATCTTCGCTGTCGACCAGCAGCAGGGCCGGCTTTCCTTGCGACTTCGCGGTTCTGAAATCATCGAATGCGTTTTGCCGGCTTCCGCTGGCGACCATTCTCGGTCTTCGCTTGTTCCCCAGATGGGTCCTGCCGAAGTACGCCGAGAACGCTTCGCGAAGTGCCCCGCGCAACAGTTCCGTGTCTCCGCCCCCTTCGACGTACACGACAACCGGCATCTGCCCAGGTTTCACCAGCGATTGCCTCCAATGTCACCGCGCGCCCAAAGGGCACCCAGGCTGTATTTCTCGAGCCACGGCGCGAGATCGCGCGGATCCAATCGATGGATGTGGGTACCGTCTTCGTCGCGCTCACACACCATCACAGCGTCAGGCACTTCCGACAAGGCATCGACGAGCAGGGTTGAATGCGTCGTCACGACCAGTTGTGTGCGTTCGGATGCGTCCCGCAACAGTTTCGAAATTGTTGGCAAGACATCGGGGTGCAGGCCCAGTTCCGGCTCCTCTATGGCAATCAGCGGAGGCGGGCTTGGATGACAAAGGACGGCCAGCATCGAGAGGTAGCGCAGTGTTCCATCCGACAGCCGCGTCGCGGGAATCAGCCGATCCTGTTCCTGAAGGAAGACCTGCGCGTCTCCACCAACGATCCTCACCTGCACGTCTTCGATCCCCCCAAACAGGCAACGAAGCGCCTTGATGAGTGTCTTCTTTGCCGGGGGATCGAACCCGTTCAGCACCAGGCCGAGATTGCCGCTGTCAGGTTCCAGAAAATCGGCCGGAGCGTCGGTCGGTTGACGCAATCGCGGCGCACTGTAGCGGCCGAAATTCCACTCCCGATAGAGCCGAATCTTGGACAGCTCGGCCGCAAGGTAAGTCACCTCAGGGTACGAGTCGGGATCGCGCCGCTGCGCCAGAATGGAAAGTTCCGGGTCCACATCCTCGCGCTCGAGTTGCCTTTTCTGCTTCTTAACACTCAGTTGCGGGCGTCCGCGGTTGAAGTGGTAAAAGAAGAATGTGTTCTTCTCGCCTGGCTGTGGGGCGTCGTTTTCGACCTTCTCGTCCTCGAGAAAGAAGCGCCCGGCAACTTCGCTGAATTCGACCACGTAGCGCAGATTGCGAACCCCTCCCGGAAACTCAATGACTGCGTCAAGGCGCGCCGGGCCGACAGACTTTCCACCCGCGGGCGGCTTCCACAACCAGTCACCCACGCCTCCCCCATCGCGAATCGGACTTGTCAGCTTTGACGGTGCAGCCTGCAACAAAGCGATGGCTTCAAGAAAGTTCGACTTTCCCGAGCCGTTCGCTCCAACCAATACGTTCAGCGGCTTCAACTCAACGACTTGTGCCGACGGGCCGAAGCTCAACAACTTGGTCAGGTGCAGCGATCGCAGCAACATTGCCGGCTCCAGACTGCGCGGCCTCTCAGGTCGTCTTGGAGATCGAAATCGTCGGAAACTTCGACGAAAAGTCCTTCGCGCGCTGCGCGATCTTCACCGCCACCTGGCGCGCCATGGCCTTGTACAGGCCGGCAATCTCGCCATCGGGTTCGTACACCACGCTGGGTCGGCCCGAATCGGCCTGCACCCGGATCGACAGGTTCAGCGGCAGCGCGCCGAGGTAGTCGATGTTGTATTCCTTGGCCATGTTCTTGCCGCCGTCGGCGCCAAAGATGTGTTCGATGTGGCCGCACTTCTCGCACACATGCACCGCCATGTTCTCGACGACGCCCAGGATCGGCACGCCCACCTTCTCGAACATCTTGATGCCCTTCTTCGCGTCTAACAGCGCGATGTCTTGCGGCGTCGTCACGATCACCGCTCCCGTGAGCGGCACGCGCTGCGAGAGCGTCAACTGGATGTCGCCGGTGCCCGGGGGCATGTCGACGATCAGGTAGTCGAGCTCGTTCCAGTTCGTCTGGCGCAGGAGCTGTTCCAGCGCTTGTGTGGCCATCGGGCCACGCCAGATCATCGGGTTGTCGGCCTCGACCAGAAAGCCGATCGACATGACCTGCACGCCGTAGTTTTCCATCGGCTCCATCGTCTTGCCGTCGGCGGAATCGGGCCGGCCTTCGATGCCCATCATCATCGGCTGGCTCGGGCCATAGATGTCGGCGTCAAGGATGCCCACCGCCGCGCCTTCGGCTGCCAGGGCCAGCGCCAGATTCACCGCCGTCGTGCTCTTGCCCACGCCGCCCTTGCCCGACGCGACGGCGACGATGTTCTTCACCTTGGGCAGCAACTGCACGCCGCGCTGCACGGCGTGAGGGACGATCTTTGTCGCGAGATTGGCGCTCACGTTCTCGACGCCGGGCACGCTGCGCGCCGCGGCGATCAGGCTCTTGCGCAGCCCGGCGATCTGGCTCTTCGCGGGGTAGCCGAGTTCAACGTCGAAGGCCACGTCGCCGCCTTCGACACGCAGGTTCTTGACCTGCTTGGTCGTGACGAAGTCCTTGCCCGTGTTCGGGTCGACCACGGTTTTCAGGGCTTCGAGCAGGGTGGATTCGGTGACAGTGGGCATGGGAAATTCGAGTGGTGAACTGCGGCGAGTCTAACGTAGCGCCACCTCGCCGCGTCTGGGCGTTGGCCCTGCCCGCGGGCTGGGAAAGGCGCGCTTCTTCCCGGCAGTTGAGTCGGTGCAAATCCGCGCTGGGTATCTTTGCCCCTCGGTCGCCGCGGGTGCAGACCATCACTGGAGATCATCATCCTTCGCACAGCAGCGCGACGAATCACGGCGTGGTGATGCGCCGCCGTGTGGCATCATGATGCTTATCCAGCGGATGCCTTGATGCCATGCGTACCACCGTCACTCTCGAACCCGACGTTCAAAAACTGCTGAAAGACGCCGCGCACCGCAAGGGCCTGCCGTTCAAGCAGGTGCTCAATGACGCCGTGCGCGCCGGCTTGGGCCGGCCGGCTGGGCGCGCACCAGCCTTCAAGCAGCGCGTGTTCTCGCTCGGCCGCCCCAAGGTCGATCTCACCAAGGCCGGTGCGCTCGCGGCCGAGCTGGAAGATCAGGAGATCATCGCCAAGGCCCGTCGCGGCCGGGGAAAGTGAATGAAAACGCCGGACGTGAACCTGCTGCTGTACGCGGTCAATGCGGACAGCGCGCAGCACGAAGCCGCGCGCAGCTGGCTTGAGGCAGCGTTTGCTGGCGTCGGGGGCGTCGGGTTCTGCTGGCCGGCTTTGGTCGGGTTCCTTCGCCTGTCAACTCGAAGCGGCATCTTCGGCCAGCCGCTGACACTCGAGCACGCACTCGAACTCGTGGACGCGTGGCTTGGACACCCCTGTGCGCGCCTGATTGCCCCCACCGAACGACACGCGGCGCTCCTGTCGAGCCTGTTGCTGGCGCGGGGACGTGGCGGCAATCTCGTCAGCGACGCCCACATCGCGGCGCTCGCGATCGAACATGGCGCCGAACTCGGCACCTTCGATCGCGACTTCGAGCAGTTCGCCGGGCTTCGCATGACCTTGCTGAAATAATCCCCCCCATGACCCGCAAGCTCTTCGTCACCACCGCCCTGCCCTACGCGAACGCGGCATTTCACATCGGCCACATGATGGAGTACATCCAGGCCGACATCTGGGTGCGCTTCCAGCGCATGCGGGGCCATGAGGTGAACTTCGTCTGCGCCGACGACGCGCATGGCGCGCCGATCATGATCGCGGCAGAAAAAGCCGGCCAGACGCCGCAGCAGTTCGTCGCGCAGATCGCCGCCGGGCGCCGCCAGTACTTAGAGGGCTTTCACATCGCCTTCGACAACTGGCACTCGACCGACGCGCCGGAGAACCATGAACTGGCCAAAGACATCTACCGGGCCCTGCGCAAGAACGAGCTGATTTCGAGCCGCACCATCGAGCAGTTCTTCGACCCGGTGAAGAACATGTTCCTGCCCGACCGGTACATCAAAGGCGAGTGCCCGAAGTGCGGTGCGGCCGACCAGTACGGCGACAACTGCGAAGTCTGCGGCGCCGTCTACTCGCCCACCGACCTGAAGAACCCTAAGTCCACGCTGTCGGGAGCGAAGCCGGTGCTCAAGAGCAGCGAACACTATTTTTTCAAGCTGTCGGACCCGCGCTGCGTGGAATTTCTGGAGCGCTGGACGCAAGACGGCAAGCTGCAAGCGGAAGTCGCGAACAAGGTCAAGGAGTGGTTCGTCAAGGATGACGACGGCGCGGGCAACAGCACGGGAGGCCTGGCCGACTGGGACATCAGCCGCGACGCGCCCTATTTCGGCATCGAGATCCCCGACGCGCCGGGCAAGTATTTCTACGTCTGGCTCGACGCGCCGATCGGCTATCTGGCCTCATTGAAGAATCTGTTGGAGCGGCGCGGCACGGACTATCACGCCTACCTCGCCGACCCGGCGTTGGAGCAGGTGCACTTCATCGGCAAGGACATCGTCACCTTCCACACGCTGTTCTGGCCGGCGATGCTGCATTTCAGCGGGCGCAAGGTGCCGGACCGCATCTTCGTGCACGGCTTCATCACGGTGGGCGGCGACAAGATGAGCAAGAGCCGCGGCACGGGCATCTCGCCGCTGCGCTACCTCGAACTCGGCCTGAACGCGCAGTGGCTGCGCTACTACATCGCGGCGAAGTTGAATTCGAAGGTCGAGGACATCGAGTTCAATCCGGAAGACTTCGTCGCGCGCGTCAATTCCGACCTGGTGGGCAAATACATCAACATCGCGAGCCGCGCCGCGGGGTTCTTGAGCAAGCGCTTCGGCGGCTTGCTGTCGTCGGACCTGGGCGTCGAAGGCCGCACGCTGCTCGACACACTGCGGGCGCATCGCGACGAGGTGCAGCGGCTCTACGAAGAGCGCGAATTCGGCAAGGCCATGCGCGAAGTGATGCTGCTCGCCGACAAGGTGAACGAGTACGTCGACCAGAACAAGCCGTGGGAGCTGGCCAAGCACGCTGGCAAGGGCGAGGTGCTGCACGACGTGTGTTCGGTTTGCATCGAGGCATTCCGCTTGCTGACGATCTACCTGAAACCCGTGCTGCCGGCGCTGGCCGAGCAGGTGGAAGCGTTTCTGCGCGTGCCGCCGCTGGTGTTCGCCGACGCCTCGCGAGCGCTCGCCGGCCACCAGGCGGGCGGGCACACGATTGGCGAGTACAAGCACCTGATGCAGCGCGTCGACCCGAAACAGGTCGACGCCTTGTTCGACGCACCCACGGCCGCGCCGACGTTCCCTGGCGGGGAGCCGCTGGCCGCGGAGATCGATGTCGACGCATTCGCGAAGGTAGACCTGCGCATCGCGAAGATCGTCAACTGCGAGCACGTCGAAGGCAGCAACAAGCTGCTGCGCCTGACGCTCGATGTCGGCGAAGGCACCGACCCGCAGGGGCGTCCGATCCTGCGCAACGTCTTCAGCGGCATCAAGTCGGCCTACACGCCCGAGCAATTGGTCGGCAAGTTCACCGTGATGGTCGCGAACCTCGCGCCACGCAAGATGAAGTTCGGCGTCAGCGAAGGCATGGTGCTCGCCGCGTCGCACGCCGATTCCAAGGCGCACCCGGGGCTTTACGTGCTCGAGCCCTGGCCGGGCGCGACACCGGGGTTGCGCGTGCGCTGATCCCCATGCACCTGCTCGCAAAGCACGGCCACAGCTGGTACCGCTCGCGCCTCGCGTTGCCGCCCGCGCGGCCGCGGATCGTGATCGACACCGACGCGGCGAACGAGATCGACGATCAATTTGCTCTCGCGTGGGCCCTGCTCTCGTCCGGGCAGTTACGCCTGGAAGCGGTGTACGCGTGTCCGTTTTCATTCGACCACCTGCGCCGCGAGATGATTCGCGCCCGCGACGCGCGCGACCACCCCGCCGGCGCCAGCCCGGCCGACCTGGAACTGCTGCGCCACCACGCGCCGCGCCTCGAACACGCGCAGGCCAAGGGCTGGGCGCTGGAGACGCTGAAGCTCGCGCCGTTCAACCCGCCCGACGTGGGCATGGAGCGAAGCTTCGATGAAATCCTCAACGTGTTCAACAAATGCGGCGTCGCCCCCGGTTCGCGCGTGTTTCGCGGCTCGACCGCTTACTTGCACGCCGTGGACGCGCCGCAGCGCAGCGCAGCCGCCGAGCATCTGGTGCAGCTCGCGCTGGCGACGCCGAAAGACGAGCCGCTGTACGTCGTCGCGCTCGGCTGCCTGACGAACGTCGCGTCGGCGCTGCTGATCGCGCCGGAAATCGCCGAGCGCATCGTCGTCGTCTGGACCGCCGGCTACCCCTCGCACGCGCCGCAGACCAACTATGCGTTCAACCTCGAGCAAGACACGCTCGCGACGAACGTCTTGCTCGACAGCGGCGTGCCGCACGTCTATCTGCCGGGCTACCACGTCGGCGCGCAGTTGCGCCTGTCGCATCCGGAAGTCGAACGCTACGTCGCCGGGCGCGGCGCGATCGGCGACTACCTGCACCACCTGTACACGCACAACCCACTGTGGGAGCTGTTTGGCATCGACAGCCTGTATGCCCACAGTTGGGTGATCTGGGACATGATCTGCATCGCCTGGCTGCTCAACCCAGCGTGGGTGCCCAGTGAGCTGACGCCCACACCCTGGCTCGGCACCGACCGGCGCTGGCGCATCGACCCGGCGCGGCACCCGCAGCGCGAGGCGTATGCGGTGCAGCGCGATCCGATCTTTGCGGACTTGTTTCGCAAGCTGGAGCGCTCCGCCGGACGCTCCGGCTCGGCGCCGACTACTTGAGCGCCTGCTCCAGAGCCACCAACTCCGCATCCACTTCGGCGATCACATGCGCCGACAGATAGCACGCGACGCGCCCGCGCACATGGTGCACGAGAGCCTCGGCACTCTGCTCGCTCGACCAGTCTTCACCGTCGCCGCTGCCCGCCGCCTGCCGGCCAGAAAGCGCCCGCCACTTGGCGCACCAGGTCACTGCCCACAGCCACATCGCGGCGCGCAACGGCACGAACCACGGGCGCCATGGCGCCGCGGCGCCGAACTCTTGTGCCCACACTTCGTAGGCGTTCGCCACCTGCGGCACGCTCAGTTCAGCGTAGCTCGCGATGTCCCAGGTGGTTGACGTGTACAGCGTCGCGTGCGCCAGGTCCAGCGGCGGCTCGCCATAGCGCGCTTTTTCCAGGTCGACGAGCACCGCGTGGCCGTCGTCACGCAGCAGGAAGTTGCCGGGATGCGCGTCAAACGCGATCAGTCGGCGCTCGGGCAACACAAGCGTGCGCATCGCGGCATCGACGCGCGCGAACGCCGTGGCGATCACTTGCCGGCTGCGCGGCTCAAGCCGCGCGGATTCCAAGTGGACGCCTTGCGCGTCGATTTCGGCGCACAACGCGCGCAGCGAATCTACCGGGTCGCGCAGCGGCGCGCGTTGCGCCTCAAGCGGCAACGGCAGCGAGTGGATCGCCGCCAGCGCCATCGCGATCGCCGGCAAGTCGCCCGGCAGGCGCGCCGCGCGGCCGTGGATTTCTTCGACGAGCAAGCCGCCGCGCGGCAGGCTCTTCGTCGGCGGCAACAGCGCGTGCAGCGCGGGCGCATGGCCGCTGCGGCTTGCGCGCGCGAAGCACGCGGCCTGGTAATCGAGGTTCGCTTGTGCGCCCAGGCCCATCTGGCTCTGCTTGGGCAGGCGCGCGATCACGCCCGTGCCCACGAGCCGCACATGGTGGTGCGCCAGCCCCTTGTCGGCCATCACTTGCAAGCCCACGCCAGCATGTTCAAGGCAGGCCTCGCGCAGGCTGGCGCGCAAGGCGTCGATCAGCCCGGCGTGCGTGTCGTCCGGTAGGCTCGGCGGCCGCGCGTTGTGCGAAGCCGTCATGCGGGCACCCTCGCGGCGCGCGCGGTCCCGCCAAGCGGGAGGGAACGCCTCCTGCGCAATGCCCGCTCGGTGGCGCTCATGGCCCGCGCTCCAACCTCGGTGGCGCTCATGGCCCGCGCTCCAACTCCAGGATGCGCCCTCCCGCGGCGTGCGCGTCGGCGGCGTCGTGCGTGACCATCAGCGTGGGCAGGCCGAAGGCGCGTGCGTGGCGGAACACGAAGTCGCGAAAGTCGTCGCGCAGTTGCGCGTCGAGCTTGTTGAATGGCTCGTCGAGCAGCAGCGCGCGCGGCGCGGCGAGCAACGTGCGCATCAACGCGACGCGCGCGCGCTGGCCGCCCGACAGCGTGGCCGGGTCGCGGTCGGCAAAGCCGGCAAGGCCGGCTACAGCGAGCGCGGCTTCGATGCGCTCGCTGCGCAGGGCGCGCGGCCGCACCGACGCGGGCAGCGCGAAGGCGAGGTTGCCGCCCACCGACAGATGCGGAAACAGCAGATCGTCCTGGAACAGGATGCCGAAGCCGCGCCGCTCGGGCGGCAGCGATGTGAGCTTGGCGTCGCCGATGAGCACCTGGCCGCTCGCCTCGAACACCGGGTCGAGCGTACCGGCGAGGAAGTTCAGCAAGGTCGACTTGCCGCAGCCGCTCGGCCCCATCAGCGTCAAGCATTCGCCAGGCTCGACGCTGGCGTCCAGCGGCGCGATCAGCACGCGCCCATGCAGGGCGATGCGCACCGCTTGCAAGTGCAGCGCATTGGCGGCGATCATGTCAGTCGCCCCACATCGTTTTGCGCGACCGGCTCGTTGTGTGACACCTGCCGCCGATGCGAGCAGTGTGCTTTCGGCTCATTGCTGACTGTCGGTGTCGTGTTGACCTGCCTTCGTCGTGGCTGGCGGTTTGGGGTACGGGCGTAGGCACCATTCGCGGTGTCCTCGACCTGCGCACGAAAACACGATGTTGATGGCGCCACTGCCGCAGGCGCAATCCGGTGCCCCGCGAGTGTGGGCCGGAGAACGTACCCCAGGCCGACTGCCACGCTGCTCGACATCTGCACGCAGCGAGCGACGAAGGGCAGAAAAGGGCCGAGTGTCTCCCCGCACCCATCAAATAAATCGGCACAACTCATGCGAGACCTCGCCTGCGAAGGTAGAGCAAACGCGGCAACCACGCCGCGAGCAGGAATGCGGCGAAAGGAAATGCCGCTTGCAAGACGGCCCAGGTGCCGATGATGCGCCGGTCCGCGCCGGCCGAGAGAGTGACGGCTTCGGTGGTCAGCGTCGCGACGCGGCCACTACCGGCAAACAACGTGGGCAGGTACAGGCCGGCGCTCACCGCGAACGCCACCGCGCAGGCGATCAGTGTGGGCTTGAGCAGAATCGGCAACTTGATGCGCCAGAACACGCGCCCCCTTGACGCGCCCAGGCTCAACGCGGTGCGTGCGTAGCGCGAATCGAACGCGCGCCACGGGTCGGCGAGCGACAGGAACAGGTAGGGCAGCACGAAGATCAGGTGCGCCCAGATCACGGAGAACAGCGTCGCGTCCAGGCCGAAGCGGACCAACAGCACTTGCGCGCCGAACAGGAATGCGACTTGCGGCACGAGCAGCGGGATGTACAACAGCGCCAGGCTGCGCGTGCGCGGCTCGCGTCGCGCATCGTGTGGGTGCGAGGTTTCGTTTTCCAGGCAGGCCAGCGTCAAGACCAGCGCGACGGCGGTGGCGGCCAGGCCGACCCACAGCGTGGTCAATGCCGGGCCTTGCAAGTCGCCCAGTTGCTGGCCCCAGTTCGAGAGCGTGTATGCCGGCGGCAGGATTCCCGGAAATCGCCAGCGCGACGCGAACGACCAGAGCATCATGCCGAGCATTGAGGCGGTCGCCAGCCCATACAAGGCCACGCCAGTGCCGCCACCGACTGCGGCGAGCGCCGTGCCCGCGCTGCCGCGCTCGCCGCGCGCGACCCAACGCCGCCCGGCATAGGCGGCCAGACGCTCCACCACGACCCAGGCCGCGATCGACGAAGCCACGAGCAACAGCAACAGCGTCGCCGCGGCCGCCGCTTGGAAGTAGAGCTTCACATCGGGATCGCTGAACCAGCGCACGGCCAGCACCGCCAGCGTGGGCGGGTTGCCCGGGCCGAGGATCAGCGCCACGTCCACCACCGACAGCGAAAACGCGAGCACCGCAAGCACCGGCAAGCGCATCTGCGGATAGACCTGCGGCAGCACCACCTTGAAGAACGCCACCGCGGGCGAATACCCGAGCGCACGCGCGGCTTGCAGGTGCGCCTGGGCCGGCACCTGGTTCAGCGCGCCGAGCAACATCAGCATCAGGTAGGGAATCTCCTTGAGCAGCAAGCACGCCACCACCGCGGCACCGGAGGCATGGCCCACGCTGCCGAAGTCGGGCGGGATGGCCCAACCCGTCAATCCAGGGGACAGCAGGCGCACGATCCAGCCTGAGGGCGTGATGAGAAACGCAAAACCGATCGCGAGCGCCGAATGCGGCATCGCCAGCAGCGGCGCCAGCCAACTGCCCAGGCGCCGCACCATGGGCCGATGCTGCAACAGCGCGCCCAGCGCGAACGTGACGAGCACCGCCAGCACCGTGGCGAGCCAGCCCGTGGTCAACGTGAGTTGCAGGCTGGTCGCGAAACCGGGAAAGCGCAGCAACTCGCGCCAGCCATTGAGGTTCGGTGAATCGCCGCCGATCGCCGGCAACATGCCGAAGGCCGGAGCCAAGGTACCGATCAGCCCGGCTCCGATGGGGCCAGCGAATGCGCAAACCGTCAGCAGCGGCGCAAGGCGCAGCAGTCTGGGTAAATGTGGCTTTGCCACTTTACTCAACCCCCTCGGGGGGCGGACGACGTATGCCGTCGGCCTTGGGGGCGTTCATAGGCAGCGCGCGTCGCAGCCGGGTTTCAGTGGCTGTAGCGGCGCTGCCACTGCGCCGTCAGGCGCGTCATCCATGACGCATGCGGCTCCAATTGCGGCTTGCCCAGGTCGGCCGCAGTGGGCAAGGCCGGGCTCGGCGTGAGCGAGTCGAACAGCGCACGCTGCGTGGGCTCAAGCTTCGCGGCGTCGAGCACGTTCACGGCACCCATCTGTTTCACATCCTGCGCGCGCGCCTGTGTCGCGGGCTCAAGCAAAAAATTCGCCAGCACCATCGCACCTTCCTTGGCGCGCGAGTTGTAGGGGATCGCAACGAAACTCGTGTTGCCGATGCTGCCTTTGCTCAACGTGAACGTGCGCACGCTCTCGGGCAGCTTGCCCGAAAGCACCGACACCGCCGCTTCGGCCGGCGTGAACGACAGCGTGATGTCGATCTCGGCGTCGTTCAGCAACTGGCGCTGCGCCGCGCCGCTCTCTGGAAACTGCTGGCCCTTGCGCCACAGCAATGGGCGCAGGGCGTCATACCAGGGCCAAAGCGGCGCGGTGACGCGCGCGAAGCTCTCGTCGGTGGCGGGTTGTTGGAACACGGCCGCGTCGGGCGCGAGTTCATAGAGCATCTGCTTGAGGAATGTCGCGCCGAGAAAGTTGCTCGGGTTCGGATGCGTCAGCCGCCCCGGGTTCTTGCGCGCCCAGGCGAGCATCTCGGCCGCGGAGCGCGGCACGTCTTGCGCATCGCGGATGCGCGCACTGTCATAGATGAAGACGATCTGCGCCAGCCGCCACGGCACGGCGTAACCCTGCACCGGCGTCGTGAAATCGACAACGTTGGAGCGCTTCGTCGTGGTGTCCACATAGCGCATGTTCGGCAGCAGCGGCGTCACCGGCCCGTGCAACAGGCCCTGCTCCTTCATCGCCAAGAAATTCGGCCCGTTGATCCACACCAGGTCTACCGTGCCGTCGCTGTGGCGCCCGGCGGTTTTTTCGGCGATGACACGCGTCACCGCCTCGGCCGTGTCTTTCAGGCGCACATGCACCAGGTTCACGCCGTGGCGCGCCTTCAGCTCGTCGCCGGCCCAGGCGATGAATTCATTCGTCTTCTCGTCGCCGGCCCAGGCGTTGAAGTACACCGTCTGGCCCTTTGCCTTGGCAACGATCTGCTCCCACGGGGCAGGGGTCTGGGCCCACGACATCGCGCAGAACAGTGTCAGGGTGAACGCGAGCAACAGTGCGGGCGCGCGGGATGGCGGCATGAAATTCCTCTCCTTCAGACATTCTTTGGCTGACGATGTTAAGGCTACCCATAACAACCCCGCGCAGCCCAGGTGAGCCGCGCGCCGCCCGGCCCTGCTTACAGCCAGCCTTCGGGCAGGTGCACCAGGTCGGCGGGGACATCGATGTCGGGCAGTGGCGCCAATTCGGCGTGGCTCGCACCGACACCCGGCAAGCCCAGCCGCTCGCGGGTGCGCTGCATCACGAGTGGCGTGCTCCACGGCATGTCCTCGAAAATCTCCGGGATCCCGCGGCGCAGGCCCACGAGCACATAGCCGCCGTCCAGCGCCGGCACGAACACGGCGTCGTGCCGGGCGAGCGCGGCGGCGGCGCTTCGCAACACTGCGGCATCCAGCGTCGGCGCGTCGCTGCCAATCAACAGCACCTTGTCGTATTGCGCCAGGCCGCGGTCCATCGCGCGCGCCATGCGCTGCCCCAGGTCGCCTTCGCCCTGGTCGGTGATGATCAGCCGTGCATCCGCCGCGGCGGCAAACGCAGGGTGGCCGGCGTTCGGCGCGCAACACAGTTCGACCGGGCCCAGGCCTGCCGCAAGCGATTCATCAATCGTGTGCCGGAGCATGCGCAGCGCCAACGCGGCCGCGCCCTGCGCACCCAGCGCCGCAATCAGACGCGTCTTCGCATACCCCGCCAGCGGCGCCTTGGCGAAGACGACGATCAGGCAGGCTTGACGCGCGGCGCTCATCGGTAAGCCTTGGCCAGTTGGTCGGCGCTCACGCCCCACCAATACAAGAACCGCAGGCGCCACATCAGCGCGATCGTGCGCCACACGCCGTGGCGCTCCCAGCGCCGGCCCGACGTGACCACGCGCTGCGCGATGCATGCCGGTGGCCCACGCCGGCGCAGACGCTTCGACAGTTCTATGTCTTCCATCAGCGGCTGATCGGGAAAGCCGCCGATCGCCTCGAACACCGCGCGCCGCACGAAGATCGCCTGGTCACCGGTGGCGATTCCCGTCAGTCGCGAGCGCCAGTTCATCAGCGCGCCGATCATCGGGAACAGTGGCGAGCGGCCCTCGATGCGCACATCGAAGCGGCCCCAGTCGTGGCCGGACTCGATCGCGCGCTGCACCAGAGCGAGCGCGTCTGCGGGCAGGCGCGTATCGGCGTGCAAGAACAGCAAGATCGCGCCACGTGCCCGAGCCGCGCCGAAATTCATCTGCCGCGCGCGGCCGCGTGGGCCGGTCAGCAGCTGATCGGCCAGGCCGGCGCAGCGGTGCAACGTGGCGTCGCTGCTGCCGCCGTCCACGACGATGAGTTCCGCCGCTGCGGCGCGCAGGGCCGCGAGGCCTCGCAAAGTCGCGGCGATGCCTTCAGCTTCATTGAGCACGGGCACGACGATCGACACGGTGCCGGGCGTCACTCAACCCGCCTGCGCCAAGGCCCGCTCAATGCGCTGCCGCGCCACCCGGGTACGCGGCACGGGCATGCTGAACCAACCGCGCACATCCTGGTCCAGGCCGATGCCGTGCATGTAGTTGTAGAGCGCCTTCTTCAATGCCACGCCGAGCACATCGTGATCGACGCCGGTGGCGTCAACAAACCCGACATCGTTCTTCGCGAACGACACCGGCGGCAGCGGCGCGAGCGTCACGCCATACGCTGCCGGATCCTGCCCGACGGGCGAGTGCACCGTGCAGGCAAAGCGATGGAAAAAACCCGATTGAATGCAGCCGGCGTCGAACAACTGGCGCACGAACTCCAGCGCGTCCACCGTGTCCTGCACCGTCTGCGTGGGGAAGCCGTACATCAGGTAGGCGTGCACCAGAACGCCAGCGTCGGCGAAGCCGCGCGTCACGCGCGCCACCTGGTCCACCGTCACGCCTTTTTTCATCAGCGCGAGCAGGCGGTCGCTCGCGACTTCAAGGCCACCGGAGATTGCGATGCAGCCGCTGTCGGCGAGCAGCCGGCACAGGTCGGGTGTGAACGATTTTTCGAAGCGGATGTTGCCCCACCAGGAGATCGTGGTGCCGCGCTTGAGCAACTCTTGCGCGAGTGCTTTCAAGGCCTTCGGTGGCGCGGCTTCATCGACGAAGTGAAACCCGGTCTGGCCGGTCTCCTTGACGATCGCCTCGATGCGGTCCACGAGCAGCGCCGCGGTCGTGGTCTCGTAGTCCGAGATGTAGGCGAGGCTCACGTCGCAAAAGCTGCACTTCTTCCAGTAGCAGCCGAGTGCCACCGTCAGCTTGTTCCAGCGCCCGTCGGACCACAGGCGGTGCATGGGGTTGAGCATGTCGAGCAGCGACAAATAACTATCCAGCGGCAAGACGTCCCAGGTGGGCGTGCCCACGTCGGCGAACGGCACCTCGGGCTCGACGAGGTTGATGTAGCGCACCTGCGCCGAGTCAGCGTCGCGCAGATACGTGCGCACGAGCCGGCTGCGCGAGCGTTGGCCCGCCACATGGTCGAGCAAGGCGAGCAGCGGGCGCTCGCCGGCATCGAGCGTCACGAAGTCGAAGTGGTCGAACACGCGCGGCTCGGACAGTTCACGCAACTCGGTGTTGACGAAGCCGCCACCGAGCACGGTGATGATGCTCGGGTCATGCGCCTTGATCGCCTGCGCGATGCGAAACGCCGCGTACACCGCGCCGGGGAACGGCACCGACACGAGCACGACGCTGGGCGCATGGCGCGCCAAAGCGGCCAGCAGCAACTCGCGCAGTGTGCGATCCACCAGGTTCAGCGGCGCCGCGAGCGCGCTGGCCAGCGGCTCGAAAGTCGGCTGGCTCTGTGCCAGCTTTTCGCCGTAGCGCACGAACTCGAAACGCGGGTCCACTGCGTCGCGCAGCACGTCGGCAATGTCGTTCAGGTACAGCGTGGCGAGATGGCGCGCGCGGTCGTGCGTGCCCAGCGCACCGAAGGCCCAGGCGAGCGCGTCGCCGCCGTCCGCGTCAACATATTCGTCGAGTGCCGCGAAGCGCGGCCCTTCGGGCAGGAAACCGCGACTCGCGATGCGGTGCATCAACGTCGGATCGCGCCCTTGCAGGAACGCAACCGTCGGATCAATGGTCGCCAGATAGCGCGTGAAGTCCGTGTCGAACGCACCGACCAGCGGCGTGCGCTGCACTGCCGGCAAGGCGGCGATGCACTCCCGCACCGCCAACAGGCCGTCGCGCGACAGCAACCTCAAGATGAGCGCCAGCGCCAGGTCTTCCTGCACCGCAGCCACACCGCGCGACCGCAGGAAGCCGGTGAGGTAGGCGGTGGACGGATACGGCGTGTTCAACTGCGTCATCGGCGGGATGACGGACAGAACGCGCAGGGCTGGGGCGGGCATGGGAGTTGGCGGGTCGGGCCACGATTGTCGATGCCGGCGTGGACCGGGTTGCCGACGTCCCCGAAAGCCCGTCCCGGGGTTGACCCGCCCAGGCAACCAGCCGAGTTCTGCCTTCGGGAAACGTCATGGAGCGAGGCAGTCTGAGCAACCGTGTTGAAAGTCAAGTGTTCCAGATCAAGTTTGGGCGGCGTGGCGGGCCTGCCAAGCCTGGCCGGTCTTGAGCATGATGTTCATGATGGTGAGAAGCTTGCGCATGCACGCGACGATGATGACCTTGGGCAACTTGCCGGTAGCCTTCAAGCGCTGGGCGAACGCGGCGATGTCGGGGTTGTGGCAAATGGCGGCTTGGGTGGCCATGTACAGCACGCGCCGCACGTCGGCGCGTCCGCCCCAGATGCGGCGCCTGCCGCGGTATTTGCCGCTGTCGTTGGCAAGGGGTGCGAGGCCAACCAGCTTGGAGATCTCACGCCGATTCAGCTCGCCCAGCTCCGGGCACATGCCCAGCATGGTTCGGCTGAGCACAGGGCCCACGCCAGGGATGCTTTGCTAGCCAAGTCGTCCTTGGCGCGCCAGACGTCGGAGTTGCCCAGTCGCTGCCCCATCTCCTGGTCCAGCTTGTGGATGCGCTTGTCCAACCAGGTCAGGTGCTCGGCCAAGCTTTTCGTCATCGCGCGCGAAGAAGCGGTATGTTGGCGTTGAAGCTCCTGGACCCGCATGTCCACCAACTGGCGGCGGCGCGACAGCAGATCGGCCAACTCGCGCGTGTCGGCATCCTTGGGTGCGCGCGCCGTCGGGCGAATCGCGCGCGCGAAGGCGCACAGGATGCGCGCATCGATCGCGTCGGTCTTGGCCAACTCGCCCGAGGCGCGGGCGAAGTTGCGCACCTGGCGCGGATTGACCACCGCAACGCGCACACCGCGCGCGGCCAGTTCGGCGGCCGCGCGTCGCTCCAAGCCGCCGCTGGCCTCCATCACCACCAGGGTGGGAGCAAGCTGCGCCACGGCGTCGCACAGTACCTTGAGCGGCGCATCGTCATAGCCGCAATGCCCCGGCAACCGGGCAGAAGACGGATCGGCGAACACGTCCAACGAGCCCTTGGACACGTCGATCCCCACGAAACGCTCAATCGATTCACTCATATGCCCATCCTTGTGAAACATGCGAACTGCACCGGGTTGACCCCAGGTGCGCCCAAGCAACCGTTCGGGCTACCGATGAGAGATTGGCGTTGCGCTCCGAGCTCAGTCACGGGATCGACAAGAGACTCGTCCCAAGAGCCTGCCGAGCTGCAGCGCCAAACCGAGGCAGGCTGTGGATCTGTGGACGATGCGCCTGCGGCGCACCGGCGGGCTTGCCGTGGACAACGCTGCGCGTTGCCCACCGCGCCCGCCTTCGCCCACAAGCTCCACAGCCTCGCGCTATCTTGCGTCTGAAGTAGTACGGAAATCAAGATACAAGAGGCTGAGAGTCTTTCGATCATGCCCGCTCATCACCCCAAAACACGCCCACTCGTCGTTGCAAATGCTCGCCATAGCCCGGGCTATGGCTGTGCTTTGCGCCTAGATTGGCCGCGTTTCGGGGCGCTGCTCGGCCACGCTCGAAAAACTCTCAGCCTCTGATTCTAGATAGCGTTCAAGTTGAGACTCATTATCCAAGGCCATGCCGTCAGGCTTCGCAGTCCCTTTCGATTCGAAGCAAGCCGAGGGAGTCCTGCTTTGAGTTGGTCGATAACACTCGCAAGGTCGGAGAACACTCGGTTGGGGAATTCCTTTTCGCGTAGCTCATCCCATACGTGCTCCTGTGGATTGAGTTCGGGGGCGTACGGTGGCAGCCGCAAGAGTCGGATGTTCTTGGGCACCACCAAATCTTTGGACACATGCGAGCTTGCGCCATCGACCACCATGACGATGAATTCCCT
>JANOLJ010000394.1:0-2496 GCA_031419715.1 Burkholderiales bacterium | reverse complement strand
ACGCGTCCTCACACGGACATTTTGCGTCGCCTCAACCTCTGTCACGCCAACAAGCGCCTCCCAAACGCCGTCAGCCGACCTCCTCGGCCCGAACCAGGTCGGCACCAAACCACTCATCTGCCGGACTTTGACGGAACCGTGTCATGCGCCGGCCCGCCGAAGCACCGTTCGAACTCCGCCTTGTGCGCGGCGCTCTTGCGCTCGCCGGACAGTCGATGAATGTCCAGCAACCATGCCTCAAGACACGGGGCAGATTCCACGACGACGATGCCGTTGACGTTTGCTCTCGTGCGTTGCGCGTCATCCCAGTCGGCATCGGTATCGAGAAGCGCGATAAGAGCGTCATATTCGATGTCCCGCGTTCGGGCGATCGCATAGTCGATGACGCCCTTGCCTCCCTTGCCGTAACCGCCCAACACCTTCACTGTGAATCCAAGGCCACGCCCGACGTACAGAGCCTTGATTTGGTGCAACAGCACACATTCGGCCTTGCCTTCGCCGACGGCAAGAATCACGCGAACGACAGCGCGGGCGCGCGCCATCAAATTTGAGGCACCGCGCCCAGTGCGCCAGCCATGTACTTGCCGTACAGGTTTTGCGCGCTCGTCAATCCCTCGACTTCATCACCGCGGTAGGCCGTGCTTTCGCAATGGATCTTCTCGACGAACATCACCTGGGCACGATGCAGCAACTTCAGCACTTCCGGTGATTGGCAAGTGAAGATGATCTGCGCGCCGTGCGGGTTGGATTCCGGGGCGTCAAACAATTGCAAGATCGGCTCGATCATGTGCGGGTGAAGGTCCGCCTCCAATTCGTCGATCAACGCCACTGCGCCGACGGCGAGCGCGGGCAACAGGCGCCACAGCAGCACCAGGGCGGTTTGCGTGCCGCTCGACTCCATGCCGAAAGGAAGCTCGAAGCTTGCGCCACGCGCGTTGTGGATTCCCCAGGGAACCCACGTGACCTTCGACTCCCCGCTGCGCTCAGTAGGCGCGCTCTCGTACTTGTGAATTCGCACATCGGACAAACCCAAATCCCAACTGGTGATCAAGGCACGCATCTGCGACTGCAATTCCTCGTTGTTGGCGAAGTACTCCGCCGCCTGCAACACAGTACTGTCTTCCATTCGTTCGCGACCGAGGAAGTCGAGGTTGGACATCACGATGAAGCCGGCCACATGAGTTGCCATTTCGACGCCATACTGTTGCGCCCACGAGATCAGCGACACGTTGGGGCGCACCTTCGCCGCCTCGCTCGGCGCCAAGCCGAAGTCTTGCTGCTTCACCTCATATGCTTGGCTGGCTTCGTTCCAGTCGCGCACGAACACATAGCCCATGCGCCCACCCTTGCGGTAGAGCGCCTCGTGCAAGACGCGCTGCGGCGTGGTGCGCAACACATAGCGCCATCGGACACCTTGATCGTCGTCCGCTTCAACTTCGAACTCGGATGGCGAGTCGCGCAGGCCCAGATGCGGCATGTACGGGATTTCCGCCTTCGGGTCCATGTCGAATGAAAAGCGCACAAAGTACGCGAGAAAGGCCAGCGCCTTCACAAGCGTTGTCTTGCCCGCCCCATTGGCGCCCATGACCGCCATTGCCGTCGTGACTCTTTGTCCGCAGGGCGAGACGCGGTCCCATCCATGAACGTTGTCCCGCTCGGTCAGCGTCATCGAGACCACGGTACGCTCTGCGACACTGTGGAAGTTGGAAAACGCGTAGGACAGCAGCATGGGAGAGATTGGGAAGAAAGACCACCAGACGGCGGTCTAGTCTACCGATTTCTACCTCAATCGAGAATCAGTGTCGATCTGTTTTTTATCTTAAAGATTGATTGATTCGTCGAAACATCGGATTCAATTTCGTTTAAGACATTGAATTCCCACGCAACTCGCGAGTGGGCTACCGATGCGCCTTCGCCAACGCCTGCTCCAGATCGGCAATCAAATCGTCGCAGTCTTCAATGCCCACCGACAAGCGCAGCAAGTCGGCCGGTGCCGGCGTGCCCGCGCCTTCGACGCTGGCGCGGTGTTCGATCAGGCTCTCGGTGCCGCCGAGCGATGTGGCGCGTTTCCATAGTTCGACGTGCGCCGCCGTGGCGATCGCCGCCGCCTCGCCGCCTTGCACGCACACCGACAACATGCCGCCAAAGCCCCCCTGCATCTGGCGTGCCGCCACCGCGTGGCCGGCGCACCGCGCCAGGCCGGGGTACATCACCTCCCGCACCAAGGCATGCCCGGCGAAATGCTCCGCGATGCGCTGCGCCGCGCTGGAGGCGGCACGAACGCGCAGGAACAGCGTGCGCATGCCGCGCAACAGCAGCCAGGCCTCGAACGAGCCGAGCGTGCCGCCGAGCTGCGCGCGAACCGTCTTGATGCGCCGCCAGTAGTCGTCGTCTTCGCGCGTGACGAGCACACCGGCGATCAGGTCGGAGTGGCCGTTCAGGTACTTCGTGCCGGCGTGCATCACGATGTCGGCGCCGAGCCGCAGCGGCTGCGTC
>JANOLJ010000393.1:0-3211 GCA_031419715.1 Burkholderiales bacterium | reverse complement strand
GCCGCCGAGCGACGACGCGGCGGGCCGGGCGCTCACGCGCTTCCTGAAAAAAGGCGTGGACCCGGCCAAGGTGGCGGGCCTGTACAACGTCGGCTCGGGCAGCGCCGGGCTGGCGCGCGCGCTGGCCAACGCCGGTCTGGGTGGCGCCGCCGCGATGGTCGCGCACGACCTCACCGATGAACACCGCGCGCTGCTCAGCAGCGGCGGCTTTGCTTACTTGCTGGCGCAGGACATCCACTACTGCGTCGGCGCGGCGGCGCGCGTGTTGCGAGCGCTGTGCGAGAACGTGCGCGGCGCACTCAATGTGGTGCAACCGCGCGTGGAAATCCTGACGGCCGAGAACCTGCACTAACGGAGTTCTCAACCGGCAGATGTGTGTGCCCCTGACCTCAACCTTAGGAGACGAGATGAAAGCATTCTTCAAGAAACTGCCGGCCATCGTGGCGGCGGCAACCGTCGGTGTTCTGGCGCTGGGCAGTACCGCTGCGCAGGCGCAAGGCAAGACGATCACGCTGTGTTGGGCCGCCTGGGACCCGGCGAACGCGCTCGTCGAGCTGAGCAAGGACTTCACCGCGCAGACCAAGGTGAACATGAAATTCGAGTTCGTGCCCTGGCCGAACTTCGCCGATCGCATGCTGAACGAGCTGAATTCCAAAGGCAAACTTTGCGACCTGATCATCGGCGACAGCCAGTGGATCGGCGGCTCGGCCGAGAGCGGCCACTACGTGAAGCTCAATGACTTCTTCGCCAAAGAAGGCATCAAGATGAGCGACATCATGCCCGCCACCGTGACGGGTTATTCGGAATGGCCCAAGGGCACGCCGAACTATTGGGCGCTGCCGGCGATGGGTGATGCACTCGGTTGGACCTACCGCAAAGACTGGTTCAACAAGCCCGAGATCCAGGCCGAGTTCAAGAAGAAGCACAACCGCGCGCTCGAAGCGCCGAAGACCTGGACCGAGTTCAAGCAGGTGGCAGAGTTCTTCCAGGGCCGCCAGATCGACGGCAAGAAGGTCTACGGCACGTATCTGTTCACCGAGCGCGGCAGCGAGGGCATCACGATGGGCGTGAGCAACGTGCTGCACCCGATGGGCTTCAAATACCAGGACCCGAAGAAGCCGTATGCGATGGACGGTTTCGTCAACGGGCCGGATGCCATCAAGGGCCTGGAGTTCTACAAGGCGCTCTACAAGTGCTGCACTCCGCCGGGGCTGACGAACTCCTACATGGGCGAGGGCCTGGACGCATTCAAGTCGGGCCAGGTGGCGATGATGATGAACTGGTTCGCCTTCTTCCCCGGTCTGCACAAAGACCCGAACGTCGGTGGCGAGCGCATCGGCTTCTTCGTCAACCCGAGCGACAAAACCAAGGGCTCGCAACTCGGTGGCCAGGGCATCTCCGTCGTGTCCTATTCGGCGAACCGTGCCGAGGCGCTGTCTTACATCAAGTGGTTCGCGTCGCCCGACGTGCAGAAGAAATGGTGGGCACTGGGCGGCTATTCCTGCCACAAGGCCGTGCTGCAAGACCCGGGCTTCAAGAAGAGCGCACCGTTCGCGGCAGAGTTCCTGACGGCGATGGACCAGGTGGTGGACTTCTGGGCCGAGCCGAGCTATGCACAGTTGCTGCTGGCTGAGCAAAAGCGCGTGCATGACTTTGTGGTGGCCGACAAGGGCACGGCGAAGGAAGCGCTTGACGGCTTGTTGGCCGACTGGAAGAAGGTGTTCAAGGAGGACGGAAAACTGAAGTAGCAAGCAAGCACAGCCCGCTTCTCGCCATGCGGGCTGTGCCGGGATACTTCTTGTGAACGCACCCACCGCTCTTGCAGCCCGTGCCGCGCAAGCCACGCCAGTACCGCTGGCGCGGCACATGCGCGGCCTGTCGGACCGCGCCATCGCGTGGCTGTTCATCGCGCCGACGATTGCGCTGCTGCTGGCGATCAACATCTTCCCGTTGATCTGGACGGTGCGGCTTTCGTTCACCAACTTCCGCGCGAACCGGCCGAACGCCGAGGTTCTGGGTATCGGTATCGACCACTATGTGGCCATCCTCACCGACCCCGAGATCTGGGGCCCGATGCAGGCCACCGCGCACTTCTTGTTCTGGACGATCGCGCTGCAAACGCTGATCGGCTTCGGATTGGCGTATCTGATCGACCGCAAGTTCCGCGGTCACGGTTTCTGGACGACGCTGATCCTGATTCCGATGATGCTGAGCCCGGCGGTAGTGGGCAACTTCTGGGCCTTCATCTACCAGCCGCAGATCGGCCTGTTCAATTACGCGGTGAGTTTTTTCACCGGCATCCCGCCGTCGAGCTTCGAGATGCTCGGCTCGGTGAAGCTCGCGCCCTGGGCCATCATCATCGTCGACACCTGGATGTGGACGCCCTATGTGATGCTGATCTGTCTGGCCGGGCTGCGCAGCATTCCCGATTACATCTACGAGGCTGCGGAAGTCGATCGCGCGTCGAGCTGGCGCCAGTTCTGGAGCATCACGCTGCCGATGGTGCTGCCCTTCGTGATGCTCGCGGTGCTGTTTCGCGGCATCGAAAACTTCAAGATGTTCGACCTGGTGAACCTGCTCACCAACGGCGGGCCTGGCTCGACGACCGAGGTGGTGTCGATCACGTTGAAGCGCGAGGCCTTCGAGAAGTGGCGCACGGGGTACTCGTCGGCGCTGGCGATCATCCTGTTCGTGGCCGTGTTCGGCTTGGCGAACATTTATGTCAAGGCACTCAACGCGGTGAAGAATCGATGAAAGGCATTAGCACTGCGCACTCGGTGGTCGAACCCACCGCAACATCCAAACGCGTCGCGATGACCCTCGTCGTGCTGTACGCGCTGATCACGCTCGTGCCGCTGGTGTGGATCTTTCTCACCAGCATCAAGAGCCCGCCGGACTCGATCAGCTACCCGCCGAAGGTCGTGTTCGAACCGTCGATCGAGGGCTACTGCAATCTCTTCACCACGCGATCGCGGCAGACCGCCGAGTACATCGCCAGCCTGCCGCCGGCCGACAACGCCTGCGAACGCAGCGCGCGTGCCAACAGCATGGTCGTGGTCAGCCGCTCGAACTACCTGCCGCGCTTCGCCAACTCGCTGATCATCGCGATCGGCTCCACCGTCCTGTCGGTGGGGCTGGGCGTGATGGCCGCCTACGCCTTCAGCCGGTTCAAGGTGCCGGGCAAGGACGACCTGATGTTCTTCATCCTGTC
>JANOLJ010000392.1:0-10638 GCA_031419715.1 Burkholderiales bacterium | reverse complement strand
GGCGGCGAGGCGCAGCGCTTGAAGTTGGCGGGCTTCCTCGCCGAAGCCGCGCAAGACCGAAGTGCGAGCCGGCAATCGGTCGCCCGGCGCGGCCGACTGTTCATGTTCGACGAGCCGACCACGGGCCTGCATTTCGCGGACAGCGCCACGCTGATGCGGGCGTTTCGCAAGCTGCTCGACGCGGGCCACTCCATCATCGTGATCGAACACAACCTCGACGTGGTGCGCGCGGCGGATTGGTTGATCGACCTCGGGCCCGAGGGCGGCGAGGCCGGTGGTGAAGTCGTGTGTACCGGCACGCCCGAAGAAGTGAAGCGCCATCCCACATCGCACACCGGCAAGGCGCTTGCGGACTACGACTTGACGCTGGGCATTGGCGTCCTCGAAGTACGCGAGCGTCACCCTCTCCCGCTCGCGGGAGAGGGCGCCGAGGTGATCCGCATTGTCAACGCCCGCGAACACAACCTGAAGTCACTGAGCGTCGACATTCCGCGCGGCAAGTTCAGCGTCATCACCGGTGTGTCGGGCTCGGGCAAGAGCACGCTCGCGTTTGACATCCTGTTCAACGAAGGTCAGCGTAGATACCTGGAGTCTTTGAACGCCTATGCGCGCAGCATCGTGCAGCCGGCGGGCCGGCCGGAGGTGGACGCGGTGTATGGCATACCGCCGACGGTGGCGATCGAGCAGCGCTTGTCGCGCGGCGGGCGCAAGAGCACGGTGGCCACCACCACTGAGGTGTGGCACTTCCTGCGCCTGCTCTACGTGAAGCTCGGCTTGCAGCACTGCACGAAAGACGGCTCACCGGTGAGGCCGCAGAGCGCCGAGAGCATCGCCGCGCAATTGCTGCGTGACCACAAGGGCCAGCATGTCGGCCTGTTCGCGCCGCTGATCGTGAACCGCAAGGGCCTGTACACCGACCTCGCGAAGTGGGCCAAGGTGCGCGGCTACACGCATTTGCGCGTCGATGGTGAATTCGTCAGCGTGAGCCCGTGGCCGCGGCTCGACCGGTTCAAGGAACACACGCTCGAACTGCCGGTGGGCGACATCGTCGTCAGCGCCAACCATGAAGCCGAACTGCGCGCGCTGCTCGCCAAGACACTCGAACTCGGCAAAGGCGTGATGCACCTGCTCGCGCCGCTCGACGGCCTGGCCAACGCGATGAGCGCCAAGACCTCGGCGCTGAACATCGGCAGCATGAAAGTGTTTTCCGTGAAGCGCGCCTGCCCGAGCTGCGGTACGAGTTATTCCGAGCTGGACCCGCGCATGTTCAGCTACAACAGCAAACACGGCTGGTGCACGACATGCGTGGGCACCGGCTTGGCGCTGACGCGCGAACAGCGCAAGGCTTACGACGACTCGATCCGCAGCGATGACAGGGGCGACAACAAAGGCCGTGAGCAGAGTTTTCCGTCGGAAGAGGCGGAAGTCGAAGGCGTCGTCAATCAACCCTGCCCCGACTGCGCGGGCACCCGCCTCAACCCGGCCTCACGCGGTGTCACCTTCGAAGGCCAGTCGATCGCCGCCGTCGCGCAGTGGAGCGTGACCGATACGCGCGCCTGGGTCGATGCGCTCAAAATGTTCGGCAGGGATGCGGAGATCGCCCGCGACGTGGTGAGCGAAATCAAGAGCCGCCTCGAATTTCTGGAAGAAGTGGGCCTGGGCTATCTGACGCTCGACCGCGCTGCGCCCACGCTCAGCGGCGGCGAAGCGCAGCGCATTCGTCTCGCGGCCCAGCTCGGCAGCAACCTGCAAGGCGTGTGCTATGTGCTCGATGAGCCGACGATAGGCCTGCACCCGCGCGACAACCAGATCCTGCTCAAGGCCTTGCACGGCTTGAGCGAAAAGGGCAATACGCTCGTCGTCGTCGAACACGACGAAGACACGATACGCCGCGCCGACCACATCATCGACATCGGCCCGGGCGCAGGCAAGCGCGGTGGCTCGCTCGTCACGGAAGGCAGCGTCGCAACGGTGTCGGCCAATGCGGCTTCAGCGACCGGGCGGTTTCTGGCGCGTCCGCTCGTCCATCCGTTGCAGGCGCGGCGCGATGTAGCGGCTGTCACCACGAAGACGGCACGCCGCGAAAGCGCCGACAACCTGCTGATGACGGTGCACGGAGCCGCGCTGCACAACCTGCAAGACATCAGCGTCGACATTCCGCTGCGGCGTTTGGTCGCGGTCACGGGCGTCAGCGGTTCGGGCAAGAGCACGCTCGCGCGCGACGTGCTGCTCGCGAACCTGCAATTCATCAACGCCCGAGGCGGCAAACCGAACTGGCAAGGTTGCACCCACATCGACGGCTGGGGTTTCATCGACCGCGTGCTCGAAGTCGACCAAACGCCGATCGGCAAAACGCCGCGCTCCTGCCCGGCCACCTACATCGGCTTCTGGGACACGATACGCAAGCTGTTCGCCGAAACGCTGGAAGCGCGCGCCCGCGGCTACGCACCCGCGCGCTTCAGCTTCAACACCGGCGAGGGCCGCTGCGCCGGTTGCGAAGGCCAGGGCGTGCGCACCATCGCGATGAGTTTTCTGCCGGATGTGAAAGTGCCGTGCGACGTGTGCCACGGCCAGCGCTTCAACGCCGAAACGCTGGCGGTGAGCTGGCGAGGCAAAAGCATTGGCGACGTGCTGAAGATGGAGATCGATGAAGCGGTCGATTTCTTCGCATCGATGCAGAACATTGCCCACCCGTTGCAGTTGCTGAAAGACGTGGGCCTGGGCTACCTGACGCTCGGCCAGCCGTCACCCACGCTGAGCGGTGGCGAAGCGCAGCGCATCAAACTCGTCACCGAACTCACCAAGGTGCGTGACGACGTCGGCCGGCGCGGCAACAAGGCGCCGCACACGCTCTATGTGCTCGACGAGCCCACCGTGGGCCTGCACATGGCCGACGTGGAAAAACTCATCCGCGTGCTGCACCGCCTGGTCGACGCCGGCCACAGCGTGATCGTCATCGAACACGATCTCGACGTGATAGCCGAAGCCGACTGGGTGATTGACCTCGGACCCGAGGGTGGGGTGAAGGGCGGGGCGGTGGTGATCGCGGGCGCGCCGGAGGCGCTGGTGCGGTGCAAGGCCAGTCATACTGGAGCTGCATTGAAGGCAGTGTTGGCGCGGCGCTGACACTCTGCGCTCATCGAACCCAAGGAGTTGACATGCACGGCACGATGCGATGCCTGACGCTTGGATTGCTCGCGCTGGCGCTGACTGGCGCAAGCCTGGCTGCGGAAATCGTCTTTGAGCACTCGGCCGTGGACAAACTGCTCGCGCAGACGATGTTCACGAACAACGGGCGCCATGACTTGGTGAAGGGTCCGTGCTCGGCTTACCTCGACCGGCCGAGTGTAGTCATCGAAGGCGGGCGGATTCGCATTCGCTCGCACCTGACGGCGCGCGTCGGCGTCATTGACGGGCGGTCTTGTGTCGGGTTGGCGATTGCGTCGTGGACCGTGGCTTCGGGCCGGCCCGTCGCGCGCGGCGCTTCGGTGGTGCTGACGGATCTGCGCATCGACCAGGTCGATGACCCGAACCTGCGACTGCTGGTGGAGTCGGGCCTGCTCGCGGCGCTGCCGCGCGCGATCGAGCTCGACATGCGGCAGGCGGTGCGTGGCATGCTGCAAAACAACAGCGGCCAGTTCCAGGCGGAAGTGGACACGCTGATCATCGATTCCGTGGTCGCGGCGGACGACAAACTTTCGATCCGCTTCGACTTCAGGCTGGTGGCGAAGTAGGCACTGCGCCTGGGGCGAGGCGGCGCCAGCAAGAGCAAGAGCAGCCAATGCCGCGAGCGGCCGGCGGCGGCGCGGGTGTTACTATGGTGCCACCCATTCCTTCGAGGCGATTTTTCATGGCCACCACCTCGCTCAAACTCCCGGACGAATTGAAAGCGCAGGCCGCGCTCGCCGCCAGCCACCTGGGGATATCCCCCCATGCCTTCATGGTCGATGCGATCCGCAAGGCCGCGGCGGCGGCCGAAGAGCGGGCGCGTTTCGTCGCCGATGCTCAGGTGGCGCGCAAGGCCACGCTCAAGGCTGGCAAGGGATTCGATGGCGCCGAGGTTCACGCCTACTTCCGGGCGCGCGTTGTGGGCAAGGTAGTGGGCAAGGTCGTGGGCAAGGTAGCGGGCAAGGCCGCAGGCAAGGCCGCGGGCCGGCCGAAGGCGAAGTCTTGGCGCGCCTGATTTATTCGGCGAGAGCGCTTGCCGATCTGGAGCGCCTCACCGACTTGTCGGTCGAGACTGACCCCAAGGCGGCGCTGAAGACCGTTGGGCTGATCGAGGAGGCCATCGAGCTGCTCGAGCGCCATCCCATGATCGGCCGGCCCGTCGAGCCGCCGCTGCGGGAGTTGGTGATCTCGCGCGGCAAGTCGGGCTATCTCGCCCTCTATAGTTTCGAGTCGGTCGAAGACGCCGTGCTGATCCTCGCGATTCGGCATCAACGCGAACTCGGCTACGACGAAGATCCGTTGTCGTAAAAAACAGAATCGGGAACCCTCATGAAAATCAACGCCGCCGTGCTCGACAAAATGGGCGCCGCGCCGCCCTACGCCATCAGCAAGCCGCTGGCAATACGCAGCGTCGAACTCGCATCCCCGGGCCCGGATGAAGTGACGATCAAAGTCGCCGCCGCCGGCTTGTGCCACTCCGACCTGTCAGTGATCAACGGCGACCGGCCGCGGCCGATGCCGATGGCGCTGGGCCATGAGGCCTCGGGTGTCGTGCACGAAGTGGGAAGTGGCGTCGGCGACTTGAAGCGTGGCGACCATGTCGTGGTGGTGTTCGTGCCGAGTTGCGGCCACTGCCCGCCCTGCGCCGAGGGCCGGCCCGCGCTGTGCGAGCCGGGCGCGGCGGCGAACGGCGCCGGCACTTTGCTCTCGGGCGCGCGGCGTTTGAACTTCGACGGGAAACCGCTGCACCACCACATGGGTTGCTCGGTGTTCGCCGAATACGCCACCGTGTCGCGCCGCTCGCTCGTGAAGATCGACGCCGATATTGCGCTCGACGAGGCCGCGCTGTTCGGCTGCGCGGTGCTCACTGGCGTGGGCGCGGTCGTCAACACGGCGCAGGTGCGCGTCGGCGCGTCCGTCGCCGTGATCGGGCTGGGCGGTGTGGGTTTGGCGGCATTGCTCGGTGCGGTGGCCGCCGGGGCGCGGCAGATCGTCGCGATCGATCTTTCCGGCGCCAAATTGGAGCAGGCAAAGGCGCTGGGCGCGACGCACACAGTGAATGCCGGCAGCGCCGACGCGAAGGACCAGGTGCGTGCGTTGAGCAGCGGCGGTGTCGAGTACGCATTCGAATTCGCCGGCGCGATTCGCGCACTCGAACTCGCGTATGCGATCACGCGCCGTGGCGGCATGACGGTGACCGCGGGCCTACCGCCCGCGACGGCGAGCTTGGGCATCAACGCGGTGAGCCTGGTCGCCGAGGAGCGCACGCTCAAGGGCAGCTACATCGGCACCTGCGTGCCCTCACGCGACATTCCGCGCTTCATCGCGCTGTATCGCCAGGGGCGCTTGCCGGTCGATAAATTGTTGACCGGGCGCTTGAGGCTCGATGAGATCAACCACGGCTTCGACTTGCTGCACGAGGGCAAGGCGGTGCGGCAGGTGGTGGTGTTTTCCTGACGTGACGTCGCGTGACGCGCGCGCGCTCAGCGCGCGTGGAAAAGGGCCTTCAGGCGGCTCGCCTGATTGGCATTCACGGCGCCGTGCGGCATGCGGCCGTGGGCGATGGCGGCAACCTGCTGCACCGTCTCCATCGATTGATGTTCGATCGCCGGCAGCGTCAGGCCACCGATGTGTGGCGTGGCAATCGTGCGCGGGTGGCGCGCGAGTTCCGGGCTCGGCATCTGGTCAGGCGCGCGGCCGACGTCGAGTGCGCAGCCGGCGATCTGGCCTGCGTTCAAGGCGTGCAGCAACGCGGCCTCATCGACGAGGTTGCCGCGCGCTGCGTTGATGAAGTACGCACTGCGTTTCATCGCGGCGAAGGCCTGCGCATTCATCAGGTTCTCGGTCTGCGGCGTGGCGACGGCCAGGCACACCACGTAGTCGGACTGGGCCAGCAGCTCGGGCAACAAGACCTTGCGCAGGGCCGGGTTCGCCACGTCGGCATATGGGTCGGCGATCACCACATTCATGCGCAGCGCCAGCGCCACGTCGGCCAGGGCACGGCCGATCTGGCCGTGGCCGATGATGCCGAGGGTCGAGCCCCGCAATTCGCGGCCCATGCTCGCGGTGGGCACAACGCCAGCGTGGTATGAAGCGGCGGCAGCGCTGATCCTGCGGCTCAAGTCGATCATCACGCCGACGATCCACTCCGTGACGGAGGCGACGAAGCCCGCGCTCGCCTGCGTGACGAGGATGCCCTGGCTGCTGGCCGCGGCGACCTCGACGTTGCGAATGTCCACTGCACAGCGGCAAAACGCCAGCAGCTTCGGCAGGCGCGCCAGCAGCTCGGCGCTGCCGGGGGTGCGGCGGTCGCTGACGATGATGTCGCAGTCGCGCGCGGCCTCGGCGAGCGCCTGCACCGACCAGTCGGCCTCGGAGTCGCCGCGCTGCACGTCAGCCACTTCCTGCAAGGCTGCCAGCGCACGCGGCCCGTAGTAGTTGGCCAGCGCGCTCGGGCTGTGGGTGATGAAGACGGTCAGTCGCTGCACGGTTCAGCCCAGGAAATAGCGCGGTATCCAGGACGCCAAGCCCGGAAAGAAGATCACGAGCAACAGCACCAGCGTCTCGGCGAGCATGAACCACCACACATGGCGGTTCACTTCCGAGAACGAACACTTCGCGATGCTCGTCGTGACGAACAGCAGCGGTGCGGTCGGCGGCGACACCGCGCCGATCTGGTTGCACATCACCATCACCAGGCCCATCTGGAACGGGTCGATGCCATAGGCCTTGCTGATCTGGATGGCCACCGGCGCGAAGATCAGCAGCACGGCGAGCGAATCGACAAACGTGCCGAGCACGATCATCACCGCGGCGACGAGCAGCAGCACGACTGTCGGGTTCTGCGAGAACGAGGTGACGAATTGCACCGCGCCCTTGTTGAACTCCAGGTAGGCGAGCAGCCAGCCCGAGGCGCCGGCCACGGCGATCACGCCCGAGACCATCGTCGTCATCACCGCCGCGTCGATCAGGATGCCCGGCAGATCGCGCAGCTTGATTTTGCGGTAGTACAAGGTGCCGAGCAGCAGCGCATACAGGCAGGCGATCGCGCCAGCCTCGGTGGCGGTGAACACGCCGGAGAGAATGCCACCGACGATGATCACCGGCCCCATCAGCGCCGGCCAGACTTCAATCAGCGAGCGCCACAGCGCCTTCCACTCGAAGCGGCCGTGCACCACACGCAGCTCAGGGTAGTCGGGGTGGTAGGTGTAGATCTTGATCGTCGCCATCAGGAACACACCGACGAGGATGCCCGGGATGATGCCGCCGAGGAACAACCCGCCGATCGACACCTGCGCGATCGAGCCGTACACCACCATCACCATGCTCGGTGGAATGATCGCGCCGATGGTGCCGGCCGTCGCGATGAGCGCCGCCGCGAAGCCGGCCTTGTAGCCCGACTTCTTCATCGTCGGGATCACGATCGCCGCGATCGCCGACGCGTCGGCCGTGCTTGAGCCCGAGATGCCGGCGAAGATCATGCTCGCCACCACGGCGGCGTGCGCCAGGCCGGCGCGCAGGTGGCCCACCAACACGCGAGAAAAGTCGACGAGCTGCTGGCTCATGCCGCTCGCCGACATCAAGCCCCCCGCGAGGATGAAGTAAGGCAGCGCGAGCAAAGTGAACGAGTCGAGCTGCGCGAACATCTTCTGCGCGAACAGCGGCAACACCAGATCGGGCACCGCCGCCACGCCGATATAGCCGACGAGCGCGATCGAGAGCAGGATCGGCACGCCGACCAGCATCACGCCGAGCATCAGCGCGAGCAGGAACCAGATCATCGCGGTCTCACATCGGAGGCGACAGGCGGCCGCCAAGCGCCGCCGCCGATGCGCCGCAGCGCCACCAGCAACAGGTAGGCGCCGCCGAGCACCATGCCCGAATACGGGTAGCTCATCGGCACTTCAAGGCCCGGCGAGGATTGCAGATGAGCGATGCGCGCGACCATGAACCCAAGCACCATCAGCGACACGGCGAACGCCAGCCACGTCAGCTCGACCAACAGGTTGAACACGGCGCGCGGCCGGCGCGGCAGCATGTCGCAAAACGTCTCGATATACAGGTGCGCGCCGCGCCGGTAGGCGATGGGAATGCCGAGAAAGACGATCCAGATGTGGCCGAAGATCTGCAGCTCCTCGCTCCAACTGAGCGAGGAGTTGAGCGCAAATCGGTGGAATACCTGGAGCAGGGCGACGCAGACGATAAGCGCGAAGATCGCCGCGACCAGCAGCTCGGTGCCGCGGTCGATGGCGTCCAGCGCCCGCCTCATGTGAGGCCCCGCTGGCTGTGAATCACTGCTTGCGTATCTGCGCCAACAGCGCCTCGGCGCCGAACTCCTTGGCCAGGTCGTCCTGCGCCGTGACGGCGGCTTTTTGCAGCGGGGTGACGTCGATGTCGTTCACCTTCATGCCGAGCTTCTTCACCGCCGCGAGCGACTCCGCCTCGCGCTCGGGCGCGGCCTTGCGCACCATGTCGGCGGCGGCTTGCGCGCCTTTCATCATCACCGCCTGCTCGGCGGCACTGAACTTCTTCCACTCGGCAGCAGAGAACACCAGCACCGTCGGGTCCATCAGGTGCCGCGTCATCGCGATGCAGCACGCCACCTCATTGAGCTTGAACGAGATCGTCGTCGCGGCGGTGTGCTCATAGCCGTCGAGCACGCCGCTTTGCAGCGAGGTGTAGATCTCGCCGAAGTTCATCGGCGTGGCGTTCGCGCCCCTCGCGTTCACCGCCGAGACGAACACCTTGGTCGGGATCGTACGGATCTTCAGACCCTTCAGGTCAGCGGCGGTTTTCACTTCCTTCTTTGCCGTCACTACATTGCGGTAGCCCCAGCTCACCGCCCACGACAAGACCTTGAAGCCCGACTTCTCCATGTCAGCCTCCAACTCCTTGCCCACCGGGCCGTCGAGCACCGCAATGGCATGGTCGTAGCTCTTCCACATGAACGGCAGGCCGAGCACGCCGATGCGCTTCACGAAAGACGCGTATTCCGCCGGCCCGCCCGTGGTACCCGAGGCGCCCGAACCGAGGCGCATCGCCTCGATCACTTCGCGCGACTGGCCGAGCGCGCTGGCCGGGAACACTTTCACTTCCACGCTGTCGGAGTTCGCGTTCACATAGGTCATGAACTGGTGCGCCATCATCGTGTTGTCCACGCCCAGGTCGGCCGGGCCGGCGGTGTGGATGCGCACCAGCTTCTTCGCCGCCTGCGCCGCGGCGGGGCCGGCAGCGGCCAGGGCGAACAGCAAGGCGAAAGGCAGTGCTAGCGCGGTTGCGGCGCGGCGGGTTGCGGGCATGGTGTCTCCAGGACGATGGAAGCGAATCGCTCAAAGATGACGATACCGCGCGGGCCCGCGCCCCCGGGCGGGGTTTTCACCGAGCGGAGCCCAGGCCGGAGCGCCTGCAGCTGCCGGCGCTCGCGCTACGCGGCGCTAGGCGGCGACGGGCGCGGGTGAGGCGGTGACCGAGACCGCGCCGATCTTCGTCGCCAGCTCGAAGAACTTGGTCGTCAACGAGCCTTTGCCCTCGACGCCAGTGAACTCGGCGACGATGAAGTTTTCATTGCCACGCCGCGCTTCGAAGCGGTACTGCCCGTCGCCCGTGGAGCGCGCCGAGATCACCAGCTCGCTGCTGTCGCACACCAGCACATGGTTGTCGACTTGCGTTTCGGTTTCGAAATACTTGCTGCCCTTGACCACTTTGACGAGGAGCCACATAGGTGTCTTTCTGCGGGCCGGGAGGCCCAGAGGAGGGAAGGGCGGGGCGCGGGAGTGGCAGTGTCTCACGCGAAGCCGGCAGTTCGCCTGCGATGGGCCGGCCCGCGCCCTGACGAGCCCTGGCTCCGTCAAAATTGCGCAATGCGCGGTGCAGTGACTCTCTTGGCGAGCCTCGGGGCTGTTTATCTGGCGCTGTGCGCCGCACTCTTCATCTTTCAGCGCGCGCTGATCTACTTCCCGCAGCCGCGCGCTGCCGGCCCCACGGCAAGCGTGATGACATTGGCCACGGCGCAGGCGACGCTGCAAATATCGACGCGGCGCTTGCCCGGCCCGAAGGCGCTGGTCTACTTCGGCGGAAACGCCGAAGACGTCTCGCTCAGCCTGCCCGGCCTCGCGGCGGCGTTTGCCGATCATGCGATCTACCTGCTGCACTACCGCGGTTACGGCGGCAGCTCGGGCGCGCCGTCCGAGGCTGCGCTCATCGAAGACGGGCTGGCGCTGTTCGACAAGGTTCATGCCGAGCATTCACACGTCGTCGTAGTCGGTCGCAGCCTGGGCAGCGGTGTGGCGGTGCAGGTCGCGAGCCAGCGGCCGGCCGCAAGGCTGGTGCTGGTGACACCGTTCGACAGCCTGGAAGACCTCGCGGCGAGCCACTACCCGATGTTTCCCGTGCGCTGGTTGCTGCGCGACAAGCTCCGCTCCGGGCAATACGCGCCCCAGGTCACCGCCCCGACCACGATCGTCGCCGCCG
>JANOLJ010000391.1:0-5784 GCA_031419715.1 Burkholderiales bacterium | reverse complement strand
CACCGCGGCTGTGACCGACTTGGCAAACACGCCCAACACCAAGATCAAGATGATCGACCACGCCGACGCGGTGTCGGCGATGAACAAGAAGTACGGCAACCTGTACATTGAAGACGCGATCGGCAAAGACGTCTACAAGGGCATGGACGCCGATAACAAGCAGGCCACTGTGATGAACATCCTGGTCGCGCATGAAAGCATGGACGACAAAACCGCCTACAGCATCGTCAAGACGATTTTCGACAAGCGCGACGACCTGATCGCCTCGCACAAGGAAGCGATGAATTTCAAGCTTGAGAACCAGAAGGCGAGCGCCTCGCCGATTCCGTTTCACCCCGGGGCGGTGAAGTACTTCGCCGAAAAGGGCATCAAGCTCAACTGACGCGGGCATGACCGCCGACACGCAGCGCGACCCGCTGGCGACCGCAGCGCCGGCAGATGCTGCGATCAGCGAAGCGGCGCTGCACAGGGCCGAAGAGTTCATCGAGGCCGAAGAAGGCGCGGCCAACAAGCTGCAGGGCTGGCTCGGCGCCTTTGTCATCGTCGTCGCCTTCGTCATGTCGGCGTTCCACCTGTACACCGCCTACGCCATCGTGCCGACGCAAACGCTGCGCCCGGTGCATGTGGGCTTTGTGCTGTTCCTGTGCTTTCTGGTGTTCCCGATCAGCAGCCGCTTTCGGCACCGCATCATGTGGTGGGATTGGGGTGCCTCGGCATTGGCCATCGGCATCGTCATCTACCTGATCCGCGGCGGCGACGACTTCACCGACCGAAACACCTCGCCCGCCCCGTGGGACATTGCCTTCGGCATCGCGCTGATCGTGCTCGTGATGGAGGCGATGCGGCGCACCACCGGCTGGATCATGCCGATCATCACGGCCTGCTTCATCGCCTATGCATTGATGGGCCCGCTGCTGCCCGCGCCGTGGACGCACAAGGGCTATGAAGTCGGGCGCCTCATCGGCGTGCTCTACATGACGCTGGAGGGCATCTACGGCGTGGCGGTGGACGTGTCGGCGTCGCTCATCATCCTGTTCACGATCTTCGGCGCGTTCTTGCAGCACTCGGGTGCCGGCAAGTTCTACATCGATTTTTCGTTCTCGGCGATGGGCGGTAAACCCACCGGTGCGGGGCGCACCGTCGTGCTCGCATCGTTTCTGCTGGGCGGCCCTTCGGGCTCGGGTGTGGCGACCACGGTGACGCTGGGCGCGGTGGCCTACCCAATGCTCGCCAAGGTCGGGTATGAAAAGAACGCTGCCGGCGGGCTGCTTGCGGCCGGGGGACTCGGCGCCATCATCTCGCCGCCGGTGCTGGGCGCGGCGGCGTTCCTCATCGCCGAGTTCCTGAAGATCTCTTACCTCGACGTGCTGTTGATGGCGGTGATTCCGACGCTGATGTTCTATCTGGCTCTGTTCCTCATGGTCGAGATCGACGCGCGCAAATACGGCATGGGCAACGTCGCCTTCGACAAGGTCGATTCGGTGTGGAACCTCACCAAGCATTACGGTTTTCACTTCCTGTCGCTCGTCTCCATCGTCGCCTTCATGATGCTCGGCTTCTCGCCCGTGCTGTCGGTGTTCTGGGCCACCGTGGTGGCGTTCGCCACGAGTTTTCTGCGGCGCGACTGCGCGCTGATCTCGTATGACTTCTTTCAGGGCAAGGGCTCGCGCATCGGGCATCTGCTGAAGTCGCCATTCGTGAGGGCGATGGAAGGTGGCTCGGTTGGCATGCTCAATGTGGGGGCCACTTGCGCGGGCGCGGGCATCATCGTCGGCGTGGTCACGTTGACCGGCCTGGGCCTGAAGTTCAGCGGCATCGTCATCGACTACGCCGGCGGGTCGCTCTTTCTGACTGCGCTGTACACCGCGCTGGTGGTGTGGATCGTCGGCCTGGCGGTGCCGGTCACGGCCTCCTACATCATCTGCGCCGTGATCGCCGCGCCCGCGCTCATCAAGCTGGGCGTGCCCGACTTCGCCGCGCACATGTTCATCTTCTATTACGCCGTGCTGTCGGAGGTGTCGCCGCCCACCGCACTGTCGCCGTTCGCCGCGGCCGCCATCACCGGTGGCGACCCCTACAAGACAACGCTGCAATGCTGGAAGTACACCGTGCCGGCGTTCCTCGTGCCCTTCATGTTCGTGCTCGCGCCGGAAGGCCAGGGCCTGCTGCTGATGGGCTCGGCGAAGGCGCTCGCCACGGCGAACTGGTGGTCGATCGCGCAGGTCACATGCACTGCGGCGGTAGGCATTGCCGCACTCGCCGCGGGCTTTCAAGGCTGGGCGCTGAAGCGCACGACGCTCATCGAGCGCGGCATGTTCATCGTTGCCGGCGTTGCGCTGGTGGTGCCCAGCGCGGCGACGGACTTGCTGGGTTTCGGGTTGGTGATCGCCGCGCTGCTGTTCCAGGTGTTGCGCGTGCGGGTTCAACCGGCTTGAGCGCCGCGCCAAGGGCGCCCACGGCGCGCGTCAGGACCAGCCAGCGTCGACGACGAACTCCTGTGCGGTGATCATGCGTGCCGTGTCTGCCGCCAGGAACATCACCATGTGGGCAATGTCGGCGCCGACGATGCGCCCCGGAATGCAATGGTTCGCGTCCATCGCCTGCTCGCCCGCGTCGTCGAGCCAGAGTGACACCTGGCGCGGCGTCATCACCCAGCCGGGGACGACGCAGTTGACGCGGATCCGGTCGCGCCCGACTTCCTTGGCCAGCACGCGCGTGAAGCCGGACATCGCCGACTTGCAAGTGGCGTAAACCGACAGGTCGAGGTTCTTGTTCTTCCAGCTCACCGAGCCTAGGTTGACGATGGCGCCGCCGCCGCGCTCGCGCATTCCCGCCAGCACCGCCTGCGCGGCGAAATAGTGCGGCCTCAGGTTGACCGCCACGTTGCGGTCGAAGTCGGCCAGACTCACCTTGTCTAGCGCATGGCGCTGGTCGTTGGCGACGTTGTTCACCAGCACATCGACGCCGCCGATGCGCCGCATCAGCGACGCGATCGCCGCCTGCATTGCCGCCACGTCGATCACGTCGCAGGCCTCGAAGTGAACGTCGACCAGGCCGGCCGCCAGCGCCTGGCCCGCAGCCACTTCACGGTCCAGAAAACCGACCTTGCAGCCCTGCCCGGCAAAACCGCGCACGATGTCCGAGCCGATGCCGGTGGCACCACCGGTGACGATCACGCTCTTGCCGCGCAGGCTGTTGTAGGCGACGCCGGCGTGTTCGACCGTGGGGATGGGTTTTGAGATCATGCCAAGATCGTACCTCCGCGCGTCACAGCGCGGGCGAGTCGCCGACGAATCAGGCTCTGGCTCATGCGTCGTCGCGTGGCGCCTGCACCTTGCCCTCAGGGCGCTTACCCAGGATGATCATGCCCAGCACCTCGTCTTCGTTCACGTCGCGGGTGTTGTAGGTGCCGACCATCTTGCCGTTCTTCATCACCGCGAGCCGGTCGCTGAGGCCGAACACATCGTGCATGTCGTGGCTGATGAGAAAGATGCCTACGCCTTCAGCCTTGAGTTGCTTGATCAGCTGCCCGACCATGCGCGTCTCTTCAGGGCCCAGCGTGGCGCAGGGCTCGTCCATGATGAGGATGCTGGCGTTGAAATAGAGCGCGCGTGAAATCGCCACCGTCTGCCGCTGCCCACCCGAAAGGCGCCGCACCGGCACGCGGAAGTTGCTGAAGTTCTTGTTGAGCCGCGCGAACACCTTGCGCGCGTCGGCGTCCATGCGCAGGTCATCCAGCGTGCGCCAGGGGGTGAGCAGTTCGCGGCCGAGGAACAGGTTCGCCACCGCGTCCAGGTTGTCAGCCAGTGCGAGCGTCTGGTAGATGGTTTCGATACCCAGCGCCTGCGAATCGGCGGGGCTGCGAATGTGCGCCTTCACGCCGCGGATCAGGATGTCACCGCTGTCGATCGGGTAGGCGCCAGCCAGCATTTTCATCAGCGTGGACTTGCCGGCGCCGTTGTGGCCGAGCAAGGCGACCACTTCACCGGGGTGCAGGTTGACGCTGGCGTCCTGGACGGCGTGAACACCGCCGAAGGCCTTGTTGATGTTGCGCAGCGCGACCAGCGGCGCGGTGCTCGCGGATGCGGCGGCCGACATCATTGCTCCCCGGTCCATTTGCGGTACAGCACGTCGAAGACCACCGCGGCGATCAGCACCTGGCCGATGATCACCATGCGGTTGCCGATCGACACGTCGAGCAACAGCATGCCGCTGTCGAGCGACTGCATGATCAACGCGCCGAGCACCGAGCCGACGATCGAACCGCTGCCGCCGGCCAGCGCCGTGCCGCCGATCACGGCTGCGGCGATCACGTACAACTCCATGCCGGCGCCCAGCGAATTGGTGCCCGCGTTCAGGCGCGCGATCGAGACGATGGCCGCGATCGTGATCAGTACGCCGAGCAAGACGAACAGGCCCAGCGTCACCTTCTTCACCGGGATGCCCACCAGCGCCGCCGCGTCGGGGTTGCCGCCCATCGCGTAGACGTAGCGCCCGAACCTCGTGCGCCGCACGATGAACGACAGCACGAGCGCGACCGCAGCCCAGATCAGCACCGGGATCGGTATGCCTTGCGGCGCGTCCTTGTTGGGAATCCTGTAGCCGTTCATCGCCGCGGCGAAGCCGAGCACGATGACGATGGGCACGGCGGCGATCAAGGCATCGACCCACAGCGCATTGCTCGGCACGCTGAAGCGGCGCTGCATGCGTCGCTTGTTGGCCACTGCCAAGGCGATCGCCAGGCCCATCAGGCCGGCGAGCACCCAGCTCGCGGTGACGCCGATGGCACCGTCGTAACCGCCGCCCAGGCGCTGGAAGAATTCGTCGTTGACGGGCTGCGTCTTGCCGTCGGCCACCAGGAACGCGGCGCCGCGGAACGACATCAGGCCGCCCAGCGTGACGACGAACGACGGCACGCCAAGGATCGCGGTCAGCGCGCCCTGGTAGACCGACACCGCGATCGCCACCGCCAGCCCGGCGAGCGACGCCGCCGGCCAGGACCAGCCCGCCGTGTACATCAGCGTGGCGATCAGCACGCCGACGAAACCCATCACCGAACCCACCGACAAGTCGATGTGGCGCGCCACGATGATGAGCACGACGACGGTGGCGACGATGCCCACCACCGCCGTCTGCTGCGCGATGTTGTAGAGGTTCTCGGGCGACAGGAAGATGCCGCCGGTGAGCAGGTTGAAGGCGAGCGCGATCGTGACCAGCACGCCGCCCATCAGGATCATGCGCCAGTCGAGTTCAGCGTGGCGCAGCGACTGCACGATGCCGTTCATTGCCGTTCCTCCTCGCTCGTGACTTGCGACAAACTGGACCACCCACAAACGAGAACGCGGGCAAGCCGCCCGCGTGTTCGTTGTTCAGTGCCGGAGCATCACCCCGGGATTCAGACCGTCATTTGCAAGCCGCAGGCGCCTTGTCGCCGCTCACACCCTTGCACAGCGCGTCTTTCTTGATCCAGCCGGCTTTCACGACCAGGTCGAGGTTTTCTTGCGTCACCGGAATCGGCTTGAGGAAGCGTGCGTCGAGCGCGACCTTCTTCTCGCCGCCGCTCCACGACGCCGCACCGGCCACCTTCTGGCCCGCGCCCAGCGCCGAGGCCGCCGCGGCGGCTTCACGCCCGAGGTCGCGCGAGTCCTTCCACACCGACACGGTTTGCGAGCCGAGCGCGACGCGGTTCAGCGCGGCGTGGTCGCCGTCCTGGCCCGACACCGGAATTCCCTTGATGCCCTTGGCGGTGAGTGCGGCCACCACGCCGCCGGCCATGCCGTCGTT
>JANOLJ010000390.1:0-44800 GCA_031419715.1 Burkholderiales bacterium | reverse complement strand
CCCCCGCTGCTGTCCACCACCGAGTCCAGAGTGCTGGCCACCCGCATGGGCCAGATCATCATGGTGGTGGGCGCGGGCCACACCCAGAGCCTGGACCTCGCGCAAGCCTACACCGCGATTGAGCACTGCGCGGTCGTGCTCGGCGTGCTCAATAAATCCCTCTCCAACCCCGATCAGCGCCACTATGGCTATTACTCGGCCTGAGGGGTGGGTTTTGTCAGGTCAAGGTCTGCTTGCGGCTGACGGCGCGAACCCGCATCGGCGCTGAACGATGTACGAAGCGCACTTCGGGTTCAGCGGCCCACCCTTTCAACTCGTGCCCGACCCGGGCTTCTTTTTTGGAAGCCGCGGTCACAGCAATGCGTTGGCATTTCTCCAATCCGCGGCGCAGCAGGGCGACGGATTTCTGGTCGTCACGGGGGAAATCGGCGCGGGCAAGACGACATTGGTTCGCACCTTGCTCGAAGGGCTGGATGCCGATCAAGTCAAGGCCGCGACGATGGTCAGCACGCAACTCGAGGCGGGCGAACTGCCGCAAGCGATTCTCTTGACTTTTGGCGCCACCCCCACGGGAAAGACACACACGAAGCTGAGCGCACACCTGGAGGCCTATCTCATCGACCTGGCGAATCAGGGGCGGCGCGCGCTGCTGATCGTTGACGAGGCGCAGAACCTGGGCCAGGGCATCATCGAAGAGCTGCGCCTGCTGAGCAACTTGCAGCTCGGCGCGAAGCCGCTGCTGCAGGTGTTCCTGGTCGGCCAGCCGGAGCTGCGAACGCTGATTCAGGGCAAGGCGATGGAGCAATTGCGCCAGCGCGTGACCGCGTCGTGCCACCTGGGGCCGCTGGATGCCAACGAGACGCAGGCCTATGTGCAGCATCGGTTGCGCCGGGTCGGTTGGGTTCAGAACCCGGCCATCGAAACGCAGGCGTATGCCGCGCTTCACGAATGGACGGCAGGCATCCCCAGGCGCATTAACCGCCTGTGCAATCGCCTTCTGCTCGCCGCTTTTCTGGAACGGCGGGACGCGATCACGGCCGAGACGGTAGAACAAGTCGCGCGCGATCTGCGCAGCGAAATCGGCGAATCCGACGAGCAACCACGGTTGCAGGAAAGTTTTGTCTCCGCGCCGGTGGTACCGCAGCCTCATGGGGTTGGCTCCGTGGGCACGCCGAGCCTGGCGGCGCCAGTCCTCGCGGAATCAAGCCGCCAATCGGTGCCGGTGGGCACGGCCAAGCCGGTGGTGCAGGTTCCCGTCACGGAAGAAGACGAGGAGTCGGACAGCAGGTTTGACAGCAGTTTTGGCAGCGACTGGTGCGAGTTACCGGTGGCACCAAAGCTCGCGGTGGTTCAGACGCACTCCCCAGCAGACGACACGCGTGGTTCGCCCTCGAACCCGCAAGGGCAAAGCAGCGCAGCCGCATTGCCTCAAGAGCGCCCCGAGGCCAGCGCCTTGCGGCGGCCGCTGCCAGGCCAGAGCACGCCGAACATCGTGGCCGCACATGAAACGCCACTGGCACCCGGCGGCGCCAAACGCGCCAAAGACAAGGGCGACGCGCCTTCAGAGGCAAGCGCGGCGCCCGCACTGCCGCCTGTGGCCAAGCATCCAGCGAAGGCGCCGAAAGGCGACGCCGCCGCACGATCGACTAAGCCCGAGCCACCACATGCCGCCGATCGCCCAGCAGCCGTGAGCGAAGCCCGGGCCGTCACCACACCACCCGCGATTCGTGCACCGCTTCTTGAGCCGCTGGTGCTCCTGGTGGACAGCGTCGGCGAGTATGTCAAGGCGCGTGCGCTCGGACTGGCGTTGAGCGAAGTGCGCAATCTCCCGCCGACCTTGATCGTGAACACCGGGAGCCTTGCCAGCCTCCAAGTCGGTGAGGAACTCTCCGGCGTGTTGCCGCTGACGATGCCCGATGTTCACCTGGACATCAATGAACAAGGGGGCGCGGCGAGCGCTGCGCTGGCCATCACGCGTTTGGATGCCCTGCTCCGCGCGCATCGCCCGAAGGCCCTGCTGGCGATGGGCGCGAGCGACACCTTGCTCACCTGCAGCTTGTTCGCCCACAAGAGCGGCGTGCCCGTGCTGCGCAACGACGCGGGCAGGCGCAGGGCGTGGTCACGCCCTGGCGAAGAGATGAACGCCGTGCTGCTCGAAAACCTCGCGGACTGCGCCTACATCAGCGACCTGGCGACCTACTACACGCTGTATCGCATGGGCATTCCGACTGAACGCGTGTTGCTCGTCGGCAACCTGGCCGACAACGTGATGCACCGCGCGGCGATGCATCTCGTGAACCCGCGCGACATCTTGACGCGCGCCGGAGTCGCCACCGAAACGTTCACCGCCGCCACTGGCTACGCGCTGTGCACCGCGCAGATTGAATCATCGCGCAGCGCTCACGACGAAGGGCTTGAGCTGATCGCGATGCTGACCCAGGTGACCCGCGACGTGCCAGTGGTGTGGGCCACGAACCCGGCCACGCTGCGCGAAATCGATGTGCTCGGAAAGCGCACCGCGCTCGCGAAAGCCCGCGTCGAATTGGCGCCGGCACTCGCCTACCTCGACTGCATCGACCTGCTTCGCGAGGCACGCTGTCTGCTGACCGGCAGCGCCGGGCGCTTTCTCGACGACGCCGTGGCGCTGGGTAAACCTGCCATCGTGCTCGGCAAAGGCATCGTGGTGCCGGTGAAGAGCACCGAGGCGCTGCAACTCAGCACGGCGTTGCCCGCCGGGAAATTGCTGGAGGTGCTGGCCGAAGTCCTGGCCCATGAGCCCGAGGCGCGCGAAACACCGGCCTTCTGGGATGGCGGGCCCGCGGGGCGGATCGCGCTGCACCTCGCCGAGTGGTTGCCCAAGCAGATCACCGCCGGCAAACGCAGCAGCCCTGCTGCGCCGATTCAAGCTGTCGAGCGCGTACGCGGTGAATCCGTGGTCGAGGGCGCCGACGCCGGTTGAGTCGGCTCAGCCTCTCAACAGGCTGTCAGCCCCGGCGCTCGTCCAGGGCTTCGTCGAGCACCTCGATCCAGTGCTTGACCGGCGTCGTGGTCCCGCTTTGCAGGTGTTGAATGCAGCCGATATTGGCTGATACGATCGCCTGTACACCCGGGCGGTTTAACTGGGCCAGTTTGCGGTTGCGAAGTTCGGTGGCCAGTTGTGGCTGGGTGATCGAATAGGTGCCGGCCGAGCCGCAACACAAATGCGATTCAGCGGCAGCGAGCCGCACGTCGAAGCCCAGGTCGTTGAGGGTTGCCTCTATCGTGCCGCGTAGTTGCTGGCCGTGCTGCAAGCTGCACGGCGGGTGCAGGGTCAGGCGCGTCTGCGCGCGCGCCTCGATCGGGCGCAGGCGTGGCTTCAAGATCGGTGCGATGTCGGGCAGCAACTCGCTCAGATCACGCGTCAACCCGGCGATTCGCGCCGCGCGTTGCGCATACGCCGGGTCCGCCGCCAGGGCGTGGCCATACTCCTTGACGGTAACGCCGCAGCCGGACGCGTTCATCACGATCGCTTCGATCGCGCCGGAGTCCACTTGCGGCCACCAGGCATCGACATTGCGGCGCATGTCGGCCAAGCCACCGGCTCGATCGCCAGCGTGGCTGCGAATCGCGCCGCAGCAGCCCGCGGCGTCGGCGACCAGGGTCTGAATGCCCGCCGCGTCAAGCACGCGTGCGGTCGCGCTGTTGATGTTGGGCAGCATCGCCGGCTGCACACAACCGAGCAACAGCAGCACCTTGCGCGGGTGTTCGCGCGTCGGCCAGCGGTGCGCGCCCGCACCCGGACGCGGCGGCACCTTGTTCTTCAGCGCCGTCGGCAGCAGCGGCCGCAATGCCTGGCCGAGTTTGAAGGCGGGGCCGAACAATGGCGAGGTGAGGCCCTCCCTGAGCGCCCAGCGCAGCACCGACTCGTGAGCCGGCCGCCCGACGCGCTGCTCGACGACGTGCCGGCCGATCTCAACTAGGCGTCCGTACTCGACACCCGACGGGCAGGTCGTTTCACAGTTGCGACAGGTCAGGCAGCGGTCCAGGTGCAATTGCGTTTTGCGCGTGACGTTCGCCCCCTCGAGCATCTGCTTGATCAGGTAGATGCGTCCGCGCGGCCCATCGAGTTCGTCGCCCAGCAGCTGGTAGGTCGGGCAGGTCGCGGTGCAAAAACCGCAGTGCACGCACTTGCGCAGGATGGCCTCGGCTTCGACACCGTCCGCGGTTCCCTGGAATTCGGGGCTCAGTCTGGTTTGCATGCGTTGCGCAGGGCTCAGAGTCCGGGGTAAAGCCGGCCGGGGTTGAAGATTCCCGAAGGGTCGAAGGCTTTCTTCAGCTCGCGGTGGATGCGGTCCAGTGGCGCGCGCAGTGGCGCGAACGCACCGGCCTCTTTGTCGTCCGCGTAGAACAGGGTGGCATGGCCGCCCACCTTCGCCGCCGCGTCGCGAACGGTTGCGGCGGGCAAGTCGGTGAGCCACCAGCGCTGCGCGCCGCCCCACTCGATCAATTGTTCGCCGACAAGCGACAGGGCGGGTGCGGTTTGCGGCACCGACAGGCGCCACAGCGCGGTGCCTGCGTCGAGTTCCGTGCCTTGCTTGACGCGGTCGCGCGCGAAAAATGGATCGCTGTGATGGCGCAAGTCGTCCCAAAACGCCCGCGCGAGCTCGGCGTCAACCCGCTCGCCGCCCAGCGCGGATATCGCGGCATTGACGGCCGCCTGGGCGCCGCTCAGGCGCAGCACGAGTGTGCCGTCCCACCAGGCGCTGGCATGCAGCGGCAACGCCTTGCCGCCCCAGAGATTGAGCCGCGCCAGCGCATCCACTTCGTTCATCTCGAAGCGCAGGGTCGCCGTGGCTGGCGCGATGGGCACGACCTTCAGTGAGACTTCAACGATGACGCCCAGGATGCCCAGGCTTCCGGCGAGCAGCCGAGAAACGTCGTAACCGGCCACGTTTTTCATCACCTGACCGCCGAAGCTCAGCACTTCGTTGCGGCCATTCAGCAGGGTCGCGCCCAGCAGGTGGTCGCGCACTGAGCCCAGCGCCGCGCGCGATGGCCCGGCCAAGCCGCTCGCCACCATGCCCCCCACCGTCGCACCGGGTGCGAAGTGCGGCGGCTCGAAGGCCAGGCACTGCCCCTGTTCGGCCAACAGCGCCTCAAGCGCCGCCAGCGACGTACCGCAACGCGCCGTCACGACAAGCTCGCTGGGTTCGTAGCTCGAAATTCCCTCCAGCACGCGCGTGTCCAGCGGCTCGCCCTGAGCGGCCTGGCCGTAGAAGTCTTTCGTGCCACCCCCGCGGATGCACAACTGCGCACCCGCCGCGGCCGCGCTCGATACGCGGTCGATCAACAGCTGCAGCGCGGGATCATTGCCGAGCATGTGGCGCCTGCGACGTGCTCAAAAGCGCGCGATATCGGCAAAGGGCAACAAGCCACGCCGCACATGCATCTTGCCGTACTCGGCGCAGCGCACCAGCGTGGGGATCACCTTGCCGGGATTGAGCAATTCCTTCGGGTCGAATGCGCGCTTCACGGCCAGCATCTGCTCGCGCTCGGCCGGCGAAAACTGCACGCACATCGACGACAGTTTCTCCACCCCCACGCCGTGTTCGCCGGTCACGGTGCCGCCCATGCGCACGCTGGTTTCCAGAATGTCGGCGCCGAACAGTTCGCAGCGCCGCAACTGGTCAGCGTCGTTCGCGTCGAACAAGATCAGCGGGTGCAGATTGCCGTCACCGGCATGGAACACGTTGACGCAGCGCAACGCATACTTTTGCTCCATCTGCTGAATCGCGAGCAGGATGTCGGCCAGGCGTTTCCGCGGGATCGTCGAGTCCATGCACATGTAGTCCGGGCTGATGCGCCCCGACGCCGGAAACGCGTTCTTGCGCCCGCTCCAGAAACGCAGGCGCTGCGCCTCGTCGGCGCTGACCTCGATGCGCGTCGCGCCGCTGCCGCGCAGCACCTGCACCATGCGCGCCACTTCTTCTTCCACTTCCTCGGGCGTGCCGTCGCTCTCGCACAGCAGAATCGCCGCAGCGTCCAGGTCGTAGCCGGCGTGCACATAGTCTTCGACGGCCGCCGTCATCGGCTTGTCCATCATCTCCAGGCCAGCCGGAATGATGCCTGCCGCGATCACGCGGGCCACGGCGTCGCCGGCCTTGCGCACGTCGTCAAAGCTGGCCATGATGCAGCGCGCCAGCAGCGGCTTCGGAATCAACTTGACCGTGACTTCAATCGTCACGGCGAGCATGCCTTCGCTGCCCACGAGCAAGGTCATCAGGTCCAGGCCGGGCACGTCGAGCGCCTCCGAGCCGAATTCCACCGGTTCGCCTTCGGCGGTGAAGCCGCGCACGCGCAACACGTTGTGCAGCGTGAGTCCGTACTTGAGGCAATGCACGCCGCCGGAGTTCTCAGCGACGTTGCCACCGATCGTGCAGGCGATCTGGCTGCTCGGGTCGGGCGCGTAGTACAGGCCGAACGGCGCCGCGGCTTCGCTGATCGCCAGGTTGCGCACCCCGCACTGCACGACGGCGGTTCGCGCCAGCGCATCGATGCGCACGATTTTGTTGAACTTGGCCAGGCTCAGCGTGACGCCCATGCGGTGCGGCATGGCCCCACCCGACAGCCCCGTGCCGGCACCGCGAGCGACGACCGGCACGTTCAATTGGTGGCAGGTTCGAAGCAGCGCGGCCACCTGGGCTTCCGTTTCCGGCAGCACGACGATCAGCGGCTGCTCGCGATACGCCGTGAGCCCGTCGCACTCATAGGGATTCGTGTCCTCGGCATGCCACAGCAGTGCATGCGCCGGCAGGCACTCGCCCAGGGCGGCGACGACGTCGGCCTGGCGCTGCGCGCGCTCGGCGAGTTCGGTCGCGGAGTGCGATGGGGTGCCCAGGCTCATTGCGAGCCGCTGCGCGCGATCATGAGCGAAACACCGTCAGCACGCCGGTGTAGCCGTACAGATGATGGCGCGCGATCTCGCCCGCAGCGAAAAACCCCGTCAGCGGTACATCGCCCAGCGCCCGGCGCACCACGGCGAGTTCGGCCGATGGCGCGCCGAAGTGCGGCCCGCCGCGGCCCGTGCAACTCACGTAGATCGCGCCCGCAATGCCCGCCGGGCCGGCTGGCGCGCGGGTCTCGGCGCCGGACAGGGGCCCGGGCGACTGCGCCAACGCGCGTGGCACGAGTGCGATCTCTGACTCGACCTCGTCGCGTATCTCCGCGCAGATGCGCATCAGGTCGCGCCGCGCCGCTTCTGTATTGCGCGTGCAAAACGTGATCTGCAGGCCCGGCCCGGCGGGCTCGCCGATGGCCACGCCGCGGCGCGTCGGGTCCAGGCCGATGAGGTTGCGCACGCGCGTGTCGGAACCGAAAGCGCCGTGGCGCGCGGACGTGTAGAAGCGGCCGCGTTGTTGCGCATCGGGGGCTCGGCGGTCGCTTAGCCCGACCAGGGTCTGGCGCATGTGCGGAAGCGCCTCGCGTGCGTCGGAGTCTTCGGCCAGAGCCATGTCGCGCAGCAGGCAATTCAGGGCGGGTTCGCCGTCGAGTTCGGTGATCACGTTGCCGTCGGCCCCCGTCACGCTGCGCAGCGGCCCCACCGGTTGGCAGCCCTGAGTGACGCGCGACACGAGGGCCACGTTTTGGTCGAACGCCACGCCCGACAGCCCGCCTTGCAGAACGTCTTGTGCGATGTGCAGGGCACGGCTGCGAGCCGAGGCCAGGCCACCGAACAGATAGCCGGTGGCGGTGCGCTGGCTCATGTCCTTAATGAGTTCGGCCAAGTCATCGGTGCTCGGATCGGCGTGGACCTGCGCGGTGTACGCCGCGAAGTCGGCGAGCGGCCGGGCGCCGGAGAAGACCTGGAACTGGCCCATGGGCAGTTCGGCGAGCATCAGCGACAAGGCGGGCGCATCAAAATGCTCCTGACCGCTGGCCGCCACGCCGATGCCCACCGCACCGACCCACTCCACCCCAGGCCAGCGCTGCTGCACCTGAGCCAACAGCCATTCGGCCTGTGCCGCGTAGTGATCGGTCAGGTACAACCACCCCAGAGTCGGGTGCGTGGCCCGGCCGGGCAGGCGGCGCTGCGCTTCGATCTGAGCGCCCGCGAGAGCCAATGCCTTCTCCGCGTCCGCATGCGCCGCGTGCGCCTGGAGAAACGTCTTCATGGCGTGCCCGTTGCGGCGCCGCGCTTGCGCCGCGGTGCGGCGGCCTTTCGCGCGGGCGCCACTTTTTTCAGGGGGCTGCCCGTCGCGGATGCGCCTTGGGCGACGCCTCTGGCGTGCGCCTTGGCAGAAGGCGGCGTCGCATGCTTGGTCGAGTCCTGCACGGCCGCCGAGGCGAGTTCGGTGAACTGTTTCGTCAGCGCACCCCACCATTTCATTGGGTCGACACCCGCGGCGGGTGGGGGCTGCGCCGCACCTGTGGTGCCCGGCGCCCCGTGCGGCGGCGAAGCTTTCGCCGCCGTGGCGTCGGCGCCAGCTTGCGCCGCGCCGGGGCGAATCGACAGGCTGTCGCGCAGATCGTCCATTTGCACATTCATGGTTCGCAGCGTCGACAGCGTCATGCGCTGCACCTCAAGCGCCTGGATCGTGGCGCCGAGCATGCGGGCGTTTTGTTCGAGCCAGAACTGGACCGTGCGCAGCTCCTCGATGCGCTTGGCGATCTCCTCCGGGTTCAGCGTCGGCGCGATCCATTGGCCGATGTGGGGCAGCGCCGAACCTGCGTTCTTCACCAGGTCTTGGAGAAATTCGAAACCCGGGGCGAGGCGGCTTGACAATGGGCTGGGGTCGGACATGGCAAAGCGGTTGCGCAAACGGAACTGTCTGGCATTGTGCCTGCTACGCGCCGTGTCGTCGGGCCGCATCAATGGCCCGCGAGCGAGAAGGTTGGCGTGCGCAACGTTCAAGGCCTGAGCTCGATGCGCAACCGCCCGTCACTTTGCTGCCAGCGCAATTTGGACAACACATCCATGCCGAGCAACGGGTTTTCGCCCAGCCCGGGCAAGGCGACGACGCGCAGTGCCTGGGCGCTGACGCCGCCTTGCAACGCCACGTCGGCGCGCACCAGCTGGCCGGTGACGACGCCGCCCGCCGTGTTGGAGCGAACCTCACCCAGCGATTCGAGGCGCAACTCGCGCGCCAGTGAAGCTGAGATGGCCGTCCCGGTGGCGCCGGTATCGACGAGGAAGTCGACGTCGCGCCCGTTGATTTTCCCCGGCCAGTGGTAGTGCCCATCGTCGCCGCGACGTATCTCGACAACTTCGCCCTGCACCTGAAAGCGCGTGGCCTGTTCGCGGTGCTGCCACCACTGCACGGCAACAAACAGCACGGCCCCGAGCAGCAGCCACACCGTGGCCACCTTGAGCGTGCGCGGCAACTCGGCGCTCATCGACGCGTCATGCGTTGCCCGCGCGCACCACGCGCTGGTCGATGGCGCCGAAGATGCTCTGACCATCGGTATCTTTCATGTCGATGCGCACGCGGTCGCCGAAGCGCATGAATGGCGTGATCGGACTTCCGCTTTCGATGCTCTCGATCGCACGTTTCTCGGCAATGCATGAGTAACCTCGGGCCCAGTCCTTGTTGCTCACCGTGCCGCTGCCGACGATGCTGCCGGCGCGCATGTTGCGGGTCTTGCACACATGGGCGATCAGTTCGCCGAAGTGAAACGTCATCTCCTGGCCGGCCTGGCAATGGCCGACGCGGGTGCCGTTCCATTCGGTGTCGAGATCGAGGTGCAAGCGCCCGCCGCGCCACGCCGCGCCCAGCTCGTCGGGCGTGACGGCGACCGGGCTGAATGCCGTCGCGGGTTTGCCTTGCACGAAGCCGAAGCCCTTGGCCAGTTCGTCCGGAATCAAGTGGCGCAAGCTGACATCGTTGACGAGCATCAGCAGGCGCACGCTGGCGATGGCGTCTTGCGCGCCGCACTGCATCGGCACATCGCCGGTGACCACGGCGACCTCGGCTTCAAAGTCAATTCCGTAGTCTTCGCTCGGGCAGGTTATGGCTTCGTTCGGGCCCAGAAAGTCGTCACTGCCGCCTTGGTACATCAAGGGGTCGGTGTAAAAAGATTGCGGAACTTGCGCGCCGCGCGCCTTGCGTACCAACTCCACATGATTGAGATAGGCTGAACCATCGACCCACTGGTAGGCTCGCGGCAGCGGCGCCATGCACTGCTGGGTGTCAAAGGCGAACGCGTGGCGTGCCTTGCCCTGGTTCAGCGTGTGCGCCAGATCCTCCAGTTGAGGCGACAGGAAATTCCAATCGTCCAGCACCTGTTGCAAGCGTGACGCGATGCCACTGGCATAGTGCGCACTGGCAAGATCGTTGGACACGACAACCAATTGACCATCGCGCGAACCGTCTTTGTAGGTGGCGAGTTTCATGGCGGCGAGTAGGTGATGAAGGGAGTTTGATTGTCGATGCATGCGTCGAGGCACAGCGAATCGCGGGCTTTCAGCGCAGCCGCGCGTCGCTGGCGCACGCTCGCCTGGGCGTTGCTTGGCGCCGCCCTGTTGCACGCGGCGTTTTTCGCCGGGCTGGAGCGCTCCTGGCTCGCACCCGTGACGCTTTCCCAGGCCACCAATTCGGCGCCTACGGTGTGGGTACAAGACCTTGCCGCGCAGCTGCCCGCGGTGCCGCAGGCCGCCGCGGCCGCCGATACCCCACAAGCCCCGCCGCGCGCCGCGCCAAACCCTTCAGGCAGCGCACGGGGTTCGGGTGCTGGCAAGTCACTGCCCGGCCGTGACGCTTTCGCGCCGAGCGTTGCGCTGGCCGTCGCCTCGCGCCCTGCGGACAGCGCTTCCGGCGTGGCGATGTTGCCGAGTGTGATGCCGAATGTGCCGCCGAGTGTGCAGCCCGAGGCACCGCCCGAACCGGCCGCGCCTACGGTACAAGTGGAGGGGCAGCCCCGGGCCAGTGTGCCTGCACCGCCGCCCGAGGCTGCTGTAGGTTCGCACGACGCTGTTCCCGTCTACGCCACGCTGATCCCGGCACCTGCCGTCCTGCAATTGCGCATGCGGCGCGGTGTCGTGCACGGCAACGCTGAACTCAGCTGGCGGGTGGATGGCGCACGCTACGAAGCACGCCTTGAGGCGCGCGCCAGCGGCATCACGCTGCTGACCCAAGTGAGCCAGGGAGGTTTTGACGCGGCGGGCATCGCGCCGCGGCGCTTCACCGACAAGCGGGTGCGGCGCGGTACGGTTGCCGCGAACTTCCAGCGCGAGGTCGGCCAGGACACGGGCAAGGTGAGTTTCTCGGGAGCCGAGACTGAGATTGCCCTGCACGCGGGAGCCCAGGACCGCCTGAGCTGGATGGTGCAACTCGCGGCGATCGCCAGCGCCGAGCCTCGCCTGCTCGCGGCGCAAGGCCGGATTTCAATGCATGTGATCGGCGCCCGTGGCGACGCGGCGGTGTGGCAATTCATCAGCCTGGGCGAGCAGCAGGCTGACAGCGGTGCATCCGCCACGCGTGTATTCAAGTTGCAACGCCTGCCGCAGTCGGCGTACGACACCCAGGTCGACGTCTGGCTTGACGCACTCCCGCCGCACTGGCCGGTGCGTGCCCACTGGCGCAGCGGCCCGGGCGATCCGGGGCTGGAGCTGTGGCGCATCGACACGGCCGAGCCACGCTGAGCTGAGGTGGGCCGTGGCTTCGCGCGCCTGTGGCTCGCGCCGGTTCCCTTGCGCAGTCCCCTTGCATTCTCCGCAATCGCGCCCAACTGGCGTCCAGGAGGGCACTTCATGCAAATGCTTTACAACTCGGAAAACTTCGCCGTCGTGCGAATTGATGTACCGCCCAGTGACGGCGAACCCGGGCTTGCTGGCGCCCAGGGGCCTGCGCGCGGCGGCTTCGAGATCGTCGACAAATTCGCTCGCAAAGAGATCTTTCTCCAGGGGCTGCTGGCGGACAGTTTCAAGCAGGGGGTGGACGCACTGATCCAGACGAAATCGACAGGTGAAGAGTTCGACGCCTATTTGGAGCGCTTTGCCCCGCTGATGCATCAGCCACTGAGCTTTCACTGACGAGCGCGCGCGGGCCTTGCCGCCCCTGGCGTGAACCCTGGCTCGGGCCATCCACCCTTACCCCCTGGCTCGATCCCCCTCAAATTCCCGGGACTTGCCGCAACGGCTGCGGTGCGCCAAGATCGGTGCCGGGATCACGCACCGAGGGGGTGTCATGGTGAGGGGCCACAGCGATAGCCGCCTGCTGTTGTCTCCCGGCTTGCGGGAGGCGCCGGTACTGGACCGCATGTGTTCGCATTTCGTGCTGACGCTGACGATGCGCAACGCTGGGCGCTTCAACCTGCGTCGCGACTCGAACAACCTGCTCTCGCTGACGGGCAAGCATCTGGTGTGGCAAGCCTCGGTGCTCGCGCGCCTGCGCGAATTCCTTTCGCTGCGCTGCAAGGGCAACGAACATTGGCGTGGCCAGGAGGCCTTGAGCGATGAGACCTTCATTGCACGCCACGGCGCTTGGCGCGGCCCCTATGAAGAGGGCACGCTTTTCTTCTACATCGACGAATACATCAAGGACTCGCCGAAGGACTTGCTCGCGACCCTGGGCACCACCGTCGATTGGCTGGCGCGCAGCCTGAAGAAAGAGTCGACCCTGGTCGAGAAGAACATCGACGCCCTGGCCGGCCTGCTGCAGCTCAATCCGGCGGAACGCGCGCTGTTGTTGTACGGAACGCTGGCGCGCTACCAGCGCGACTTGCGCGGCCTGCTCGTCGAATTCAAGGTCGCGAACGCACAGGAAGCGTATGCGGCGCTCGCCAGCGTGGCCGGCGTGAACGCCATCGACCTGGGCGAGGCGCTGCGTGCGGGCTCGCGGCTCGAGCGCATCGGCATGGTCGAGAACCTCATCTCGGAGCACAACATCACCGATCTGGCCGACCTGATGAAGGTGAGCGACCAACTTCCCCAGGTGCTGATGCGCAAGTATGAAGGGCCGTCCGACCTGATGGCGGTGTTCACGCGGCCCGTCGCCCGCAGCGAATTGACGCTCGCGGACTTTCACTTTGTCAGCGTCGACTGCGCCATGATCACGGCGCTGTTGCGCAACGCCGTGGCGCGCAAGGAGCCCGGCGTCAACGTGCTGCTCTACGGGCCGCCGGGAACGGGCAAGACCGAGTTGGCCAAGGTGGCGGCGCAAGCCGCTGGCGTGGAGCTGTACGAGGTGGAATACGCCGACCGCGATGGCAACTCGTTGAGCGGGCGCGACCGCTACCGTTCGCTGCAGATCAGCCAGGTGTTTCTCAAGGGCAGCGACAACGTGGCGCTGCTGTTCGACGAGGTCGAAGACGTGTTCCCGCCGATCTCGACCGACGTCGCGCAGGTGATCGCGCGCCTGGACACCGGTGACGGCGCGCCCACCGGCAGCGTGAGCGGCAAGGCCTGGGTAAACCAGTTGCTTGAGACGAACCCGGTGCCGGTGATCTGGGTGACGAACCGGATCGAACAGATTGACGTTGCGTTTCGGCGCCGCTTTCAGTACCACCTCGAATTGAAGGGCCCGCCACCGGGCGCGCGCGAGGCGTTGGTGCTGCGCGCCTTGGCCGGCGTTGCCGTGGACCCGGCGTTCGCGCAGCGGCTCGCGCAGCGCCGCGCCTTGACCCCGGCGCAGATTCGCACCGCCGTGAAGTTCGCCAAATTGGCGGGCAGCAGCGCACAGGGCGAAGGCGGCGAGGCCGTCGAAGCGTTGATCGAGCGCCAGTTGGGCAATGCCGACAAGGCTCTGGGCAACGCTCAGGGTGAACGTGGTGCGCGGCTGAATGTGACCCAATACGACCTGAGCTTCGTGAATACCCAGTCGCGCTTCGAAGTGCGGAAGATCGTCGAGGCGTTGCGCCGCAAGGGCTGCGGCACCTTGTGTTTCCACGGCCCGCCGGGCACGGGCAAGACGGCGCTGGCGGAGTACATCGCGCGAGAGTTGCAGCGTCCGTTGATGATCCGCCAGGCGAGCGATCTGGTCAGCAAGTTCCTGGGCGAGACGGAACAGAACATGGCGCGCATGTTCGACGAGGCGCGCAACGAAGAAGCCGTGTTGCTGCTCGACGAGGCCGACAGTTTTTTGCGCAGCCGTCGCATGGCCGAGCGCACCTACGAAATCAGCGAAGTCAACGAGATGCTCCAGGGCATGGAGCGTTTCACCGGAATCTTCATCTGCACGACAAACCTGTTCCTCGATATTGACGAAGCGGCGCTGCGCCGGTTCACATTCAAGATTCAGTTCAAACCGTTGACACCCGCCCAACGGGAACGAATGTTCATGGCCGAGGCCCTGGCCAGCGTGGCGCCCAATGCCGAGCAATGCCAGCGCCTGGCCGCGCTCGACGCGCTGACGCCGGGTGACTATGCGTCGGTGAAGCGCCAGGTCGACATCCTGGGCGAAGCATTCGACCCCGACGAATTCTTGTCGCAGCTTGAGGCCGAGCACCGCGTCAAACCCGAAGTTCGCCATCTTCGCGGCATGGGCTTCACGCGTTGAGACATGCATCAGGCTGGTGCTCGCGCACTTCCTACAATCGCATCCAATGAACAAGAGCTACAGCCGAGGCGCGGAATTGCCGCGCATCCTTGAATCGCGCATCGTGGTGCTCGACGGCGCCATGGGCACGATGATCCAGCGCCACCACCTCAGCGAGTCCGACTATCGCGGTGAGCGTTTTGCGGACCACCCCAAAGACCTGAAAGGCAACAACGAGCTGTTGCAGCTGACCCGACCGGCGTTGATCGAAGCGATTCACGAGGCCTACCTCGCTGCCGGGGCCGACATCATCGAGACCAACACCTTCGGCGCGACCAGCATCGCCCAGCAAGACTACGGCTTGCAGGACCTGGCCTTCGAGATGAACGTCGCGGCGGCGCGCCTCGCGCGTCAAGCGTGCGACAAATTCAGCAGTGCCGACAAGCCGCGTTTCGTCGCCGGGGCCCTCGGCCCCACGCCACGCACGGCCAGCATTTCGCCTGACGTGAACGACCCGGCGGCGCGCAACGTCACGTTCGATGAACTGCGCGCGGCGTACCACGAGCAGGCGCGAGCGCTGCTCGAGGGTGGCTGCGACCTGTTCCTCGTCGAGACGATCTTCGACACGCTCAATGCCAAGGCGGCGATCTTTGCGCTGGATGAACTGATGGAGCAGTGCGGCGAGCGCATTCCGGTGATCATCTCCGGAACCGTGACCGACGCATCGGGGCGCATTCTTTCGGGGCAAACCGTCAGCGCGTTCTGGAACAGCGTGCGCCACGCGCGACCGCTCGCCGTGGGCCTGAACTGCGCCATGGGCGCGGCGCTGATGCGGCCCTATCTCGAAGAGCTGGCGCGCGCCGCGCCCGAGGCCTACATCAGCTGCTATCCGAACGCCGGCCTGCCCAACGCGATGAGCGAGACCGGCTTTGACGAGACCCCCGAGGTGACCAGCAGCCTGCTCGGCGAATTTGCGCGCAGCGGCTTTCTCAACATCGCCGGCGGCTGCTGCGGCACGACTCCCGAACACATTGAGCAGATCGCGAAACGCGTGGCGACCTATCGACCCCGCACGCTCAGCGACCCCTTGTTTACCGCGCTGCGCGCTGCCTGAGCCACGCCATTCAGCGCGGCCACTCAGCGCGACCGCTTAGCGCATCGGTGCCGCGCGCTCGCCGATCACTATGTCCAGGCGCCGCGCGTCGCGGGACGCCGCCGCGGCGAGATGGCGCCCCGCAACGGCGATGCGACGGGCCGGCAAACCGCGGCCGACCATCCAGTCACGCGCGCTCGCGGCGCGATCCAGCGCCAGCGCGTGGCTGGCCCGGTCGTCGCGGCTTTGGGGGTCGGGTTCGCCGAAGATCTGCACTTCGCTGCGCGGCAGTTCGCGCAGGATGGCGGCGATTCGGTCCAGCCACGGCATGGCGGCGGGTCGCAGCGCGGAGCGTGCCGGGTCGAACGCCGCATCTGCGGGAACGCTGATCCACAGACGCCCGTCGGTCGATTGCGAAACATTCACCGTGCTCGGCAAATCACCGCGCAGCTTGCGCGACGCCGCGGCGATGGGGTCCGACCACACATAGGCCGAGGCGGGCAGGGGCGAACTCGGCGCTGCCGTCGGTCGCTCCAGCGGCACATCCGGCACGAGGTCTTGGCGTGCCACCGGGGGCGACGCACAAGCGGCCAGCAGGCCAATGAACGCCGCACAGACCCCGCGGTGCAGGTAAACAGGGAGCATGGTGCGCATGTGTGATTCTGTTGGCGAATGGCAGGCCTTCGCGTGTGACTGGAGGTAACACTGGGCACTTGCGACAACCCTACAATCGCGCACCGCCCGAGGAGCGTTGCGACAGATCCGATCCTTCGTGATCTGCCAGGCTTGGGCGGGGCCCGGCACCCGCCGGGTCGACCCAACGGCGCTCACCCCACCCTCAACGGGTTGCGGTGAGCAACGTGGCCCGTGGTGCGAACTGACCAAACCATGACGCGACCCACAGACTCGTTTGTCCCCATGAAGTTGTCCGGCTTGGAGCCGGTGACGATCGGCTCGGGCACGCTGTTCGTCAACATCGGCGAGCGCACCAACGTCACTGGTTCGAAAGCGTTCGCCAGGCTGATTCTTGAGGGGCGCTTCGAGCAGGCCCTCGGCGTGGCACGCCAGCAAGTCGAGAACGGCGCGCAGATCATCGACATCAATATGGACGAGGCCATGCTCGACAGCCAGGCGGCGATGGTGCGCTTCCTGAACCTGATCGCCGGCGAGCCGGAGATCGCGCGCGTGCCGATCATGATCGACAGCTCGAAGTGGAGCGTTATCGAGGCCGGGCTGAAGTGCGTGCAGGGCAAGGGCATCGTCAATTCAATCTCGCTGAAAGAGGGCGAAGCGGCGTTCAAACACCAGGCGACGCTGGTGCGCCGCTATGGTGCGGCGGCGGTCGTGATGGCGTTCGACGAAACCGGCCAGGCCGACACGTATTTGCGCAAGACCGAGATCTGCGCCCGCGCCTACCGCATCCTCGTGGACGAGGTGGGCTTTCCCGCCGAAGACATCATCTTCGACCCGAACATTTTCGCCATCGCCACCGGCATTGAAGAACACAACAACTACGCCGTGGACTTCATTGAGGCGACGCGCTGGATCAAGCAAAACCTGCGCGGCGCCAAAGTCAGCGGTGGTGTCAGCAACGTCAGTTTTTCGTTTCGCGGCAACGACGCCGTGCGCGAGGCGATTCACACGGTGTTTCTCTACCACGCGATCCAGGCCGGCATGGACATGGGCATCGTCAACGCCGGCATGGTCGGCGTGTACGACGCGCTCGACGCCACCTTGCGCGAGCGCGTCGAAGACGTGGTGCTGAACCGCAGGCCCGACGCCGCGGAGCGCCTCATCGAAGTGGCGGAGAACGCGAAGGGCGCGTTGCGCGACGACAGCGCCCGCCTGGCCTGGCGCGCCAAGCCGGTGCGCGAGCGGCTCAGCCATGCGCTCGTGCAGGGCATCAATGAGTTCATCGTGGTTGACACGGAACAGTGCTGGCAGGAGATGGCGGCACAAGGCGCCCGACCGCTGCATGTGATCGAAGGCCCGCTGATGGAGGGCATGAACATCGTCGGCGACTTGTTCGGCCAGGGCAAGATGTTCCTGCCCCAGGTAGTGAAGAGCGCGCGCGTCATGAAGCAGGCAGTGGCGCATCTGCTGCCCTACATTGAAACCGAGAAGCGCGCCCTCGTCGACGCAGGCGGTGAAGCAAAAGCCAAGGGCAAGATCGTCATCGCCACGGTGAAGGGCGATGTACACGACATCGGCAAGAACATCGTGACCGTCGTGCTCCAGTGCAACAACTTCGACGTCGTCAACATGGGCGTGATGGTGCCTTGTCAGGAAATCCTGGCGCGCGCGAAAGTGGAAGGCGCCGACATCATCGGCCTGTCGGGTCTGATCACGCCGAGCCTGGAGGAGATGCAGCATGTCGCCGCGGAGATGCAGCGCGACGATTACTTCAGGATGCGCAAGATTCCGCTGCTGATCGGTGGCGCCACGACGAGCCGGGTGCACACTGCCGTGAAGATTTCGCCGCACTACGACGGCCCAGTGGTCTATGTGCCCGATGCGAGCCGCTCCGTGGGCGTGTGCAGCGAGATGCTCAATGACGAACGCGCCGCGGCGTATATCGCCGAGTTGAACGCTGACCAGCAGCGGTCTCGCGACCAACACGCCAGCAAAAAGACCGTCCCGTTGGTGAGTCTGGCGCAGGCCCGCGCCAACAAGACCGTGGTGGATTGGTCGACGTACACGCCGCCGCAGCCGAAGTTCATCGGCCGGCGCGTGCTGCGCAATCAAGACCTGGCGGAAATCGCGGCCTGCATCGACTGGGCGCCGTTCTTCCAGACCTGGGATCTTGCCGGGGCGTACCCGGCGATTCTGACGGACGACGTTGTCGGCGAATCGGCACGCCGGGTGCACAGCGACGGCAAGCGGCTGCTCAAGCGCCTCATCGAAGGGCGTTGGCTGAGCGCCAGCGGTGTGCTGGGCCTGTACCCGGCGAACAGCGTCGGTGACGACGACATCGAGATCTACGCCGATGCGCAGCGCAATGAAGTCCTGATGACCTGGCGCGGCCTGCGCATGCAAAGCGAGCGCCCGGTGGTGGACGGCGTGCGCCGACCGAACCGCTGTCTGGCCGATTTCATCGCGCCGCGAGAAACGGGGATGGTTGACTACATCGGCCTGTTTGCCGTGACGGCGGGATTGGGCATCGAAAAAAAGGAGAAGCAGTTTCTCGATGACCACGACGACTACAGCGCGATCATGTTCAAGGCGCTCGCCGATCGACTCGTCGAGGCCTTCGCCGAGCGCCTGCACCAGCGCGTTCGCACCGATCTGTGGGGTTACGCGCCCGCCGAGGCGCTGAGTGCGGTGGACCTGATCGCCGAAAAATATCGCGGCATCCGCCCGGCCCCCGGTTACCCCGCATGCCCGGACCATGGTGCGAAGACCGACATGTTCCGCGTCTTGAACTGCGCCGAGATCGGCATGGGCCTGACGAGCAGCCTGGCGATGACCCCGGCGGCCAGCGTGAGTGGCTTCTACCTCGCACACCCGCTGGCGACGTACTTCAACGTCGGCAAGATTGGTGACGACCAGTTACAGGACTGGGCGCAGCGCAACGCACAAGACCTGGGATTGGCGCGGCGTTCCTTGGCGACCTTGCTCTGATGCGGAGCATGAAACGCACACGCATGGCGAACTATTCCTCGAAGTACCCCATGGCGTAGCGCTGTTCAGCCTTCGCGAGGCATGGCTGCTGAGCTGACGTTCCGTTACGAGTCGGCCCTCCTCGAAGCACCGCGGCTGGCCGAAGTACAAGTCCAATGGCGCGCTGGCCAAACCGGCCGAACGAGTATTTCAACGACGGAGCATTCCCATGACCACCGAAACATCCCCCGGCGCGATCGCGCCTTCCAAACCCCCCGTGATGTGGTTTGCCGCGGGCGGCCTGGCCCTGGTGTCGCTCGCAGCCGCAGCCGCCATGGTGTTGCGCCCGAGCGCGCCGGAGCCACAGATGGTGCCGTTGCAGTCGGGCAAGCCTGAGGTTTCGGCGCCGGCCAAGTCCACCGCGGCCGACAAGCCGGTCACGAGCACAACCGCGCAGGCGCCGCGGCCCAGCCCGGCCAAACCTGCGGAGGCGAGCCCTGCCAAAGCCAAGGTTGCCGCCAAGCCCGCTGCCGAGCCGGTGCGCGTGGCCGCCGTGTGCAGCTACTGCGGCGTGATTGAAGCGGTCGATGAAGTCAAGCGCAAGGGTGAGGGATCCGGCCTGGGCGCGATCGCTGGGGGTGTGCTCGGCGCGGCGGCTGGCAACCAGGTCGGACGAGGTGATGGGCGCAAGGCGATGACTGTCGTCGGCGCCATCGGTGGGGGTCTGGCGGGCCACGAAGTGGAAAAACGCGCGCGCGGCGAAACCGTTTATCAGGTACGCATTCGTCTCGACGACGGCAGCATTCGCACCATCGAACAGCCCACGGCGCCGAAGGTCGGCGCGCGCGTTGAGGTTCATGGCAATACGCTGAAAGCGGCCTGAGCGGCAACCCGCCGCGGCCACTGACCGCAGCAAACCATTGCACGCCTGGACCGGCGCGAAGGCGCGGGTCCAGGCGTTGCTACGTTGGCGCGGGGATCCGCCGGGCCTGAATCGCCTCGGCGAGGTGGGCCGAGGTGATGGTTTCGCTCGCCGCCAGGTCCGCCACACTGCGCGCGATGCGCAAGACCCGGTGATAGCCGCGCGCCGACCAGCCCAGGCGCCGTGAGACGCCTTGCAGAAACGATGCAGCGGCGGGCGCCATCGCGCAGTGTTCGTCAAGTGCGTCGCCCGCCAGTGCACTGTTCGGGCAGGCTTGACGCGCGAGCGCAAGTGAGCGCGCCCTGGCCACCCGCGCGGCGATCGACGCGCTGCGTTCGCCATCGGGTGCCGCAGCCAAGGTTTGCGGCAGCACTGCGGGAACCTCGATCCGCAAGTCGATGCGGTCCAGCAATGGCCCGCTGATGCGCCCCTGATAGCGGGCCACGGCGTCAGGTGTGCAGCGGCAGGCGTGCAACGGGCTGCCCAGATGGCCGCAAGGGCAGGGGTTCATCGCCGCGATGAGTTGCAGGCGCGCCGGAAACTCAGCTTGACGCGCGGCCCTTGATATCAGGATGCGCCCGGTTTCCAAAGGTTCGCGCAGCGCTTCGAGTGCGGTGCGCGCGAACTCGGGAAGCTCATCCAGGAACAACACGCCGTGATGTGCCAGCGACACTTCACCGGGCCGGGGCGGCGAGCCGCCTCCCACCAGGGCGACCGAGGAGCAGCTGTGGTGCGGCGCCCGAAAGACGCGCTGCGCCCAGCGCTCGGCCTTGAATTCGCGGGCCAGGCTGAGCATCGCGGCGGACTCAAGCGCCTCATCCGTCGTGAGTGGCGGCAGCAGCCCGGCGAAGCGCCGCGCCAGCATCGACTTGCCGGTGCCCGGCGGCCCCATCAACAACACGCTGTGGCCGCCTGCCGCGGCGATTTCGAGCGCACGCTTCGCGCCTGACTGGCCTTTCACGTCACGCAGGTCGGGGTGGCTTGTAGCTGGATCGGCCGGCAGCGCCGCAACTTTGGGCATGATGCTCGGAGCGTGTGCCGGATTCGCGACCAGCCAAGCCACCACATCGAGCAGGTGGTGTGCGCCGTGGATCGTCACGCCGTCCACCCAGGCCGCGTCTTGCGCACTGGCCAGGGGCAGCACCAGGGCACGTTGCGACCCCAGCTTGCGCAATCCCAACGCGAGCGCCAAGGCGCCGCGCACTGGGCGAAGTTCACCCGACAACGACAACTCGCCCGCGAATTCGAAACCTTCCAGACGCGCTGCGTCTATCTGGCCGCTCGCGGCGAGGATGCCTAGTGCAATGGGCAAGTCGAAGCGCCCCGACTCCTTGGGCAGATCGGCAGGCGCCAGGTTCACCGTGATGCGCTTGTTGTGCGGAAACTCAAGGCCGCTGTTTTGAAGCGCGGCGCGCACGCGCTCGCGCGACTCCTTGACCTCGGTGTCGGCAAGACCAACGAGCGTGAAACTCGGCAGGCCATTGGCCAGGTGCACTTCAACCTTGACCTGCGGCGCATGCAAGGCGTCGAGCGAGCGGCTGTGGACGACGGCGAGTGACATCAGTCTGCGACGTGGAGAGCCGCGTAAATGCAGTGGGGTCGAGATGCGGCGTCGCGCATCGGTTGCCATTGTGCCCGCAGGTGAGACCTTCAGCCGCGCAGTGCACCAACTTCGAGCGGCCATCGCCGACGTACCAAAGTGGTGCGCTGCGTCGCATCCGCTGCCCTCGATGCGCCGACCTGGGGCGTGCCGACGCGGCGAATCCGTGGCATGAAAGCTGCTCAGGTTGCGTGATCGCTTCCTGAACAACATCAACGGAGAACTAGACAATGAATAAATCCCTCGTCGCGCTTGCCGGCGCTCTGGCACTGACCGCATTGCCGTCGATCTCGCAGGCGCAAGGCAGCCCGCTGTCATTCAACGCCAGCCTGACCAGCGACTACCGCTACCGCGGTATTTCGCAAACGCGCCTGAAGCCCGCGCTGCAAGGCGGTGTTGACTATGCCCTTCCGGCGGGCTTCTATATCGGCGCATGGGGGTCGACGATCAAGTGGATCAAGGACGCCAGTGCCTTTAACGGCAACCAGGATACCGGCAGCACCCCGGTTGAGATCGATCTGTACGGCGGCTACAAAGCTGAGATCAACAAGAATCTCTCTTACGATGTCGGTCTGCTTCAATACTTGTACCCGGGCAACAAATTCAAAGACGTCGGCGCGGACAACGCCAACACGACTGAGATCTATGGTGCGTTGACGTTCGGACCGGCGACCCTCAAGTATTCGCACAGCCTTACCTCCTTGTTCGGTACGGCCAATGCCACCACCGACAGCAAGGGCAGCGGCTACCTCGACCTGACTGCCAATTTCGATGTCGGCGGCGGTGTCACGCTCACCCCACACGTGGGTCGCCAGCGCATCGCTGGCTTCGGTACGTTTTCGTACACCGACTATTCGCTGACCGCCGCGATCGACTTGGTGGGCTTCACATTCAGTGCGGCCGCGATCGGCACGGATGCAAAGGTCAACGGCGTTGCGTCCTTCCAATCGCCTGCCGGCAAGGACCTGGGGACAGCCGGCCTTGTGATCGCCGCGAAGAAGGTCTTCTAAACCCACCCACCAGGAGACATTGTCATGAAGATGGTGACTGCAATCATCAAACCCTTCAAGCTCGATGAAGTGCGCGAAGCGCTGAGCAACATCGGCGTGCAAGGGGTGACCGTGACCGAGGTCAAGGGCTTCGGCCGCCAGAAGGGGCACACGGAGTTGTACCGCGGGGCGGAGTACGTGGTTGACTTCCTGCCCAAGGTGAAAGTCGAAGCGGCGGTCGATGATGCGGTCGTCGACCGCGTCATTGAAGCGATCGAAGCCGCGGCGCGCACCGGAAAAATCGGCGACGGAAAGATTTTCGTCACCGCGCTCGAACAAGTGGTCCGCATCCGCACCGGCGAGACCGGTAAAGACGCTCTCTAAAACAAGGACTGGTGAGACAACCATGAACAAACTCATAGCCATCCTGGCGCTTGGACTGGCCGCGATCGGATTCGCTGGCACGACCCTGGCCGCTGACCCCGCGGCTTCGGCGCCTGCCGCTGCCACGGCCGCACCGGCGCAGGCTGCGGCCGCCGTGACACCCCCCGCGGCCGCTGCCGCACCCATCCCCAATAAGGGTGACGTGGCCTGGATGATCGTTGCCACCGCTTTCGTCATCCTGATGGCGATTCCGGGTCTGGCGCTGTTCTACGGCGGCTTGGTGCGCAGCAAGAACATGCTGTCGGTGCTAATGCAGGTGTTCGTCACGTTTTCGATGATCGTTGTGTTGTGGTGCCTGTATGGCTACAGCCTGGCGTTCACCGAGGGCAATGCGTTCTTTGGCGGGTTCGATCGGCTCTTCATGAAGGGCCTGTTCGTTCCGGAGAAATTCGAGTTCCCGATGGCCGCGACCTTCAGCAAGGGAGTGGTGATTCCCGAGCTGTTGTTCTTCGCATTCCAGGCCACCTTCGCGGCAATCACCTGTTGCCTGATCGTCGGCGCTTTCGCCGAGCGCATGAAGTTCTCCGCCGTGTTGCTGTTCATGGCACTGTGGTTCACCTTCAGCTATGCGCCGATCGCCCACATGGTGTGGTTCTGGATGGGGCCGGACGCCTACGCCAGCAAGGAAGTGGTCGACGCGATGAACGCCAAGGCGGGTTTCCTGTGGCAGATGGGCGCGCTTGACTTCGCCGGCGGCACCGTCGTGCACATCAACGCCGCGGTGGCGGGCCTGGTGGGCGCCTACATGATCGGCAAACGTGTCGGTTACGGCAAAGAGGCGTTCACGCCGCACTCGCTGACGCTCACGATGGTCGGTGCGGCGCTGCTGTGGGTTGGCTGGTTTGGGTTCAACGCGGGTTCCGCGCTGGAGGCGGGCAACTCTGCGGTGCTGGCCTTCGTCAACACGTTCTCGGCCACGGCCGCGGCGGTGCTGGCCTGGTGCATCGGCGAGACCTTGGCCAAGGGCAAGGCGTCGATGCTGGGCGCGGCGTCGGGCGCTGTCGCCGGACTGGTGGCGATCACGCCGGCCTGCGGCAACGTCGGCCTGATGGGGGCCATCGTCATCGGCTTCATTGCCGGCTTCGCCTGCCTGTGGGGCGTGAACGCCCTGAAGAAGATGCTGCGCGCCGACGACTCGCTCGATGTGTTCGGGGTGCACGGTGTCGGCGGCATCGTCGGTGCGTTGCTCACCGGTGTCTTCAACAACCAGGCCCTCGGCGGCCCGGGCATCGTGACCGACTGGGTCACCGCGACGATGGGCAACAGCGAGATGGGAGCGCAGGTCTGGATCCAACTGAAGGCGGTCCTCGTCACCGTGGTGTGGTCGGGCGTGGTGTCGTTGGTGGCGTACAAGATCGTCGACCTGGTGGTCGGTCTGCGCGTCGCGGAAGACGAAGAGCGTGAAGGCCTGGACATCACCTCCCACGGGGAAACGGCGTACCACAACTGACGCTTCCCGACCTTCATGACGAAGGGCCACTCTTGAGTGGCCCTTCGTACGTCAGTGCGTCGAACGGCACCGAGCGGGCGCCCCCTTGCCGTGTCGGCAATCGGCCCCAGATGCCTAGAATCCTCGCCTGCCACGCCCTCGGGCCCCACGCCATGGTTCCGCACCTCGTCACCGCCCTCACCGGCCCGATCAACGATCTTGAGCAGCGCATCCTTGAGTCGCTGCCCGCGATCGAGCGCTGGTTTCGGCTCGAATGGATGGAGCACACGCCGCCGTTCTACACCTCGGTCGATGTGCGCAATGCCGGCTTCAAGTTGGCGCCGGTGGATACGAATCTGTTTCCCGGCGGTTTCAACAACCTGACGGCGGAAATGCTGCCGCTGGCGGTTCAGGCGGCAATGGCGGCGATCGAAAAGATCTGCCCCGAGGCGAAGAACCTGCTGCTCATACCGGAGAAGCACTCACGCAACACGTTCTACCTCAGCAACGTCGCCCGCCTGATGCAGATCTTCCATCAGGCCGGTTTGAACGTGCGCCTGGGCACGCTGGACGAAGCGATCACCCAGCCCACTGAAGTGTCCCTACCCGACGGTACCGCGCTGACGCTGGAGCCGCTGCTTCGCTCGCGTGGCCGCCTCGGGCTCAAAGGGTTCGATCCGTGCACGATCCTGCTCAACAACGATCTTTCGGCGGGCCTGCCCCGAGTGCTAACGAATCTGAATGAGCAATATCTGCTGCCGCCGCTGCATGCGGGATGGGCCGTGCGGCGCAAGACGAATCACTTCGCGGCGTATGAAGAGATCGCGAAGAAGTTCGCCAAGCTGCTCGGCATGGACCCGTGGCTCATCAACCCGATGTTCGCGCGCTGCGGCGAAGTCAACTTCAGCGACGGCAGCGGCGCGCAGTGCCTGACCACGAACGCCGAAGCGCTGCTGGCGAAGATCAGGCGTAAGTACAAGGAATACGGCATCCAGGAAAAGCCTTTCATCATCGTCAAGGCCGATGCCGGAACCTATGGCATGGGCATCATGACAGTGCGCGACCCCAAGGAGCTGGCGAACATGAGCAGCCGCACGCGCAACAAGATGAGTGTCATCAAAGACGGGCAGGAGGTCAGCGAAGTGATCCTGCAAGAGGGCGTGCCCACTTACGAGCGTGTGAATGACGCCGTGGCCGAGCCGGTGGTCTACATGATCGACCGCTATGTGGTGGGGGGGTTCTATCGCGTCAACGCCGAACGCGGTATCGACGAGAACCTGAACGCGCCGGGCGCGAGCTTCGTGCCGCTGGCGTTCGCCGAATCGAACCAGATGCCCAGGCCCGGCGTGAAGCCGGGCGTCAGCGCGCCGAACCGTTTTTACATGTATGGCGTGATCGCGCGCCTGGCGATGGTCGCGGCGAGCTATGAGCTCGAGGCGACCGACCCGAACGCCGAGGTCTACGAATAAGCGCGTCCGAGCCGCCGCGCCTGCCGGGGCGGCGCACTTGACGCACAATGGCGCGCTTTTGCCCTCCCACCCGGCCGCGCGCGCGGCCGGACTGCTTTGAAACCCCAACCCACTTCGTCCAACCTCGCGGTCTTGACCCTGGGTGCGATCGGCGTCGTTTATGGCGACATCGGCACCAGCCCGCTGTACGCGCTCAAAGAGGTGTTCGGCCCGAACCATGTACCGCTCACGGCCGCCAACATCTACGGCGTGCTGTCGCTGATCTTCTGGACGCTCACGGTGATCGTCTCGGTCAAATACGTGGTGCTGATCCTGCGCGCCGACAACCACGGCGAAGGCGGCCTGATCGCGATGCTTGCGCTGGCCTCGCAGGCGGTGAAAGAACGCCCCGCGCTGCGGCGCGGCTTGCTCACGCTGGGCATCTTCGGCACCGCCATCTTCTTCGGTGACGGCGTCATCACGCCCGCAGTGTCGGTCCTCGGCGCGATGGAAGGCCTGGAGGTGGCAGCGCCGGGACTGCACGCGTATATCGTGCCTGCTTCGCTGCTCGTGTTGACGCTGCTGTTCGCGGTGCAGCGCCATGGCACGGGCGGCATCGGCAGGTTCTTTGGGCCCATCACGGTGTTGTGGTTCCTCGTCATCGGCGTGATGGGTGCCGTTCACATTGCCCGCAACCCGAGCGTGATGTGGGCGCTCAGCCCGCATCACGCTCTGCTGTTCACGCTCCAGCAGCCGGGTGTGGCATTCGTCGCGCTCGGCTTCGTGGTGCTGTGCGTCACCGGCGCCGAAGCGCTTTACGCCGACATGGGGCATTTCGGCAAGCGGCCCATCCGTACCGCCTGGTTCTCGCTCGTCATGCCGGCGCTGCTGCTGAACTATTTCGGCCAGGGTGCGATGCTGCTGGCGCAGCCGGAAAACGCGATCAATCCGTTCTACAAGATGGCGCCGGACTGGGCTCTGTACCCGCTGATCGGGCTGGCCACCTGCGCCGCGGTGATCGCCTCGCAGGCGCTGATCTCCGCGGCGTTTTCGGTGACCAAGCAGGCGATTCAGCTCGGCTACCTGCCGCGCCTGCGCATCCTGCATACCTCCGTCAAGGAGACGGGCCAGATCTACATTCCGTTTGTCAATTGGAGCCTGTACGTGTGCATCGTCCTGGCGGTGGTCACGTTCGGATCCAGCGGCCGGCTGGCGGCGGCCTACGGCATCACCGTCACGATCGACATGCTGATCACGACCGTCATGACGTTCTTCGTCATCCGCTACAGCTGGAAGTACCCCTGGGCGCTGTGTTTCGCCGCGACCGGATTCTTCTTCCTCGTCGACCTCATCTACTTCAGCGCGAACATCGTGAAAGTGCTCGACGGCGGCTGGTTCCCGCTCGTCATCGGCGCCGTCATGTTCATGTTGATGATGACGTGGAAGCAGGGGCGCAACCTGGTCGCGAATCGTATGCGCGACGAGGCCATCGACCTGCCCTCGTTCCTCGAATCGGTGTTCACGAATCCGCCGCTGCGCGTTCCCGGCACCGCGGTGTTTCTGGTCAGCGAACAGGGCCTGACGCCCAATGCCCTGTTGCACAACCTCAAGCACAACAAGGTGCTGCACGACACCAACCTGTTTGTCACCGTGGTGCACCATGAGGTGCCGTGGATCGGTTTCGCGCAGCGCAGCGAGACGAAAGCCCTGGGCCACAACTGTTGGCAGGTCACGCTGAACTTCGGGTTCAAGAATGAGCCCGACGTGCCCGAGGCGCTTTCCATGCTGCGCGAACAGGGCTGCGTCATTGAAGAGATGGACACGTCGTACTTTTTGTCGCGCGACATCGTGATCCCGACCTTCGGCGCCGGCATGGCGGTGTGGCGCGAAAAGCTGTTCGCGAGCATGCACCGCAACGCCGCCGCCGCCGCGGACTTCCTGAACCTGCCGACAAATCGCGTCGTTGAGCTGGGTTCGAAAGTCGAGATCTGAACAGGCGGGGCCTCGCGCCCGACGGAGGTCTAGACAGTCTCGAAGGCCGCCGCGCTCATCGGGGCCACATGCTCGATCCGATAGCCGGCCTTGCTGATGCGCACGAGTGCGCCGCTGGGCAGTGCCTCCCAGCCGTCGTGGCTGTCGTCCAGGGGTTCCGACGCGACGACGCTGCCGCGAGTGCTGCGGTGCAGGTACAGCGTCGGCGGCAGGGCGTCGCTGGCGAGCCGGAATGCGATCAAGGACTGCCCATCGGACAAGGCGGCGCAAAAGCGCAAGGGTTCGCGAATTCCTGCGCGCCGCATGCGAGCGACGGTGTCGTTGTAGACGCGAACCACCGCCGCGCCAGGGTCTTCGCCGCGCTGAATTCGCGCCAGCGCCAGCAGGAACAGCAATTCGGAGTCGGTGGCACCGCGTCGCTCGGCATACAGCAGGTCAGGCAACTGGCTCTCCAAGGCGCGGCGCACTTGCGAGTAGCCGCCGATCTGACCGTTGTGCATGAAGAGAAACCGCCCGTGGCGAAACGGGTGGCAGTTCTGCCGCGCGATCGCGGTGCCGGTCGCGGCGCGCACATGGGCGAAGAAGTTGCCGGATCGAACGCTGGTGCACAGCGTGAGCAGGTTCTCGTCTGACCACGCCGGCATGATTTCGCGGTACACGGCCGGCTCGGCGCGCTCGCCGTACCAGCCGATGCCGAAGCCATCACCTTGCGTCGCGGTCTTGGACTCTTCGGCTCGCAACGCCTGATGCAACAGCGAGTGGCGCGGCTGACACACCAGTTCTTCGAGGAAGATCGGCGTTCCGAGGTAGGCAATGAAGCGGCACATTCAGGCAGGGCGCGGAGTCGGGGCTGTTGGCGATATCGGCGCGCCGCGCCCAAGCTGAAGCGCATCGCCCGCCTCGTTATGCTCCGGCAGTCATGAATTCGTTCCTTCGGGATTTCTCCCTGTCCGCGGCCAGCGCCGGGTTCGTTGCCGTGCTGGTGGGCTTCACGAGTTCCGTGGCGATCGTGTTCCAGGCGGCGAACGCCTTGGGCGCGACACCGGGGCAGGTGGGCTCATGGATGTGGGCGCTCGGTCTGGGTATGGGGCTGTGCTCGCTCGGAGCGTCGCTGTGGTTGCGCCAGCCCGTGATGGTGGCCTGGAGCACGCCGGGCGCGGCGGTGCTGGCCACCGCTGGCGCAAGTGGCGCCTTCGGCATGGCCGAAGCGGTGGGCGCATTCATGGTGTGCGCGGCGCTGATCACGCTGTGCGGCGTGACGGGTTGGTTCGAAGCCGTGATGGACCGCATTCCGATCGCGTTGGCCAGCGCCTTGTTGGCGGGCGTGCTGGCGCGCTTCGGCATGGACGCGTTTCTCGCGGCGCAATCGGCGTTCGCGATGGTGCTGTTGATGTTGATCGCCTACCTCGCAGGCCGGCGCTGGTGGCCGCGCTACGCCGTGCCGGTGGTGCTGGTCGTGGGTGTGGCCTGCGCCGTCGCGCAGGGGCGGATGCAGGCAGTGTCTGTGCCCTGGAGCCTCACCGTGCCGGAATTCATCGCACCGCAGTTCACCTGGCGCGCGGCACTCAATCTGGCGTTGCCTCTCTTCGTCGTGACGATGGCGTCGCAAAATCTTCCGGGCGTCGCGGCGATTCGCGCTGCGGGTTACTCGATGCCGATTTCCAGGCTGCTCACGCTCACCGGGCTGGCCACGCTGGTTCTGGCGCCGTTCGGTGCGTTCGCGTTGAATCTGGCGGCAATCACCGCGGCGATCTGCATGGGCCGCGAGGCGCACCCCGACCCGCAGCGGCGCTATGTCGCGGCGTTCGTGTGCGGCGCGATCTATTGCGTCGTCGGCTTGTTCGGTGCGGCGGTGGCCGGGGTGTTGACCGCATTCCCGCGCGAACTGGTCCTGGCAGTGGCCGGGTTGGCCTTGCTGGGCAGCATCGGCGGGGGCCTGGCGGTGGCGGTGAAGGATGAGGCGCATCGCGAAGCGGCGCTGATCACGTTTCTGGTCACCCTCAGTGGTTTTCAGTGGTTGGGCATCGGCTCGGCGTTCTGGGGCATCGTGGCCGGCGCGCTCGCGCTTTTTGTGCAACAGTGGCGGCCCCGCTCCACGCCGCGTGAAACTCAATGAAATTGCTGTTCGTCGCCGACCCGCTGGAGGGTTTCAAGACCCACAAGGACTCCACCTTCGCGATGATGCGCGCCGCCGCGGCGCGGGGCCACACCCTTTACGCTTGCGAGGCGCGTGACATCTCATGGCGTCGCGGCGGCAACGTCCACGCACCCTTGCGCGAGATTTCGCTGACGGGGCAGGAGGCTTCGTGGTTCGTGCAGCGTGGTCAGGAGGTGCACTCACTGGCGCAGATGGGCGCCGTGGTGATGCGCACCGACCCGCCGTTTGACAGCGAGTATTTCTATGCCACGCACCTGCTGCAACAAGCCGAGCGCGAGGGTGCGCGCGTGTTCAACAAGCCCGCCGCGCTGCGCGATCACCCCGAGAAACTTGCGATCCTGGAATTTCCGCAGTACATCGCACCGACGCTCGTGACGCGCGACGCGCAAGAGATCCGGCGCTTTCACGCCGAGCACCACGACATCATCCTCAAGCCGCTCGACGGCATGGGCGGCATGGGCATCTTTCGTGTCGGGCCGGATGCGCTGAACCTGGGCAGCATCATCGAGACGCTGAACCAGGACGGGGCGCAGACCGTGATGGTGCAGCGTTACCTGACCGACATCGTGAAGGGCGACAAGCGCATCTTGCTGATCGGCGGCGCGCCGGTGCCGTTCGCATTGGCCCGCATCCCCCAAGGCAGCGAGATCCGTGGCAACCTCGCCGTGGGTGGCAAGGGCGTGGCGCAGCCGTTGTCGGCACGCGACCGCGACATCGCGGAGCACGTCGGCCCGGTGCTTTCCGCGCGCGGGCTGTTGCTTGTGGGGTTGGACGTGATCGGCGACAGCGTCACCGAAATCAACGTCACGAGTCCCACCGGTTTTCAGGAGATCGCGCAGCAGACCGGCTTCGATGTCGCGACCCTGTTCATCGAATCCTTGGAGCGCGCCGCGGCCTGAATGCCACTGCAATCCTGAGCCGCGCGCGCGGCACGAGACAATGGCGTCATGGCCATCCTCTCCCTTTCCAATGCGCGCCTGGCCTTCGGCCATGTCGCGCTGCTCGACAACGCTGGTTTTTCCGTGGAGATCGGCGAACGCCTTGGCTTGATCGGCCGCAACGGTGCCGGCAAGTCATCGCTGCTGAAGATCGTCGCCGGCCTGGAGAAGCTGGACGACGGTTTGTTGCAGCTCACCCAAGGCCTGCGCATCCGCTATGTCGCGCAGGAGCCGGTCTTCGCGACTGACGCCAGCGTGTTCGACGCGGTGAGCGAGGGCGTGGCCGAGGCGCGCGCGGTACGCATCGCCTATGAAGAGCACGCCGCGCTCGAAGCCGTGCACGCAGACGGGCACGACGCGGCGCACGACGCCACTTTCGACGCGCTGCACACCCGAATCGAGGCGCTCGACGCCTGGAACTGGGAGCAGCGCGTCGACACCACGCTGACGCACCTGCAACTCGACGGTAGCCGCCAGGTCGGCGAACTCAGTGGCGGCATGAAAAAGCGCGTCGCGCTGGCGCAGGCGCTTGTGGCCGTGCCCGATGTGCTGCTGCTCGACGAACCGACGAATCACCTCGATCTGGACTCGATTCAATGGTTGGAGTCATTGCTGCGCGACTTCCGCGGCGCGGTGATGCTCGTCACCCACGATCGCGATTTTCTGGACAACGTCGTGACGCGCATCGTCGAACTCGACCGCGGCCTGCTGCGCAGCTACCCCGGCAACTTCAGCGCGTATGAGCGTGTCAAGGAAGACCAGTTGGCCTCCGAGGCGCTGGCCAGCGCGCGCGCCGACAAGCTGCTCGCGCTGGAAGAGGTCTGGGTGCGCAAGGGCGTCGAGGCGCGGCGCACGCGCAGTGTCGGGCGTGTGCAGCGCCTGCAGGTCCTGCGCGCGCAGCGTGTCGCGCGGCGTGAGTCGCTGGGCCAAGTGCGGCTGGAGGTCGACTCAGGCGTGCCCAGCGGCAAGATCGTCGCCGAGTTGCGCAACGTGAGCATGGCGTTCGACGCGAAGCCGCTTGTCAGCCAGTTCAGCGCGACGATCCTGCGCGGCGACAAGGTCGGCCTGATCGGACCGAACGGCTGCGGCAAGACGACGTTGCTGAAGTTGATCCTCGGTGAGTTGCAACCGAAGTCAGGCAGCGTGCGCCTGGGCACGCGCCTGGAGGTGGCCTACTTCGACCAGTTGCGCAGCCGGCTGGACTTGAACTCGACCTTGGCCGACACCATCAGCCCGGGCAGTGAGTGGGTCGAGATCAACGGCGGGCGGCGCCATGTGATGAGCTACCTGAGCGACTTCCTGTTTTCGCCAGAGCGCGCGAACTCGCCGGTGCGCACGCTCAGCGGCGGCGAGCGCAATCGCGTGCTGCTGGCGCGCTTGTTCGCCTTGCCGGCGAACGTGCTCGTGCTCGACGAGCCGACCAACGACCTGGACATCGACACATTGGAACTGTTGGAGGAACTGCTTCAGACCTATGCTGGCACGGTGTTCCTGGTAAGCCACGACCGGCGCTTTCTGGACAACGTGGTGACCAGCACCATCGCCTGGGCCGGCGATGAGACGCCGGGGCTGTGGCGCGAATACGAAGGTGGTTATCGCGACTGGGAACAGCAGCGCGCGCGCGGCCTCGCCCTGCGCGAAAGCGAAGCTCGCCTGGCGAAGCCTGCCGCGAGCGCGCCTGCCGCGCTGCGCCCCGCGGGCGGCTCAAGCGTCGCGCCAGTGGCGAAGCCGCGCAAGCTCAGCTTCAAGGAGCAGCGTGAACTCGACGAGCTGCCGCAGCGCATCGAACGCCTTGAAGGTGAACAAAAGGACTTGGGCAAATTGCTCGCCGACCCGGACATCTATCGCAGCAGCACCGACCGCGCCGTCGCTGCGCAGGCCCGCTACGCCCAGATCGAGGCCGAATTGACGTCGGCGCTGGAACGCTGGGAAGTGCTGGACAAGCGAAACTGATAGGGCCGGGGGAGCCTTTCAAGCCGCGCCGATGCAGGACGCATCGGCTCTTCGCCAAGCACAAGCCGTCCTCAGGACGCCTTGTGTCCGGGCTCAGCGCCCAAGCGTGCCGAACCAACTGTCGCTGTTTGCTTCGGGGTGCGCCCGGCTCACGATCAAACCGGATTGCAGGTACAACGCGTTGAGTACGCGCTTGGCGCGCCCGCTGTCCAGGCCCGGCCACAGGGAGAGTTCGCGCAAATTGGCGGCCTGATGGCGCAGCCGCGTCAGGCTTGCGAGCAGCGGGCCGCGGATGGGCAGGCGCGCGAGTTCGGTGCCAGGGGCGATGCGATAGGCGGCCGCGCCGCCGATCTCGGGCAGCAATTCGCGGCGTGCGCCGCGCATCGCCAGTTCCCAGGCGAACGGCGGCAGTGGATGAAGCAGCGGATTCTTTCCGACCAGCATCCTCTGCGTCGAGCCGGGCAGGGCCATCCACGCGGCCTCAACGTGCAGCACCCGCAGCTCGGCCAGGTGCCGCGCCATCAGCTCCACCATGTTCATCGAGCAGTGGATCAATTGCTCCTGCGCAAACACAGTCAGCGGCAAGGCATGGCGGCCGCACTGCAGATGGATCGTGACACGCTTGCCATGGCGCAGGCAGGCGGCCAGCACACCCAGCAGATCGGCACCCTGCTCAGGGTCGTCGAAGCGGCTCAGGTCAGCGCGCAGGGACGGGCTCAGCGTCGACGGGTCTGCGTCGGTGTCGCGAAAGTCTGTCGGGACATGCCCCGCCGCGAGCCCGTGGCTCATGGCGCGCGCGTGTGCGGCCTCGGAGTAAGGCAGGGTGGATTCAAACGACTGAGGGAGTGTCACGGCGTGATTTTGACTCGTTGCCGGGCCGGAGCAAAGCAAAGTCTACAAATTGTCGCGGGCGCGGGCGAAGTCGCGCCAGAAGCGCGCGTCCTGGGTGCTCGCGAAATTGATGCGCATCAGCGTGGTCGGCCGGGGCGTCGCGTGAAACAGCGCGCCCGGCGCGAGCAGCCAACCGAGGTCGAGCAGGCTCAGTGCCAGGCGCTCAGTGTCCACGCCGGTGTCGACCCAGCCGAACAGGCCGCGCGGCGGCGCGGCGAAGTGGCAGTCGTGTGCCAGCGCGAGCTTGACGGTGCGTGCGCGGGCCGCGTCAAGCTTGGCGTTGATGCGTTCGGCGTGGCGCCGCAACAGCCCCTGCTCCAGGCAGATCGCCAGCGCCGATTCGGTCAGCGCCGGCGTGGTGAGCGTGCCCAGCAGTTTGGTGTCGATCAAACGGTCGATCAGCGGCTCCGGCGCGGCGATGAAGCCGACACGCCAACCCGGGGTGAGGATTTTCGAGAAACCGCCGACGTAGATCGTGCGCTCCAGCGCATCGAGCGCGGCCAGACGCGGCAGGTGCGGCGCGGCGAGGTAAGCGTAGCTGTCGTCCTCGACGATGTGCAGATCGTTTTTCTGCGCGAGCTGCAACACCCGATGCGCCACTTGCAGTGACAGTGACGCGCCGGTGGGGTTGTGCAGCACCGACACCGTGACGTACAGGCGCGGCCGCTGTTGCGCGGGCTGCGCGTCGATGAGGCGCTGCATCACGGCCAGGTCGGGGCCGTCTTCGCCGCGCGGCAACGGCAGGACGCGCATTCCCAAGGCCACCAGGCGCGCGTACTCCACCGCCCAGCCGGGTTCGTCCACCAGCACGCTGTCACCCGGCTTGAGCAAGGTGCGCGTGACCACGTCCAGGCCATGCGTGGCACCGATCGTCGTGACGATCTGCCCAGGCGTTGCGCTCACGCCATGGTCGGCCAGGCGCGCGGCGAGCGCGCGGCGCAGGCGCGCATCGCCGGCGGGCTCGCCATATTCGAGCGACGCCGCGCGCAGCGACGTGCCGCGCACGACTTTGCGCAAGGCGCTGGCGAGCAGCGGCAAATCGAGCCAGTCGATCGGCAAGGTGCCCAGGCCGGGCATCGCCTGGCCTTGCGGCGGCTGGAACATGCCGCGGATCAGCGTCGTCGCGCTGATCGGCAACGGCGTGCGCGTCGGCGGGGCTGCCGTGAGCGCCTGAACCGGGCCTGGCTCATGCGACGGCGAGCGCACGAAGAAGCCGCGCTGGCGCCGTGCCTCGACCATGCCCTGCGCCTGCAGTTGGTCGTAGGCCGCCACCACGGTGGAGGGGCTGACGCCGTGGCGGCGCGCGCATTCGCGTACCGAGGGCAGGCGCGCGCCCGGCGCCAGCAAGCGCTGCCGGATGCGCTCGGCGAAACGCAGCGCGAGTTGCTCCGTCAAGCTGGTGTCGGCCCTGCGCGAGAGCGCGGCCACGGCGGGCGGCATGGCGTTCATCGGCGCTGCAAGTGGCTTGCTGTGTCGGTCACTGCGTCCATACAGATCGTTCGAATTGACCGTCGAGTGTACCGGTGCTGTGCTGGTCAACGGCCTAGACTGAAGGCACCATGAAGCCCGACACTGCTCACGAAACCCGAGGCCTGTGGCTGGGCTTGCTCGGCGTGATCATCTTCGCGATGACCTTGCCGATGACCCGCTTGGCCGTGGGCGCAAGCACCGACCCGCAACTGCCGCCGCTGTTCGTCACGGCGGGTCGGGCGGTGATCGCCGGGGTGCTGAGCCTGCTGGTGTTGTGGGCGCTGCGCGCGCCGCGGCCACGCGCAAGTCAGGGCCGCCTGCTCGGCGTCTGCGCTGCGGGAACCGTGGTGGGCTTTCCGCTGTTCCTTGGCCTGGCGCTGCGCGATGTGGATGCCATGCACGCCGCTGTCGTGACCGGCGTGCTGCCGCTGGGCACCGCGATCGCCGCGGCGTTGCACCTGCGCCAGCGCCCCTCGTTCGGGTTCTGGGCTTGTGCCGTGGCAGGTTGTGTGCTGGTGCTGGGATTCGCCATACACAAAGGCTCGGGCCGCTTGAGTCTGGCGGACGGGTTGCTGCTGCTCGCCGTGGCGAGTGCCTCGATCGGCTATGTCGCGGGCGCGCGCCTGGCGGCGCAGATGAGCGCCGAACGCGTGATCTGCTGGGTGCTTGCCCTCAGCCTGCCGTTGACACTGCCGGTAACGCTGGCGAGTTGGCCGGAGCAGCCAGCGCGCTGGTCGGCGTGGATGGGTCTCGGCTACGTCGCGCTGTTCTCGATGTGGCTTGGGTTCTTCGCCTGGTATCGCGCCCTGGCCCTGGGCGGCACGGTGCGGGTGAGTCAGGTGCAGTTGGTGCAGCCGTTCCTGGCCTTGCTGTTCGCGGTGCCGGTGCTGGGCGAGGTGCTCGAACCCGACACGGTGATCTTCTCGTTGGCGGTGATTGCGACGGTGTTCCTGGGCAAGAAGATGCCCGTCCATGGGCGAGGTACTGCATGAACTTTCAAATGGCGCGCCGCACCGAGCGCATGAATCCTTCTGTGATCCGCGAGATCCTCAAGGTCACGGAGCAGCCGGGCATCATTTCGCTGGCCGGTGGCCTGCCGTCGCCCGATTCGTTCCCGATCGAGGCGATGCGTGAGGCGACCGAGCGTGTGCTGCGCGAACATCCGCGCGACGCGCTGCAATACGCGGCCAGCGAAGGCTTCGGCCCGTTGCGCGAATGGGTCGCGGCGGATCTCGCCGCGCAGGGCCTGGTCGCCGAACCCTCCCAGGTGCTGATCACCACTGGCTCGCAGCAGGGCTTGGATCTCGCCGGCAAGGTGTTGATCGATGCCGGCAGCCGGGTGGCGGTGGAGTCGCCCACCTACCTCGGCGCGCTGCAGGCGTTCGCGCCCTACGAACCGGAGATCGTCAGCGTTGCCGGCGATGCGGATGGCCCGCTGCCGCAGGCCCTCGCGCAGGTGCAAGGCGCGCGCTTCCTCTACATGCTGCCGAATTTTCAGAACCCGAGCGGGCGCTGCATCAGTGCGCCGCGGCGCGACGCGCTGGTGGCTGCGGCGCGCGCCGCCGCACTACCGATCGTGGAAGACAACCCCTATGGTGATTTGTGGTTTGACGCCGCCCCGCCGACACCGCTGGCGGCACGCTGGGCCGAGGGCACGATTTACCTCGGCTCGTTCTCCAAGGTGCTGGCACCCGGTTTGCGTCTTGGCTACCTGATCGCGCCCAAAGCGGTGTATCCGAAACTGCTTCAGGCCAAGCAAGCCGCCGATCTGCACACGCCAGGCTTCAACCAGCGCGTCGTCCATGAGGTGATCCGCGACGGCTTTCTGCGCCACCATGTGCCGACGATCCGTGCGCGCTACAAAGCTCAGCGCGACGCGATGCGCGCCGCTCTCGAGCGCCACTTGCCGCCCGGCTGCGCCTGGCAGGCGCCCAGCGGCGGCATGTTCTTCTGGGTCGAGCTGCCGGCCGGCGTGGACGCCGTGGCGCTGTTGCCCAAGGCGGTGCGGCGCGGCGTGGCGTTTGTCCCGGGGGCGGCGTTCTTTGCCTCGGCGCCGCGCGCGAACACACTGCGCCTGAGCTTCGTCACTGCCTCGCCGGAGCAGATCGAACAAGGCATTCAGCTACTCGCGCTAGCCCTCGCGGAGGTTGCATGACGACATACGCCTTTACCCAGCTCGATGTGTTCACCGACACGCCACTCAAGGGCAACGCCCTGGCCGTGGTGCACGCCGCGCAAGGCCTGAGCGACGCGCAGATGCGCGCCTTCGCACATTGGACGAACCTGAGCGAAACGACCTTTCTGCTGCCGCCCACCGACCCGGCCGCTGACTACCGGGTGCGCATTTTCACGACCTCCCGCGAGCTGCCGTTTGCCGGGCACCCGACACTCGGCAGTTGCTACGCTTGGTTGGCGGCGGGTGGTCTCCCGAAAAGCGCCACGCAGGTGGTTCAGCAGTGCGGCGTCGGCCTGGTGCGCGTGCGGCGCGATGCGGGCCGGCTTGCGTTCGCCGCGCCGCCCTTGATGCGCAGCGGCGCGGTGGACGCGCCGACACTCGCGCAGATCGCACGCGCGCTGCGCATCGAGGCAACGGCAATTCGCGCCTCGCAATGGGTAGACAACGGGCCGGGCTGGGTCGCGGCAATGCTCGGCACGCGCGACGAGGTGCTCGCATTGCAACCCGACTATGCGGCGATGTTGCCGCTGGAAATCGGCGTCGTCGCGCCTTGCCCGAGCGGGCACGACGCGCAGTTCGAGGTGCGCGCGTTCATCCCCGGCGGCGGGCCGAACGAAGACCCGGTGACAAGCAGCCTGAACGCGAGCCTCGCGCAGTGGCTGATCGGCGCTGGCATGGCCCCATCCACCTACGTGGCGGCGCAAGGTACGACGCTGGGCCGCGCCGGACGGGTGTTCATTGAACAGCGCGATGGTGCGATCTGGGTCGGCGGCGGCTGCGTGCCGGTGGTGCAGGGGAGTGTGGTGCTGTGAACCTGGCGCTGGACCATGTGGTGATCGCCGCGCGCAGCCTCGATGAAGGTGTGGCCTGGTGCGAGGCGACCCTGGGCGTCACGCCGGGCCCGGGCGGCGCGCATGTCTTCATGGGTACGCACAACCGCTTGTTGCGCATCGACTCCGCGCAATTCCCGCGCTGCTATCTGGAGATCATCGCCATCGATCCGCAGGGCACCAAGCCGCGGCAGCCGCGTTGGTTCGATCTGGACTCTCCAGCAAGCCAGGGCGCCCTGGAGACCGGCCCGAAACTTTGGCACTGGGTCGCACGCACCCCCGACCTCAGCTCGGCATGCGACACGATACGCAGGCTTGGCGCGGATGTGGGTGAGATCGTGTGCGCGCAGCGCGGGACGGCGCATGGCACGCTGCGCTGGCGCATCACGATTCGCCCCGATGGCCGGCTGCTGTGTCACGGTGCCTTGCCGACCCTGATCGAATGGTCAGACACGCACCCGGCGGACTCGATGCAAGCGAGCGCCGTGCAACTGAGCGGCCTCAGGCTGCGCGGGTTGATGGATGGCGTGGCGGCTTGTCTGCCCACGGGTGTGGCATCGGAAGAAATCGCTGTTGGGTCCACCGCACCACTGCAAGTTGAATTCACGACGCCGCGCGGCCCAGTTCAATTGAGCGCGCAAACCCGCGCAGGCTGAGCTGGTTTCCCGCAGCATCTGCAACGCACCGCCGGGCACACTGGTTACGATGCCGGAATGCGCCGCCGCTGCCTGCTCGCCGGACTGATTGCCCCTGCGACACTGGCCCTGGGCAGTGCCGGCTGTACCCCAATGACCAATGAGGTCGATGGGCCGGATGCGCCCGGATTCGTTGCCCCCAGCTCCGCACCGCGTCTGGCGCTCGTGCTCGCGGCGGGCGGCCCGCGCGGCTTTGCTCACGTCGGCGTTCTGCGGGCGTTGGACGAATTGGGAATCCACCCGGACCTGATCGTCGGTGCATCGATCGGGGCCCTGGTGGGCAGCGCCCTGGCGGCGGGCATGAGCACCGCGCAGATCGAGGCGCTGGCTTTCGATTTCGATTTCTATCGTCTCGCGCGCTGGTCACCAAGCCAAGGCATGCGGCTCGAAGGCAGCGGCATCAGCGAGTTGGTGCAGCAGGCGCTCGGCGTGCGCCACTTCTCGCAGTTACGCACCGCGCTGGCGGTGGTGGCCACCGACGCGCAGCGCAACCTGCCGGCGGTGTTCAACCATGGCGACATCGGCCCGGCGGTCCAGGCGTCGTGCGCGATTCCGCGCTGGTTCGCGCCGGTGCGAATTCGCGGCCGCGAATTCATCGACGCCGATGTCACCAGCCCCTTGCCGGTCAAGGTGGCGCGCAGCCTGGGCGCGCAACGTGTGCTTGCCGTGGACGTGGCGATCCACCCCGACAAGCCGCGCCCAAGCGGCGCGGAACGCTACCTGGAGAGCGACCGAGCCAAACGCAGCCAGATCGACGCCGAAGCGGGGTTGGCGGATTTGGTCCTGCACCCCTACTTTGGCTATTGGGTCAGCCTGAGCCGCGAGTTTCGGCAGCAGGCGGCGCGCGCGGCCTATGAGCAGACGATGCAACAGGCCGGTCCTTTGCGCAGCATGTTTGCCTGACCGGCCGCGATCTTCCGAAACACCGAATCGCCGCCGTTCGCGTGACGCAGATGGCGAATCCAGGCCTGCGGCGCTGACATTTGCGAACAGGGCAGGCGGTGCCCCGCTGTAGACTGCCGCCGCCCCGTGCGGGCCGGGCGCGCAACGGCGTTTTGCCTGAAACCGCGAAGAAAGAAAGTGATCGACATGAAATTCAATCGAAGCATTCAAGGCGTTGCGGCGCTGGTTCTCACCGGTACGCTGGCCTGCGCACAGGCCCAGCTGGCCTCACCCTATGTCGGCGGCGCCATTGGCGACTCCGATCTGGGCACCGGCCTGCGCGTCTTTGGCGGCGCCGCCATCACCAATGTCTTTGGCTGGGAGGCACAGCTGACAAGCTTCGGCTCGGAGACGCGCTTCAACAACTGCAAGGCCTCGGCATGGGCGTTGGGCGGCGGGGGAACGGCCAGGGCGCCGCTCAGCCCGGTGATTTCGGTTTATGGCAAGGCGGGGCTCCACTACGTCAAGTCCCGGGTGACCAGTTGCGGCTTCGGCAACGCAAGCGACAGCGACATCGAAGTGGGCGTCGGCGCCGGCTTGCTGTGGAATTTCTCGCCGAAGGCCGCGCTGCGCGTCGAGTTCGAGAGCATTGGCGGCCAAGGCGGTGACTTCATCTCCGTGGGAGTTCAGATCCCCCTCTGACGCCCGCTCTGGCAGCGCAGGAGAGCGCTGAGCGGCACGGCGGGCGTCAAGCGCTGAACAAGCCCTTGTGCTGCTCGCGCAGCAGGTTCTTCTGCACTTTGCCCATCGCGTTGCGCGGCAGGCTGTCGACGAGGAAGACGCGCTTGGGAACCTTGTAGTTCGCGATCCGCGCTTTCAGCATGGCGATCAGCGCGCCCGGGTCCAGTGTCGCGCCCGCACGCGGCACCACGATCGCGACCACGCCTTCGCCGAAGTCAGGGTGGGGAGCGCCGACGACGGCGCTCTCCAGCACACCTTCGGCCTCGTTCAAATAGCACTCGATTTCCGCCGGATAGACGTTGAAGCCTCCGGTGATGATGAGGTCTTTGCTGCGGCCGACGATGGTCAGCCGCCCCGATGCATCCAGGCTGCCGACGTCGCCGGTCTTGAACCAGCCGTCTTCGGTGAACTCCTCGCGTGTCTTCTCGGGCATGCGCCAATAGCCGCTGAACACATTCGGCCCCCGGACTTCAATGTTCCCGACATCTCCAGGCGCCGCGACTTGTCCTGACGCCGTGGTCACGCGCACGCCGACGCCCGGCAGCGCAAAGCCGGCCGTGCCGCCGCACCGTTCGCCTTCCCGCGTGTCGTAGGGGTTGGACGTCAGCATCAAGGTTTCGCTCATGCCGTAGCGTTCGACGATTGCGTGACCGGTGCGCTCGCGAAACTCATTGAAGGTTTCGATCAACAGCGGCGCGGAACCGCTGATGAACAAGCGCATCGCCGCGCAAGCCTCGCGTGTCAAGCCCGGCTCTGCGAGCAGGCGCACGTAGAGTGTGGGAACCCCCATGAACACGCTGGCGCGGCCGAGCGTGCGCAGCACCGCCTTGGGGTCGAACTTGTTGAGCCACAGCATCTTGCTGCCGTTGAGCAACGCGCCGTGACTCGCCACGAACAGGCCATGCACATGGAAGATCGGCAACGCGTGGATCAACACATCGCCGTGGCGCCAACCCCAGTAGTCCTTCAACACCGCGGCGTTGCTCAGCAGATTGCCGTGCGACAGCATGGCGCCCTTGCTGCGCCCCGTGGTACCGCTGGTGTAGAGGATCGCGGCGAGGTCGTGGGCGTGCTTGTGCGCGGGAGCATGCACGTCGCTGTGGAACGCGGCGCGCTCAAGCAGCGAGCCTGTGCGATCCTCATCCAGCGTGAAAACGCAGCGCGTGCCGGCCTGGAATGCGAGCTTGGAGACCCAGCCGAAGTTCTTCGTCGAACAAATGACGACGCTCGGTTCGGCATTGCCGATGAAGTACTCAAGCTCGCTGCGCTGATAGGCGGTATTGAGCGGCAGGTAGACGTAGCCAGCGCGCAGCACGGCGAGGTAAAGCAACAGGGCTTCGACCGACTTTTCGGTTTGCACCGCGATGCGGGCGTTTGCCGGCAGGTCGAGCGACAGCAGCAGGTTCGCCAGCATCGCGGTGGCGCGCTCAACGTCGCGCCATGTGTAGAGCAGCGCCTGGCCGTCGATCGTCTCGACGGCGGGTTGGTCCAGGTCCGTCGGGAACGCGTCGCGCAAGGCGACGAAGATGTTGCCGTTCACGCGCCCATCCGCAACTAGTCGAGCTTCGCGCCCGAGGTCTTGACCACTTCGGCCCAGCGCTTGATTTCGCTGTTGACGAACTTGCCGAAGGCCTCGCCGTACAGATTGGGTATTTCGGCCCCCAGGCCGGTCCACATCGATTGCAACTCCGGCGTGGCAAACGCCTTCGTCAGTTCGGTTTGCAGGCGCTCCACAACATCCGCAGGTGTTCCCTTGGGCGCCCACAAGGCGTACCAAGTCGCCACCTGGTAGGTGGGAACGCCGGCTTCCGTCGTCGTGGGCACATCCGGGAAGCCCGGCGCGCGCCGCAGCCCTGCAACGGCCAGCGCCTTGATGCGCCCACCCTTGATGTGATTCGCCGAGGAGCCCAGGCCGTCGAACATCAAGTCGACTTGGCCGCCGATCAGGTCTTGCAGGGCCGGGCCCGCGCCGCGGTAAGGGATGTGGGTGAGAAAAGTCTTCGTTTGCAGCTTGAACAATTCACCGGCGAGGTGATGTGACGTGCCATTGCCCGCCGAGCCGTAGTTCAGGCGCCCCGGGTTCTTGCGCACGAATTCGAGAAAGGCCTTGAGATCGGTTACCGGCACCCGTTGCGGATTGACGACGATGACTTGAGGCACGCTCGCGACCAGGCCGATGGGAACGAAGTCGGCCTCCAGGTTGTAGTCGAGCTTCGGGTACATCGACGGTGCGATGGCGTGGTGTACCGCGCCCATGAACAAGGTGTAGCCATCCGGGGCGGCTCGGGCAGCAACTCCAGCGCCAACGGTTCCGCCCGCGCCGCCCCGGTTGTCGATGATGAATTGTTTGCCCAGGCCTCGCGACAGCGCCGCGGTGAGGGGCCTGGCAAATGCATCGGTCCCGCCGCCTGCAGGGAATGGCACTACGATCGTCACGGGTTTGGTGGGCCAGCCGCTTTGGGCGTTGACGAGAGGGCAGGCGAGGGTGGCGATCGCTGCTGCGGCGCCAATGAACCTGCGGCGCGTCGGAATGAGCAACTTTGAAACGTGGGCCATGTCGCCTCCGGAATGATGTTGTAGGTGAGGGGCGGGATGATACGCAAGCGCTTCGAAAGGCTCGCGGTTCGAGGTGAAATCAGGGGGAAGAAACGCGCTAGGCACGCCTGAACTCTGCCGTTGTTGGTACGTTGTTGATCAAGGGGCTTGATCCCGGGTCACGCGAAGGAATACAATCGAGGGCTTTTCAGCACGCTTTGCTGCGCTCTTTGACGGGCGGCCGGTGTCGTTTTCACCCTCTGCGGTGACGCCAGGCCTACCCTGCCCCGGGGCTGCTTGCGCCAGTGTTGAACGCCAGCGGATCTCCAACGGGAACAGGTTTTCTATGCCAACGATCAATCAGCTCGTGCGCCACGGTCGACAGACCGAGATCACGAAATCCAAGTCGCCTGCCATGCAAGGCGGGCCGCAGCGTCGAGGCGTTTGCACACGGGTCTACACCACGACGCCGAAGAAGCCGAACTCGGCTTTGCGCAAAGTCGCGAAGGTGCGCCTCACCAACGGTTTCGAGATCATTTCCTACATCGGTGGCGAGGGTCACAACCTGCAAGAGCACAGTGTGGTGCTCGTGCGCGGCGGTCGGGTCAAGGACTTGCCAGGCGTGCGCTATCACATCGTGCGCGGCTCGCTTGATTTGCAGGGCGTGAAAGACCGCAAGCAGTCGCGTTCCAAGTACGGAGCCAAGCGTCCGAAGAAGGCGTAAGGGCGGCGAACCGCAACCAAAAAATCTGCCGATGCCGGCCCTCGGGCCGGCTTACGACTGTGACCAAACCGGTTCGGGAATCCTCCCGGCCGAGTAAGTGGGCGACCCGAATGTGTGGTGGCCCGAGGCGCGTGTCGCGAGACTCGCGCCAACTGAAGCAAAAGGAAGAGTGCTATGCCACGTCGTCGCGAAGTCCCCAAACGGGACATCCTGCCTGATCCGAAATTCAACTCGGTCGATTTGTCCAAGTTCATGAACGTCATCATGGAATCGGGCAAGAAGGCGATCGCCGAGAGAATCATCTACGGTGCGCTTGAGCAAGTCGAGAAGAAGTCGGGCAAGGATCCGCTCGAAATCTTCGTCACCGCGCTGAACAACATCAAGCCGATGGTCGAGGTGAAGTCGCGGCGCGTCGGCGGCGCCAACTATCAGGTGCCCGTGGAAGTGCGCCCGGTGCGCCGTGTCGCCTTGGCGATGCGCTGGCTCAAGGAGTCGGCGCGCAAGCGCGGCGAGAAGTCGATGGCGCAGCGCCTGGCCAATGAACTGCTGGAGGCGGTGGAAGGCCGAGGCGGCGCGATGAAAAAGCGCGATGAGGTGCACCGCATGGCCGAGGCGAACAAGGCGTTCTCGCACTTCCGCTTCTAAGGACCCAACCCCGCGCGCGGCCACAAGCCGGGCGCCAACCGCGGCTGCTTCAAGGGTTCAACGAGCCCGCCAGCGGCCCACGCACTTGTTTAGCACTTGGAGTAATCCCATCATGGCCCGCAAGACCCCGATCGAGCGCTATCGAAACATCGGCATCTCGGCCCACATCGACGCCGGTAAGACCACGACGACCGA
>JANOLJ010000389.1:0-11972 GCA_031419715.1 Burkholderiales bacterium | reverse complement strand
CTCGAAGGGCATCTCGCTGTTCGTCGTGCCGAAGTTCCTGCCCAAGGCTGACGGCAGCCTGGGTGCGCGCAACGGTGTGTATTGCGGCGGCCTGGAACACAAGATGGGCATTCACGGCAACGCGACAGCACAGATCGTTCTTGACGGCGCGATAGGGCAGATGGTAGGCCAGCCCAACAAGGGCCTGGCGGCGATGTTCGTGATGATGAACGCGGCGCGTCTGGGCGTGGGCATGCAGAGCCTGGGTCTGACGGAAGTGGCGTACCAGAATGCGGTGGTCTACGCGAAAGACCGCCTCCAGATGCGCTCGTTGTCGGGCCCGAAGAACCCCGACAAGCCGGCCGACGCCATCATCCACCACCCCGACGTTCGAAAGATGCTGCTCACGGCGCGCGCGTACGCCGAGGCGGGCCGAGCCTTCGCGATGTGGACGACGCTGGCGATCGACAAGGAACTGGGCAGCGATGACGCCGATGTACGCGCCGAGTGCGCCGACCTGGTGGCACTGCTGACGCCGATATTCAAGGCCTTCCTCACCGACAACGCCTGGATCGCCACGTCGCACTGCATGCAGGTGTTCGGCGGCCACGGCTACATCAAGGAATGGGGCATGGAACAGTTCGTTCGCGACTCGCGGATCAACATGATTTACGAGGGCACGAACACGATACAGTCGCTCGACTTGCTGGGCCGCAAGGTGCTCGCCGACAACGGCAAGAAGCTCAAGAAGTTTGGCAAGCTGGTGGCCGAGTTCATCGAGGAAGAAGGCGTGAATGAGGCGATGCAGGAGTTCGTGAATCCGCTGGCAGACCTTGGTGACAAGGTGACGAAGCTGACCACCGAACTGGGCATGAAGGCATTCCAGAACGCCGATGAAGTGGGCGCCGCGTCGGTGGACTATCTGCGCGTTTGCGGCCACCTGGTGTTTGCCTACTTCTGGGCGCGCATGGCCAAGGTTGCGTTGGCAAAGCTGGACAGTGGTGACCCGTTCTACAAAGCCAAGCTCGCCACGGCACGTTTTTACTTCGCCAAGTTGCTGCCGGAGACGGCGGGTCTGATCCGCAGCGCGCGCGCGGGCCTGGCGCCGCTGATGGAAATGGAAGAAGCGTTGTTCTAGAACCCAAGGAGACCGACGATGTTGAAGTTCGCAATCGCCGCAGCGGCGTGTGTCGTGTTGCACAGCGCCGCCTTCGCCCAAGCCACGCCGGTGGGGCTGTGGAAGACGGTCGATGACGAAACCAAGCAAGAAAAATCGCTGGTTCGAATCGTCGATTCGGGTGGCACGCTCACCGGCAAGGTAGAAAAGATCGCCGACCCGACCAAGCAGGATTCGAAGTGCGAACTGTGCACCGACGAGCGCAAGGACAAGCCGGTGCTGGGTATGACCATCGTGCGCAACGTCAAACAAAGCGCCGATGACAGGCAAGTCTGGGACGGCGGCGACATCCTCGACCCGAACAATGGCAAGGTCTACAAGCTGCGCCTGAAACCCCTGGACAGTGGCAAGGCGCTACAGGTGCGCGGCTACATCGGACCGTTTTTTCGCAACCAGACCTGGCTGCGCGTGGAGTGAACATGAATCGATTTCAAGTGCGCAAAGTCGCGGTGCTCGGCGCCGGTGTGATGGGCGCGCAGATTGCCGCGCATCTGGTGAACTGCAAGGTGCCGGTGGTGCTGTTCGATCTGCCGGCCAAGGAGGGCGGCAAGACCGCGATCGTCGCCAAAGCGGTGGAGGGGCTGAAGAAACTCAAGCCCGCGCCATTGGGAATTTCTGAAGACGCCGCGGCCATCGAGCAGGCGAACTACGAAGAGCACCTCGACAAGTTGCGCGACTGCGACTTGATCATCGAGGCGATCGCCGAACGCATGGACTGGAAGCTGGAGTTGTACAAGCGCATCGCACCGGCGTTGGCGCCGCACGCGATCGTGGCGAGCAACACATCGGGCCTGTCGATCACGAAGCTTTCCGAAGTATTGCCCGAAGCGATCAAACCGCGCTTTTGCGGCATTCACTTCTTCAACCCGCCGCGCTACATGCAGTTGGTCGAGCTGATCGCCACGCCGACCACGCAGCCGGAGATCCTCGACCAGCTTGAGACCTTCGTCACCACCGCCCTGGGCAAAGGCGTCGTGCGCGCGCTCGACACGCCGAATTTCATCGCGAACCGCGTCGGCATCGCCGGCATGCTGGCGACGATCAAGGAGGCCGAGACGTTTGGTTTGACGTATGACGTCGTTGACGACCTGACGGGCAAGAAGCTCGGCCGCGCGGGCAGCGGCACGTTCCGCACCGCCGACGTGGTGGGCCTGGACACGTTGTCGCATGTCATCAAGACCTTGCAAGACAACCTGCAGGCCGACCCGTTCTACCCGAGCTTCGCCACGCCGCACGCGCTCGCGGCATTGATCGCAAAAGGCGCGCTCGGGCAGAAGACCGGGGCGGGTTTCTACAGGAAGGTCGGCAAGGACATCCTGCGCCTCGATCCGGCCAAAGGCGACTATGTTGCGGCCGCAGGCAAGGCCGAAGCCATCGTCGAGCGCATGCTCAAGAAAGCCCCGGCCGAGCGGCTGAAGCTGCTGCGCGAATCGACGAACCCTCAGGCGCGGTTCCTGTGGGCGATTCTGCGCGACAGCTTCCACTATTGCGCCGTGCATCTGGCGGACATTGCGCCCACCGCGCGCGACGTGGACCAGGCCATGCGCTGGGGTTTCGGCATGTCGCAAGGGCCGTTCGAGCTCTGGCAACAGGCTGGCTGGACGCAAGTGGCGCAATGGGTGAAGGCCGACATCGACGCCGGCAAGGCGTTAGCCAAGGCGCCGCTGCCGGCCTGGGTGTTCGACGGTCCGGTGGCAGCGACACAAGCCGTGCACACACTTGAGGGCTCTTGGAGCCCCAAGCTCGGCAAGTTTGTCGCGCCGCGTTCGTTGCCGGTCTACGAACGCCAGTTGTTCCGCGAAGGCGTGTTCGGCTCGGGCGCAGCCGAAACATTGAAAAGCGGCAGGGAAGAATTCAAGAACGCTGAGATCCGCGTCTGGTCGCTCGACGGCGACGTGCTCGTCGCCAGCATCACGGCCAAGCTGCACCTCATCAGCCCGGACGTGACCGAAGGTCTGCTCAAGGCCGTGGAGATCGCCGAGGCCAAGTACAAAGGCCTCGTGATCTGGTCTCCCGACGATGTGTTCTCGGCCGGGGCGAACCTCGAATCGTTGATGCCGGTGTTCATGAAGAGCGGTGCCAAGGGCATCGCGCCCGAAGAGAAAAAGCTGCAAGACGCGATGCTGCGGATTCGCTACGCGAGCGTGCCGGTGGTGTCTGCCATTCGTGGTCTCGCGCTCGGCGGCGGCTGCGAGTTGGCTGTGTATTCAGCGAAGCGCGTCGCGGCGATGGAAAGCTACATTGGCCTAGTTGAAGTCGGCGTGGGTCTGGTCCCCGGAGGTGGTGGCCTGGCGTATGTGGCGCGTCGTGCCGCCGAAATGGCGGCGGCGGGCAACGCCAACGCCGACATCTTCAAGTTCGTCACCGACGGTTTCACGAGCGCGGCGATGGCCAAGGTGGGAACGAGCGCGATCGAGTCGCGCAAGCTCGGCTATCTGTTGTGGAGCGACGTGATCGTTGCGCACAAGGACGAGTTGCTGTTCGTCGCGACGCAGCAGGTCAAGGCGATGTTCGACAGCGGCTACCGCCCGCCCGTGAGAGCGCTGATTCCGGTGGCCGGCCGCTCGGGAATCGCGACGATCAAGGTGCAGCTCGCCAATATGCGCGACGGCGGCTTCAACAGCGCGCACGAATTCCACATCTCCTCGCTGATCGCCGACTTGGTGTGCGGCGGCGAAGTCGACGGCGGCTCGCTCGTGACCGAGGAGTACCTGATGGCGCTGGAGCGCAAGCACTTCTGCGGATTGCTCGAACACCCGAAGACGCAGGAGCGCATCATGGGCATGCTGCAGACCGGCAAGCCGGTTCGCAACTGATTCAGGCACAGACCAAGGAGAACTCCATGAGCAAACAAGTTCAAGACGCCTACATCGTTGCCGCGACGCGCACGCCGATCGGCAGGTCTGGCCGCGGCTATTTCAAGAACACGCGGCCCGACGATTTGCTCGTCGCCGCGGTGCGCAGTGCACTCAGGCAGGTGCCGTCGCTCGACCCGAAAGCCATTGAAGACGCGATCATCGGCTGCTCGTTCCCCGAAGCCGAGCAGGGCGCGAACATGGCGCGCGTGGCGATGGTGCTCGCCGGGCTGCCGCATTCGGTGGGTGGCGTGACGGTGAACCGGTTTTGCGCGTCGGGATTGACGGCGGTGCAGATGGCCGCCGACCGCATTCGCATCGGCGAGGCCGACGTGATGATCGCCGGTGGCGCCGAATCGATGAGCATGGTGCCGATGGGGGGCAACAAGCCGTCATTCAACCTCGACGTGTTCGCGAAGGACGAGAACGTCGGCATTGCGTATGGCATGGGCCTCACCGCGGAAAAGGTCGCGACGCAATGGAAGGTGTCGCGCGAGGCGCAAGACGCATTCGCACTCGCCTCGCACCAGAAGGCATTGAATGCATTCGCCACGGGTGAGTTCACAGCCGAGATGACGCCCATCGAAATCATCGAGCGTTTTCCCAATCTCCTCACCGGCGAGGTGGGCACCAAGACGCGCACCGTGAATCTGGACGAAGGTGCGCGGCCCGACACCTCACTTGAAGGCCTCGCCAAGCTCAAGCCCGTGTTCGCCGCGAAAGGCTCGGTGACCGCAGGCAACAGCTCGCAGACGAGCGACGGTGCCGGTGCACTGATCCTTGCCTCCGAGAAAGCGATCAAACAGTTCAACCTGAAGCCGCTGGCGCGTTTCGTCAGCTTCGCGGTGCGCGGCGTGCCACCCGAGATCATGGGCATTGGCCCCATCGAGGCGATTCCCGTCGCGCTGCGTCATGCCGGTCTGACGTTGGACGACATCGGCTGGTTCGAACTCAACGAGGCCTTCGCGGCGCAGGCGCTGGCGGTGATCAATACTGTCGGCATGGACCCAGCGAAAGTCAATCCGATGGGCGGTGCGATTGCGCTGGGGCATCCACTCGGCGCCACTGGGGCGATCCGTTCCGCGACCGTGGTTCATGCCCTGCACCGCCACCAGATGAAGTACGGCATGGTGACGATGTGCGTCGGCATGGGGCAAGGTGCCGCCGGAATCTTCGAACGGGTTTGAACCCGGCCATCAGTACCCAAGGAGACGAGGATGAGCATACGAAGCGCCACCATCAACGGCGTTATGACGATCGAAATCGCGCGCCCGGAAAAGAAGAACGCACTGACCGGCGCGATGTACCAGGCCATGGCCGATGCCTTGACGGCGGCACAAGCCGATGCCGCGGTGCGTGCCGTGCTGATCACCGGCCAACCGGGAGTCTTCACGTCGGGCAACGATGTTGAAGACTTCGTCACTCGGGGCGCGAGCGGCAGGGCCGATGAGTCACCCGCGTTTGCGTTCATGCGCGCGCTGATCGGCATCGATAAACCCGTTGTTGCAGCGGTCACCGGCGCGGCCATCGGCATCGGCACGACGATGCTGTTGCATTGCGACCTGGTGTATGTGTCCGATGAAGCGCGCCTGGCGATGCCCTTCGTCGGTCTGGGCCTGGTGCCTGAGTTCGGATCCAGTTTGGTGCTGCCACGTCTGATGGGCAATGTGCGAGCGGCCGAGAAACTGCTGCTCGGCGACCCGTTCACCGGCGCCGATGCGGTGGAGGCGGGAATCGCCAACGCCGTGTTGCCGGCGGGCGAAGTGGTGAACCATGCGCGGCGCATCGCGGAACGCTTCAATGCGCTGCCGCCGGGCGCAGTGCGCGAAACGAAGAAACTGCTGCGCCGCGCCGGCATGGACGACCTGTTCAAAGCAATCGCGATCGAGGGTGAAGTGTTCGCGCAACGCCTGCGCAGCGCGGAAGCCAAAGAGGCTTTTCAGGCGTTCCTGGAAAAGCGCAAACCCAACTTCTCGAAATTCGCCTGAAACCAGGAGACCACCCGATGAATCTCAAAGGCAAGACACTTTTCATCAGCGGCGCGTCACGAGGCATCGGCCTGGCAATCGCCAAACGCGCGGCGAAAGACGGCGCCAACATCATCATCGCCGCCAAGACGGCAGAGACGAACCCGAAGCTGCCGGGAACGATTTACAGCGCAGCGAAAGAGATCGAAGCCGTGGGTGGCCAGGCCCTGCCGGTGCAGACCGACATTCGCGACGAGGCCAGCGTGATCGCCGCGGTCGAGCAGGGCGTGGCGCGGTTCGGCGGCATCGACATCCTGGTGAACAACGCCAGCGCGATCAGCTTGACGCCGACCGCCGCGACGCCGATCAAGCGCTTCGACCTGATGTTCGGCGTGAACGTGCGCGGCACTTTTCTGTGCACGCAAATTTGTCTGCCGCATCTGATCCAGTCCGCGAAGGCCGGGCGGAATCCGCATGTGCTGAACATGTCTCCGCCGCTGTCGATGCGCGAGCATTGGTTCAGCCCGCATGTGGCATACACGATGGCGAAGTACGGCATGAGCGAATGCACGCTGGGCCACGCGGGCGAGTTCGGGCCGCTGGGAATCGGCGTGAACAGTCTGTGGCCTCGCACTGTGATCAATACTGCGGCGTTGCAGATGATTCCGGGCATTGACCTCTCGAAATGCCGCACGCCGGAGATCCTGGCCGACGCGGCCTACCTGATCTTCACGAGCGATGCGAAGACAACCACGGGAAACTTCTTCATCGACGACACGCTGCTCGGCCAGCATGGCGTGACCGATTTCGACCGCTACAGCGTCACCCCGGGAACGAAGAAGTTCCTGCCTGACTTCTTTGTTGACTGAACCGCGCTCAAGGCGCGGGCAGTGGCCGGGGCTCGCCGTTCGCGTCGATCGCCACGTAGGTCAGGTTGGCCTCGGTCACCTTGACGACCTGCAAATCTGCCGGGTTGCGCTCAGCGTAGACCTCAACATGCACCGTCACCGACGTGCGCCCGGTGTGCCGCACCTCGGCATAAAAACTCAGCAGGTCGCCGATCGACACCGGCTGCTTGAAGATGAACTGGTTCACCGCGACCGTCACGATCCGCCCCTTGGCGATGCGCGAGGGCAGCACGGCGCCCGCCAGGTCGACCTGGGCCATGATCCAGCCGCCGAAAATGTCGCCATTGCTGTTGGCGTCGGCCGGCATCGGCATGACACGCAGCACCAACTGTCGGTCTTCGGGCAGCTTCAGCGGTGCAGGCTTCGGCATCTGATTCTCGGGTATCGAGACGGTGGGCCTTGAAATCTCGGGCATATTGCTGCACCTGCGGCGTTGGCTTGTCCGCATTCTCATTCAACTGACCCCACTTCCCCTATGCGCCGAACTGGTGTCGCCCTGCCCCTTCCTCCGACCTCACCGCCAGGGGAGTCTCGCTCCAACTGGCGAACGCTGAGGCGGCTCGGCCCGTACGTCTGGCAGTGGCGCTGGCGGGTGCTGATCGCGCTCGGATTTTTGGTGGGGGCGAAGCTCGCGAATGTGGGCGTGCCGCTGGTGCTGAAGGAACTCGTCGATTCGCTCGACCTGAAACCCGGCGACCCGCGCGGCCTGCTGGTCGTACCCATTGGGCTGCTGCTCGCGTACGGCGCGTTGCGCATGAGCGTGACGCTGTTCACCGAGCTGCGCGAGTTCCTGTTCTACCCCGTCGCGGCGCGCATCGTGCGGCGTGTGTCGCTCGAAACCTTCGACCACCTGCTGTCATTGAGCTTGCGTTTCCACTTGGAGCGCCAGACCGGTGGCGTGTCGCGCGACATCGAACGCGGCTCGCGCGCGATCCACTCGCTGCTGAACTACACGATCTACAACATCCTGCCCACGCTGGTGGAAATGGCGCTCGTGATCACGCTGCTGTCGGCCAAGTTCGACGGCTGGTTCGCGGTGATCACGCTCGGCGCGCTGATCAGCTACGTGACGTTCACCGTCACCGTCACGGAGTGGCGCACCCAGTTTCGGCGCATCATGAACGAGCAGGACAGCAAGGCCAACACGAAGGCGGTGGATGCGCTCATTAACTACGAGACGGTGAAGTACTTTGGCAACGAAGGCTTCGAGCAGGCGCGTTACGACGAGAACCTGCAACGCCTGGAAAAGGCGTCGATCAAGTCGCAGACCTCGCTGTCGTTTCTCAATCTGGGGCAGAGCAGCATCATCTCGATCGCCGTGGTGTTGCTCGTGTGGCGCGCGACGGTCGGCGTGGTCGAAGGCACGATGACGCTGGGCGACCTGGTGCTGGTGAATGCGCTGATGATCCAGCTCTACATCCCGCTCAATTTCCTCGGCGTGCTGTACCGCGAGATCAAGCAGTCGATGATCGACATGGAGAAGATGTTTTCGCTGCTCGGCCAGCACCGCGAGATCGCTGATGCACCGGATGCCACGCCGCTCGTGAACCACGGCGGCGCGGTGCGCTTCGAAAACGTGCGCTTCGGTTATGACCCGGACCGCACCATACTTCACGACGTGAGCTTTGAGATTCCCGCTGGCAAGACACTCGCCGTCGTCGGCCCGTCGGGCGCGGGCAAGAGCACGCTGGCGCGGCTGATGTTCCGCTTCTACGACGTGAGCGCCGGGCGCATCGTCATTGACGGCCAGGAAATCCGCGGCGTCACGCAAAAGAGCCTGCGCGCGGCACTGGGCATCGTGCCGCAGGACACGGTGCTGTTCAATGACACGGTGCAATACAACATCGGTTATGGTCAGACCTCGGCGAGCCGCGAGGCGATTGAAGGCGCGGCGAAGGCGGCGCACATTCACGATTTCATCGCCTCTACGCCGAAAGGCTATGACACGATGGTCGGCGAGCGTGGCCTCAAGCTCTCGGGCGGTGAAAAGCAGCGCGTCGCGATCGCGCGGACCCTGCTGAAGGACCCACCGATTCTGATCTTCGACGAAGCCACCTCAGCGCTCGACTCCGCCAACGAACGCGCGATCCAGGCCGAATTGCAAAGCGCGGCGCGCAACAAGACGGCGCTGGTGATCGCGCACCGGCTGTCGACAGTGGTCGATGCGCACCAGATCCTGGTGATGGAGCAGGGCCGCATCGTCGAGCGCGGCACGCACGCCGAGCTGCTGGCCCTGGAGGGCAGCTACGCCGAGATGTGGCGCTTGCAGCAGTCGGGCGAGGAGGAAACGGCCTTGGCCGGCCCAAGCGAAGGCGGCGTTTCGCTTTAGACTGGCGATCAATTCGCGACGCGAAGCAGGAGATCGGTATGCCACGTCACGCCAGTGGAATGGAACACCTAGACGAGGCGCGCGCCTTGATGCAACGTGCCAAGACCGCGGATGAATTGCGAACCGCGCAGGCGGTGCTGCTGCCCCTGTTGCTCGGGATGAGCCTGGAGCAAACGGCGCTGGCGATCGGCCGATCACCCAGCGCGGCGTGCGCGATGCGCATCCGCTTTTTTCGCATCGCCGAAGGCTCGATGGAGCCGCCGCGCAGCAAGCGCGAGTTGCGCAATCGCGCCCACGCCACGCTGGAACAGGAGCAGCGTTTGCTCTCGGCGGCGGGCGGCCGTTCGGGCCGAGCCGGGCCGGCACTCGTGTCGCGCCTGAAGGCGGCGATGGAGGCGCACTGCGGTGGGGCTGTGGCGCTGTCGAGCGTGTACCGTCTGCTGCAACGCCACGGCTGGCGGCGCAGTGCTGCCGACCCGAGCGCGCTGCCGGCAGGGGCGACTGAGCGTCGCGCCAAGGCGCGACCGCACTGGGAACAGTCTTGATCCACGCCAGTGCGCCGAACGCGTGGCTGGCCGATGCGAGAATCACGCCCATGGTTCTGCGGATCACGCGCCCCGACGACTGGCACCTGCATGTTCGAGACGGCGCGGCGATGGCCGCGGTGGTGCCGCACAGCGCGCGCCAGTTCGCCCGTGCCGTGATCATGCCCAATCTCAGGCCACCCATCACGACGACACAACAGGCCTTGGCCTATCGGGACCGCATCCTGCGTGCGGTGCCCGAGGGTGTGACGTTCGAGCCGCTGATGACGCTGTACCTGACGGATCGCCTGCCGGCTGATGAAATCAAGCGCGCGCGCGCCGCTGGGATCGTGGCCGTGAAGCTCTACCCGGCGGGCGCAACGACGAACAGCGACGCAGGCGTGACGGACCTGCGCAAGGTTCACGCGACGCTGGAGGCGATGCAGCGCGAAGGCCTGCTGTTGCTGGTGCACGGCGAAGTCACCGACCCCGAAATCGATCTGTTCGATCGCGAGAAGGTGTTCATCGACACGCACCTCGCGGCGTTGCGACGCGACTTCCCGGAACTGCGCATCGTCGTCGAGCACATCACGACGCGCGAGGCGGCGCAGTACGTCGCGCAGGCGGGGCCGCACACTGCGGCGACGATCACGGCGCATCACCTGCTGTACAACCGCAATGCGATCTTTACCGGCGGGATTCGCCCGCACTACTACTGCCTGCCGGTGCTTAAGCGCGAAGTGCACCGCCTCGCGCTGGTCGAGGCCGCGACGTCGGGCAGTCCGAAGTTCTTTCTCGGCACCGACAGCGCACCGCATGCCGCGCATCTGAAGGAACACGCGGTGGGTTGTGCGGGTTGTTATACGGCGCTCAGTGCACTCGAGCTGTACGCTGAGGCGTTTGACGCCGCAGGTGCGCTCGATCGATTCGAAGGGTTTGCCAGCCACCACGGCGCCGACTTTTATGGCTTGCCGCGCAACACCGACACCGTGACGCTGCACCGCGAAACCTGGACCCTGCCCGAAGCGCTGCCGTTCGGTGACACCACACTCAAACCTCTGCGCGGCGGGGAACAACTGACCTGGAGACTTGCATGACGATGGAACGCAAACCGCGCGTCGCGCTGCTCATCGACGCTGACAACTCTCCGGCGAAAAAAATCGACTTGATCCTCAACGAGCTGTCGACGTTTGGCGAGACCAGCATCCGCCGCGCTTACGGCAACTGGAAGAAGGCCGAGCTGAAGGGCTGGGAAGAGGTGCTGCATGAACACGCGATCCGGCCGATGCAGCAGTTCGACTACAGCAAGGGCAAAAACGCCAGCGACATGGCCATGGTGATCGACGCGCTCGCGCTGCTCTACAACGACCGGCCCGACGCCTTTGGCATCGTCTCCAGCGACGCCGACTTCACGCCCCTAGTGATGCACCTGCGCGAAAAAGGCGCGGCGGTGTACGGCTTCGGCGGGCAGAAGACGCCCGAGCCGTTTGTCAACGCGTGTTCGCGCTTTTTGTTTCTCGACAAACTCGGCGCGAATGTCGCCACCGACTCTGGCGACGGAACGAGTGACGACACACCGGCCGCGCCGCTGCGTGTGCCCGCGGCGCAACTCAAGCGAGACGCGAAACTCGTCGCGCTGCTGCGCAACGCGGTGCAAGCGGCGGCTGACGACGAAGGCTGGGCGCGTGTCGGCGCGCTGGGCCAGCAGATCGCCAATCAGGCCTCGTTCGACCCGCGCAACTATGGTTACGCCACATTGAGCAAGTTGCTCAAGGCGAGCCAGTTGTTCGAGTGGGCGAACGAAGGCAAGTCCGACGTGGCGGTGCGCGACAACCGCACCGCAAAGCCTTCGAGGAACTGACGCTGCCCTTGTTGCCGGCCATCGATTGGCAACTGCCGTGGTTCGCGCCCTATCGCGAGCTCGGGCCGGCGGTGGCCGCGCGGTTCGCTCAGGGCGACAACATGGCGGCGGCATTGAATGCGCATTGCCCCGTGCCAGGTCTGCAATTCGTCGCACCCACTGCTCAAGGCGTAGAGGCCTACGAGGCATTCGTCGCACGCACCGGCTGCGTGCCGACTCGCGACAATCCGCATGACCCTATTTTCCTCAGTTGACCGGCTGCGACTTGGCGCAAACGTAGACTTGGCGCGGGTTTGATCTCGACACGAGGAGGCACCCGATGGGTGAGCACAAATTGGCGCCGGTCAAGGCGGTGAACGTGGTGGCTGCGGC
>JANOLJ010000388.1:0-12730 GCA_031419715.1 Burkholderiales bacterium | reverse complement strand
ACGCGAGTACATCCGCGCGGCTCACGAAGCTGCGGCCACCGACTTCCAATGTGCGCAGCCGCCCGTTGCTAACCAGCTTGGCGATGGCTTGACGCGATACGTTTCGAAGTCGCGCAGCCTGCGCCTGCGAAATCCACTCGGCAGGCGCGATCAGCAAAGGTTTGGAATAGGTTGTCTTTGTCAACTGATTCATTGCTACAATGCGGATGCTGCATGCTAGCAGTGGCCCTTGCCTACGCCAGATGAACAAGATCATTGACGCCCCCCAGCCGAGCCTGTTCGCACCGACTCAGGCTCATCCCAGGGGTCTGATGCAGACGATCGAGCCGTTCTACGAGACCGCTGCCGGTGCCGCCTACTTGGGCGATTCGAAGGAGTTGCTGCGGGCGCTTCCCGACGCTTGCGTCAATCTTGTGTTCACGTCACCCCCTTACGCGCTCCACTTCAAGAAGGAGTACGGAAACGTCAGCAAGGCTGACTACGTCGCCTGGTTTTTGCCTTTCGCCCGAGAGATTCACCGGGTGCTCACCGACGACGGCAGCTTCGTACTCAACATCGGCGGCAGTTGGAACCCGGGTTCGCCAACGCGCTCGCTCTATCACTACAAGCTGATGATTGCGTTGGTGGAGGAACTTGGCTTTCATCTGGCCCAGGAATGCTACTGGTACAACCCTGCAAAGATGCCCGCTCCGGCGGAATGGGTCACGGTGCGCCGCGTACGCATCAAGGATTCGGTAGAGCACGTCTGGTGGCTCTCCAAGACGCCTTTCCCCAAAGCCGACAACCGACAAGTCTTGAAGCCCTATAGCGCCGATATGCTGAGGCTCGCGAAACGGGGCGTCAGAGCCACGGTTCGCCCGTCCGGTCACAACATCACGTCGTCCTTCGACAAGATCGATTCCGGCGGCTCGATCCCATCCAATGTGTTGGAGGACCAAGTCCCCACTGAAATGCTGATTGCCGGCAACAACTCGGCGAACGACCAATACACCATGCAGTGCAAGGAGTCGGGCACCAAGATTCACCCCGCGAGGTTCCCGGCTGCACTGCCCGAGTTCTTCGTGAAACTGCTGACCGATGAAGGCGATCTGGTGGTGGATCCGTTTGCCGGATCGAACACCGCTGGTGCGATGGCTGAACGATTGGGCAGACGATGGGTTGCCATGGAGTTGCTGGAGGAGTATTTGGAAGCCAGCAAGTTCAGGTTCAGCGCGTAGGCATCATCCACTGGAACGAGCCCGACTGCGACCAATGGAAATTGCTGACAGGGAGTTACGCCCGTTGGTGATCGACAGCGAAGCAGACGCCTCGCCGACAGACGTCGCCTTCAGGGGCAAGCCGTCCAGTTGCCTGGCACCTTGCCCACGAGCAGCCCGGGTTCGGCCTCGCTGTCAGGGCTATGCTTCAGGCTTGCACGGTTTGTAGGGTGGCGGCCGTCGATGCCGTGGCAGCCTGGGCAACGAACCACGCGAGTTGCTTGCGCAGCCGCACCACTTCGCCGACGATCGTCAGGCAGGGCGACGTGAGGTTTTCGCGCGCCACGGCCTCGGGCAGTGTGGCAAGCGTCGCGCAGACGACGCGTTGTGCCGCGAGCGTGCCATTGGCCACCACGGCGGCGGGCCAATCGGCCCCCAAGCCGTGCGCGATGAGCTGCTTGCAGATGACGCTGAGGCTCGTCAAGCCCATGTAGATCACCACCGTCTGGCGTGGCCGGGCGAGCGCCGGCCAGTCGAGGTCGCAGCTGCCGTCTTTGAGGTGGCCGGTGACGAAGGTGCAGCTGTGCGCGTGGTCGCGGTGCGTCAGCGGAATGCCGGCGTAGGCGGCGACGCCGCACGCGGCCGTGACGCCGGGCACCACTTCGAAGGGCACGCAGGCATCGGCCAGGGCCTGAAGCTCCTCGCCGCCGCGGCCGAAGATGAACGGGTCGCCGCCCTTGAGCCGCACGACGCCGCGGCCGGCGCGCGCCAGGCGCACCAGCAAGGCGTTGATGTCGGCCTGCGCCATGCTGTGCCGGCAGCGCTCTTTGCCGACATAGATGCGCTCGGCCTGCGCGCCGATCAGCGCCAGCACGCCCGCGCCGACGAGGTTGTCATAGACCACCACGTCGGCGTGTTCGAGCAGGCGCGCGGCGCGCAGCGTCAGCAGGTCCGGATCACCCGGGCCGGCGCCGACGAGGTAGACGCGGCCTGAATTCGCAATGCCGCTGGCAAAACCGGCGTCGCGGCCGGCGGCGAGCATCTGGTCGAGGTCAACGAAGGAATTCATCGCGCAACTTCCCGGGCTCAGTTCCGGCTGCCGCAGCCGCCCGTCGAACACCCACCGTTGCCGCAGCCGCCGCCGCTGGCCTTGGGCGCGGCGGTCGCGCAGCCCGTGGTCATCGCCGCTGGCTCGGGCGGGGGAACGAAGATGAAGTCGTGGCGGCCGGGTTCGATCTCGACGAAGTCGAGCACGGTGTCTTCCAGCAGCGGCAGGCTCGGCGAGGCGACGACGACTTTCAGGCCGTTGAACTCGGCGGGTTCGTCGTCGTCGCGCTCTTCATCGAAGCCCATGCCGTATTCGATGGAGCCGTCGGCAATCTGCCGTGCGGCGACGCGCAGCGCCAGACCGGCGGCGTTGCTGCGCGCGGCGGCGGCGAGGATTTCTTGCGCGGCGGATGGGGTGAGGGTCAGCATCGGTTTCTCCTGGAGAGTCGTGAATTCAGGGGCTCAGCATCGCGCTGGCGTGTGCTGGCGGGGCGCGCCGGCTGCGCGCCTGCGTGCGGACGAAGGCAATGAAGCGCTGCGCCCACAGCGAACCGGCGCTGTGGCGCAAGTGGGCGTAGGAGGCAAGCAAGTTGTGCACCAGCACGCCGTCGTGCGTGCCGTCGATGCCGTGGCCGCGTTCGACACGGTACGCAAAGGGCAGGGTGGGGTCGAGGTTTTCGAGGCTCGAATGGTGGAACTCATGGCCGCGCAGTGGTGATTGAAGGCGCGCGGCGTCGCCGGCGGGCCAAGGCATGGCGCCCGTCTCGATGAGCTGCACGTAGCCGCGCCCCACCGGGCGCGGGTGCATCACCGTGTCGCCGGGAATGGCGCCCACCATCTGCGCCGTTCGGCCCTGCCAGGTGATGCTGCGCGACAGATACATCAACCCGCCGCATTCGGCATAGGTGGGCAGGCCGGCTTCGATGGCGGTACGCAATGCGCTGCGCATGGCGACGTTGGCCTCGAGTTCGGCCATGCACGCTTCGGGAAACCCGCCGCCGATGAACAGGCCGTCCACGGCGGGCAGGTGTTGATCGTGCAGCGTGTCGATCGGCACCAGCTCCGCGCCCGCCGCCTCGAGCGCGGCGAGATCGTCGGCGTAGTAGAAGCCGAAGGCGCGATCGCGCGCGACCGCGATGCGCAGCGCCGGCACGCTGTGCGCGGCCTGCGCGGCGTGCGCACGTGCGCGTGTGGCGCCGCGCAGCTCGATGCCCGGCGCGCGCGCTCGCGTCGCGCCGGGTGCCGGGCTCGGCGCGGCACTGACGTGCAGCGCATCGGCTGTGGCGCCGAGCGCGAGCACGCGCGCGAGATCCACCTGGGCCGCGATCACGTTGCCGATGTCCTGAACGCGCGCGTGCGCGTCGCCGACTTCGGCGCAGGGCATCAGCCCGAGGTGGCGCTCGAGAACCGCCAGACGCGGGTCTTCAGCCACCGCGCCGAGCACGGGAACGTCGGTGTAATGCTCGATCACGGCGCGCAGCTTGGCTTCGTGGCGCGATCCACCCACGCGGTTCAGGATCACGCCGCCGATGCGGATGTTGCGGTCGAACGCCTGATAGCCCAGGATCAGCGGCGCGATGCCGCGCGTCATGCCGCGCGCGTCGAGCACCAGCAGCACCGGCAGCTTGAAGCGCTGCGCGAGTGCGGCGTTGCTGTTGCTGCCGTCCAGCGCCAGGCCGTCGTACAGGCCCTTGTTGCCTTCCACCAGCGCGATGTCGGCATCGCGCAGCGCGCTCGTGAAACAGCGTTCAAGCGCCGCGTCGTCCATCAGGTAGGCGTCGAGGTTGAAGCAAGGGCGCTGCGCGGCCAGCGCAAGCCACATCGGGTCGATATAGTCCGGCCCCTTCTTGAACGGCTGCACATGCTTGCCCTGCGCCGTGAGCGCGGCACAAAGCCCGAGCGTGACGGTGGTCTTGCCCGAACTCTTGTGAGCGGCGGAGATCATGAGGCGGTTCATGTCATCACCTCCATGGGGTCAAGCCTTCGCCGCAACGTCGTGCGGCATGAAGTCGAGCGCACGCACGCCGGCCAGCGTGATCACAAAGGCTGCGGCCAGGCCGCCCACGCCCAGCAGGAACTCTGGAAGCGAGGGCACATAGGTCGCCACCGCGCCGTCGCCGAAGCTGCTGCTCTCCACAAAGCCGGGGAAGATTTCCATCGGGAACGCTTGCCCGCCGATGATGAAGACGAACAGCCAGGCGAATGCACCCCCTACGACGAGCAGCGACGCCGCGAGCGTGCCACGCGCGCTGGCGAGCTTCGGGTGAAACAACAGCAGCAGCGGCAGCAGCGAACCGGCGAGCACGAAGCCGGCCCAGAACAGCCACGCATACAACGCGCCGCCCTGCATGCCGAGCAAGACGAAGGCTTCAAAGGCTTGCTGGCGCGCGAAGTACAGCGCGTTCAGGTGCTGCATCGCCACCATGTAGAGCGACGCCAGAATGAAGATGCCCAGCAGCCGGGCCATGCGGCGCTCGATGTCCGGCGCGAGCGTCTTTCCGTTCCAGGCATACAGCGCAGCCTGCGCGATGAGAAACACCGCGAGCCCCCAGCCGAGCGACAGCACGATGAACAGCGGCGCCAGCAATGCCGACTGGTACGCCGGCCGCGCGACAAGGAAACCGAAGATCGAGCCCGTGCCGGTGGTCAGCGCAAAGCGCCACAACAACGCGAGCATGCCCACCGGTTTGGACCAGGCGTTGTGCCGGTGCTCGAACAGTGTCCACAGATAGACGACGACGATTCCTGCCATGCCCGAGTAGAGGAACACATTCCAGGCGAAGACCGACGTGAAGTTGAAGTGCGTCGCGGCGACGATCACTCGATCCGGCCGCCCCAAATCGAGCATCAGCACCATCAAGCCGCCGGCAAGCAACGCCAGGCACAGCAGGCCCGAGAGCGCGGCGCGCGGCTTGTACGCGGCCTGGCCGAACACCGAGCCGAGCGACGCCACATTCAACACGCCCGACCCGGCGACGATCATGAAAATCGCGAACACATGCGGCAGGCCCCACACGATGTGGTTGTTCATGCCGGTGACGACGTGGCCATTTACGTCCATGTAGTGCGCTGCCGCCAGGCCGATGGCGAGCAGCGCGCCGCCCAGGCCAAGCAGCGCCCAGAAGCCGCGCGTCTGCAGCGTCGGGTTCGCGCTGAGCATCATCCCGGCCCCCGATAGCGAACGCCGGGATCGAGCTTCAAGTCAGCGCGCAACTGCACCGTGTGCAACGATCGAATCAAACGTGAGACTTCGCTGTCGGCGTCGTTCAGGTTACCGAACACAATGGCACCATGGCCGGCCTGCGAGCACGCTTCGGCACAGGCGGTCGTCGGGTTGCCCGCGTCGAGCCGGTGCACGCACAGCGTGCAACCCTCGACGCAACCCTTGCCGCGTGGCACGTCGGGCTTTTGGTCGGTGACTTCCTCATGCACGAACGAGCGCGCCTTGTAGGGACACGCAAGCACGCAGTAGCGGCAGCCGATGCAACTGTGCCGGTCGACGAGCACGATGCCGTCGGCGCGCTTGAACGACGCGCCCGTGGGGCATACATCCACGCACGGCGGATCCGCGCAGTGCTGGCACATCACCGGAGGCGACGCGGTCCGGCCGGTCTTGACTTCCTTCAGCTCGATCTTGCGTATCCACTGCACATCGGTGGGCAGCGTGCCGCCCGACAGGCCGTTCTCGGTATTGCACGCGGTCACGCAATCGGTGCAGCCGCTCGCGCATTTGTTGGTGTCGATCAGCATGCCCCAGCGCACGGCGGGGTTTGCGCCCGTGCTGGGCTGCGCCGCGTTGGCGATGTCGATCAGCCGGATGCCCGGCGCCAGCGCCGCGCCGCCAAGGCCCACGGCAGCGATGCCGAGAAAGCCGCGCCGGCTCGCCGAAGCGTTCTTCTCGTCGTTCGTGTGGGGCTCGCTCACTTCGAACCTCGCTGCGCCAACGCCGCCGGCTTGGAGGCATGACACTCGAAGCAATCGATCTTCACCGCCGTGTAGCTGTGGCACGAAACGCAGAAGTTGGTCTCGGCTTTCGCCACGCTGCCGGTCTTGCTGCTCGCATGGCAGGCGATGCATTCCTTGAGGCTGTTCTTCGCGGGTGATGTTGGCCCCCTAGACGCTTCGCGTCGTCCCCCCGAGGGGGAGCTCGCAGCTTGGGGCGGCCCGGCGCTGCGGATTCCACCGAACACAGTGTCGTCGCGCTGGTGCTTCAGCAAGTCCATGTGATTGCGCCGCATGAAGGCAGGCTCACCCACGCATTGCCCGCCCTTTGCCGCCGGCTCGATCACCGGCAACGGCGTGCGCCCGGCCACATCGGCGGCGAAGGCGGGGCCTGCGAACGCGCCGCCCGCCAAAGCCGCAGCCGCTGCGAGGAAGAAGGCGCAAAGAGCAGCGTGCATGAGCCGCGGCCGCACAGTGTTACTCCCCCAACCCCATCTGGATGTAGCCGGTGGGGCAAACATCGGCGCAGATGTGGCAGCCGATGCACTTGGTGTAGTCGGTGTCAACATAACGCCCCATCGTCGACTTTCCCTTCGGCACTTTGAACACGGCTGTCTGCGGGCAGTAGACGACGCAGTTGTCGCACTCGAAACATTGGCCGCAACTCATGCAGCGCTTCGCCTCCGCTTGCGCCTGCGCTTCGAGCAGCGGCAGCAAACGCTCCTCGAAGTTGTTCAAGGCTTCATCGGCGTTCAGTGAAATCATCCTGCGCTTGACCCGCGGCGTGTAGTTGAAGTGGCCAAGGAACAGGTCGCTGTGCGGAATGACGTAGCGGTCGGAGCGGTTGTCGTAGTTGTGGATCGCACCGGTGCTCGCATCGGTGCCCCACGTCGGCTCGGTGATCTGCGTGACCTTCAGGCCCTTCTCGACCATCTTGCGCATCAGGTCGAACCCGTGCACGTCGATCTTCGGGCGCTTTTCCAGCGGCTCGCTGCGCAGGAAGCGGTCGATACCCTCGGCGGCAATCGCGCCCTGGCCGATGGCGGTGGTCAACAGATGTGGGCGCACCACGTCGCCGCCGACGAACATGCCACTCGTCTTGCCGTCCTTGCCCAGCACCTGGTAGTTCTTGTCGGCGGCGATCGCGCCCTTGCCGTTGTTCAGCACTTCCAGGCCAGTGAAGTCGACCGCCTGGCCGATGGCAGAGACGATCAGGTCTGCCGGCAAGTCTTCTTCGGTTCCGGCAATCTGCTTCACGTCGAGTTTGCCGCCGACGATCTTTGCCTCGCAGCGCACCACGCGCAGTGCGGTGGCGCGACCGTCGGCGCCCACCAGCACGGCCACCGGCGCCATGCCGCCACGGATCGCGATGCCTTCGCCGAGGGCGTGCTCAACTTCGTGTTTGCTCGCCTGCATCTTGTCGATCGCGAAGATCGAGGTCAACGTGACCTCGGCGCCCATGCGCGCCGACAGCGTCGCGGCGTCGTGCGCGGAATAGCCGCCGATCACGTTTTCGGGGCGGTCGCTCTCGTGCACCTGGTCGATGTGGCCCAGGCGCCGCGCCACGGTGGCCACGTCGATCGAGGTGTCGCCGCCACCGACGACGACGACGCGCTTGCCCACATGCTGCATGCGCCCATCGTTGAAGGCCTTGAGGAAGGCGGTGGCGGTGACGCAGTTCGGTGCCTGCGCACCTTCGATCGGCAGCGGCCTGCCGCTTTGCGCACCCAGGCCGAGGAAGACTGCGTCGAAGGCGCATCTCAGGTCGTCGAGCGTGAAATCGGTGCCGATGCGGCACGCCATGCGCACCTCAACGCCCATGTCGAGAATGCGCTGGATCTCGGCATCCAGCACTTCGCGCGGCGTGCGGAATCCCGGGATGCCGTAGCGCATCATGCCGCCGAGCAATTCGCGCTCGTCGAAGATCGTCACCGCGTGGCCCTTGCGTGCGAGCTGGTACGCCACCGACAAGCCGGCCGGGCCGGCGCCGATCACCGCCACCTTTTTGCCGGTGCTCGTGCTGGGTTTGGGAAATCCGAGCTTGTGTTCGATGGCCCATTCGCCGAGGAAATGTTCGACGGAATTGATGCCGACGAAGTCTTCCACCTGATTGCGGTTGCAGCCCGATTCGCAGGGTGCCGGGCAGACGCGCCCCATCACGGAAGGAAACGGGTTCGCTTCCGTCAGGCGCCGCCACGCGTACTCCTGCCAGGGCACGCCCGCAGGCGGCTTCTCGATGCCGCGCACGATGTTCAAGTAGCCGCGGATGTCTTCACCCGAGGGGCAAGAACCCTGGCACGGCGGCGTGCTCTGAATGTAGGTGGGGCACTTGTGCGAGTGCTCGCCGTCGAAGATTTCTTCCTGCCACGGCAACGGCTTCGCGTCGTCGTCCTTGTAGCGGCGGAAGGTCAGCGGCTTGATGTTGCCGGTGTTGGGCAGGGATGACATGGGTGCGTCCTTGCTGAATTTCGATGTGGGGTGCGAGCGAGCGTGCGATGTGCGGTGTGATTCGTGCGTTGCAATGCGTGCGGTTCACTTCGGATCGCCGAGCCGGATCGCTTTGCTCACGAGCTGGTGCACGCCGCCGACCATGTTCATATCGAAGCCGTAATAGGGCAGCACCTTGCTGAACTGCGCCTTGCAGATGGCGCAGATCGCGGCCATGAAGTTCACGCCGTGGTCGTCCACCACATTCTTCAGCGCCTCCATGCGCGGCAGCGCGCCCTTGACGCGCAGCTCCATCAGGTCGTCGGTGAGCAGGCCGCCGCCGCCGCCGCAGCAGAACGTGGCCTCGCCCGTTGTCCCGGGCGACATGTCGTGGAAGTTGTTCGCGACGGCCTTGATGATTTCGCGCGGAATCACGAACTGGCCGCCGGGCATCTTGCCCATGCGCGAGGCGCGCGCGACGTTGCACGAGTCGTGGAACGTGATGATGCGGTCGTCGTTCTTTTCCTTGTCGAACTTCAGCGCACCTTGCTGAATCAGGTCGTACGTCATCTCGCAGATGTGCTGCGGCACGGGGTAGTTCGGGTCGAGCCAGTCGAACGGGCCGATCAGCGTGTTCCAGAAGCTGTACGCGACGCGCCAGGCGTGGCCGCATTCGCCCACCACGAGGCGCCGCACACCGAGTTCCAGCGCCGCTTCCTTGACGCGCAGCGAGATCGTGCGCATCTGCTCATAGTTGCCGATGAAGAGGCCGAAGTTGCCCGCCTCGCTCGCCTTGGTGCTGAGCGTCCAAGAGATGCCGGCCGCGTGGAACACCTTCGCGTAGCCGATCAGGCTTTCCACATGCGGCTCGGAGAAGAAGTCGGCCGAGGGTGTGACGAGCAGCACTTGCGCGCCGGGCTCATCCAACGGGAAGCGCACCGCGATGCCGGTTTCTTCGAGCACGTCCTCTTCCAGGCCTTCGAGCGTGTCTTTCAGCGCCGGCCCGGGGATGCCCAGGTTGTTGCCGATGCGGTGCACCTTGCCGATGATCTCGTTGCTGTACTTCTGCCCCAGGCCCACCGAGTCCATGATTTCGCGCGCGGCCATCGTGACTTCGGCGGTGTCGATGCCGTAGGGGCAGAACACCGAGCAGCGCCGGCACTCGGAACACTGGTTGTAGTAGGTCCACCAGTCGTCGAGCACCTGCTTGGTCATGTCGGTCGCGCCGACGAGCTTGGGGAAATGTTTGCCGGCGAAGGTGAAGTAACGGCGGTACACGCCGCGCATCAGGTCCTGGCGCGCGACCGGCATGTTCTTCGGGTCGCCCGTGCCGAGGAAGTAGTGGCACTTGTCGGAGCACGCGCCGCAGTGCACGCAGGAGTCCATGTAGACCTGCAGCGAGCGATATTTGCCGAGCAGCTCGCCCATCTTGCCCACGGCGCGCTGCTCCCAGCCGTCTTCCAGTTCGCCGGGAAAGCCGATGCGCGCCTGGATGATCGGCGAGGCGACATAGGGCTTGCTGTGCGCCATCGAGCCTTCGGCCACGAGCGGGATCACCGGGTAGCGGTTCAGCGTCGGTGTCTTGAATGCGGCGGTGGCCAAGGCAATCGTCCTTCGAGAATCACTTCTTCGGCAGCGCCGCGGCCCAGGCGGCGACATGGCGTTGCTCGCGCGACGTGTCGGCCTGGTTGCGCCCTGGGCTGAAGAACAGGCCCGGTGCGTGCATGAGTTTGCTGATCGGGAAGACGATCATGAGTAGGGCCACCAGCGCCAGGTGCAGCAGCAGCAGCGGTTCGGCCGGAAGCGGCTGAATGTCAAAGCGCATCAGCCCGAGCATGAAGGCCTTGACGGCAACGATGTCGGTGTGCGCGACGAAGCGCATCGTCAAGCCGCTCAGGCCGATCGCCAACAGCAACGCCAGGTGCAGATGATCGGACGGCGTGGAGATGTAGCGCACCCGGTCGACGAGGAAGCGCCGTGCCCATAGACCCAGCAATCCGATCACCATCACGAAGCCGGCATAGGTGCCGACGGCCTGCACCCAGACGATGGGCGCCCACACCGGCTGCTGGAAGTAGCGCAGATGGCGCAGCAACACGAGCAGCAGCGCGGCGTGGAAAAGCCAGCCGAAAACCCATGTCCACTTCGATGCCTTGAACAGGCTTTCGAAGAACACCACTTCGCGTGTGAGGCGCAGCACCACGCCGCCGGTGGTGGTGGGCGCTGGTGTCGTGGGGATCTTCAGCGGCGCGGGGACGGCGCTGTAGCGGCGGATCTTCGCGCCGACGCCGATTACGAGAATCGCGGTGGCGATGTAGAACAGTGCGGCGTAGACGATAGCCAGCGCGCTCATGGCGTGGTGCGTGCTGTAGCGATCGTCAGCGCACGCGCTAGACGCAGCCGGTGGGTTTCGGTAAGCCAGCGATCTTGCACGCCTGCTTCGCCGGTCCATAGGGGAACAGCTCGTACAGGTACTTGCTGTTGCCCTTCTCCACCCCGAGCTGCTTTCCGATCGCCTTGGTCAGCACGCGCACCGCCGGGGCGATCTGGTACTCGTTGTAGTAGTCGCGCAGGAAGTTCACCACTTCCCAATGGTTGCTCGACATTTCGACGTTCTCGGTCACGGCAATCGCCTTGCCGATGTCCTCATTCCACTCAGCGAGGTTGAGCAGATAGCCTTCTTCGTCGGTCTCGTAGGTGGTGCCGTTGACTTCGATGCCCATGGGGAGTCTCCTTGAACGGGTTTGTTGACGGCTACGCCGTCGTGTCAGAGCCAGGATTGGTTGGTGGGGTGCTCGGCGACGAGGTCGACAAAGCCTGCGTAATCTACCGCTGTCACGCCTGCGAGCAACTTGCCCGTCATGCCGCGGGCCTCGATGTCGGGTTGCAGTGCGTAGACCTTCAATCGCCTCACCGCGTCGGCGATTCCCGACGCCGCGCCGCCGCTGCTCGTGGCCGCATAGACCGCGTCTTCGGTAAGCAGCACCGCGTGGCCGTCTTTGGCCAGGCGCAAGCAGCTAGCGAGTGAACTCGTCTGCGCATGCGATTTGTTGACGATGTGCAGCATGGCCGAACTCAAAAGGACAACACGACGTCTTGCTCGGCCATCAGATCCGCCATCTCGCTGCTGGACAGCACTTCCACCGGCACCAGCAAATCGGCCTGCGTCAAGCCACGCGCGTCCATCGACTCGCGCTCGACGTAGAGCTTCTCCACGTCGTAGCCATCGAGCGCGCGATACGTGGGCGAGTGGTTCTTGATGCCGATCGCCTTTGTGTTCTGGCCCTTGACCAGTTCATACACACCGTCATCGAGGAACACCAGGCTCACGTCCTGGTCGAAGGTCGCGGCGATCAGCACCACTTCCAGGCTTTCCAGCGCGTGGATCGTGCCGTAGGGCGCTTTGCGGTTCACGAACATGAACTTTTTCATCTGCGCCTCGCCTCAATCGCCGAAGGTGACGAAGCGGTCTGCCTTGATGCCGCTGTCCACCAGTTGCCCCAGCCCCGAAATGCGAAAACCCGGCGCCAGCACTTCGTCTTTGATGCCACGGCGCAGCGCCGCAGCGACGCACACGACCAGATCGACCTTGTGCTGCGTGGCAAGCGCCGACCAGCGGTTTACGATGTGCCGGTCGTCCTGCGGCGGCTCGGTGAACCGGCTCGCGTTGTACACGCCGTCGTGATAGAAAAACACACGCTGAACTTCATGGCCCTTGGCCAGCACCGCAACGGCGAACTGGTAAGCCGTGTCGCTGCCCTGGCGCGTATACGGGCCGGTGCTGACCATCAGGCCGAATTTCATGTCGCGAACCTGCCGGTGGGCCTCAGAACCGGATGTGGGTCGACGCATTTAAGCTCGCCCGCGAACCGCGCCAATCGTCGATCAGGTACTTCGTGAACGGCAGGTCGCACTTCTCGAAGAAACGTGGCCAGCCGATGCGCTCGATCCAGTCCGACACGCGCTCCCACGAGCGTGCGTCACCCTTGTAGGTGTAGAGGATCTTCTTCACGACGGCAGACACCTCCGGCCAGCGCGGCGGGTTGTTCGGCAGGCCCGACATCACCATCTTCATGAAGACGGGTTTGCCGCGCGCGTTCGAATTCTTGCCGCCGACC
>JANOLJ010000387.1:0-9228 GCA_031419715.1 Burkholderiales bacterium | reverse complement strand
CCACCAGGCCCCACCGCGCGCCGCCTGCCGCGCTGTCCACCGTGGGTTGTTCGCGAAGCGGAAAACACCGCGCCGACCCGAAGGGACGCGTGCCTGCAACTCGCGATGTGCCGACGACGCACCGAGAAACGCTGGGGTTCTGCAGCGCAGGCAACCGATGGGTGGAAGCGCGGCAGGCGCTACCCGCAGGGGGCGATTTCTGTGACGGCGCGGAACGGAGTCTTGGAGTCGGCGCGCGCAGCGCGCATCCACAACTGACTTCGCCCCGCCTGTTTGAGCGTAGTGAGCGCAGCGAACGAAGCGAGTTCGGGGCGCGACTCCAAGGCGAGTACCACAGCGGAGTCGGCGCGCAGCGCCGACCGTCACAGCATGAGCCCCCTGCGGGTAGCGTCTGCCGCGCCGCGCAGACGCTGACATGCGGGAGCGCACCCACACCAACGGCAGCAAAGGGCCGGAAGCGGACACCAAGCCCAGCTTATGTGTCAGTGCTCGTCGGCCCTCAGAGAAGCCCGACGCCGCAATCGATGCGCCAAGCAACGTCATGCCGCCCACCGCGTCGTCCGTGAAGCCCGCACTGGCGGCGCGCGGTGGAACTCGCCGTCTTTCATCACCGCGAGGATGCGTGCCTTGTCTTGCAGCACCGTGATGTCGGCGAGCGGGTCGCCGTCGATCAGCAAAATGTCGGCGAGATAGCCTTCGCGGATGTAGCCCAGCACCTTGCCCATGCGCATCATCGGCGCGCCCCAGGCAGTGGCCGACAGCAAAGCTTCCATCGTGCTCATGCCGATCACCTTAACGAAGGTTTCCAAGTCCTTCGCGTTCGTGCCGTGCGGCGTCCAGGCGAAACCATAGTCGCCGCCGGGCAGGATGCGCACACCGCGTTTGCGCAAGGCGCGCATGCTCTCGATCGCCGCGTCCAGCTCGCGTGGATAGCCCATCTTCTTCACCACCTCGGGCGTCAATCCCCACTCGCTGGCGTGGTGCGTGGTGTTGATGAGCCACGCCAGGCCGGGTGCGATGAAGTGCTCCAGCTTGTGGGCTTCGAGCAGATCGAGCGCTTCTTCATCGGTGAAGCTCGCGTGGTAGATGACCTCAATGCCCTGCTTCACGCACTGCTTGATCGACCAGTTCGAGCGCGCGTGCGCCGCGACGCGCTTGCCCCAGGCCTTGGCTTCGCTCACGCACACGGCGATTTCTTCTTCCGTGAACTGGCTCATCTCGCCGGGCATGCCGGTGATCGATTCGCCCGACAGGTTGATCTTCAGCGAGTCGACGCCGTACTTGCAGAACATGCGCACGCAGCGCCGCATCTCGTCCGCGCCGCTGACGATGGCGCCGAACGCGAACTCATGTTGCGGCAGGTGCGGCATCGTGCTGTCGCCCAGGCCGCCAGGCACCGTGATTTCCTGGCTCGCGGCGAGGTAACGCGGGCCAATGATCGTGCCGTCGTTGATGGCGTTGCGGATCACCACGTCCAGGCGTGGTTTCGCCGCGGCCGCGCCGACACAGCTCGTCCAGCCCATGTCGAGATAAAGCTTCGCGACCTGCGCGCACCACAAGATGTGCTCTTCGGGTGGCATGCGCTGAATCGCGTCCAGGCTCGGCTGGTCGTTCCACGAGAAATGCGTGTGCGCCTCCACCATGCCGGGCATGAGGAACGCGCCCGCGGCGTCGATGACCTGCGCGCCACCCACCGGCAACGCGCGTGCGCCTCGGTCGTTGCGGAACACGCGCGAGATCTTGTTGCCTTGCACGAGCACTTCGCCGTTGAAAGGCGTGTCGCCGCCGCCGTCGAAGATGCGGGCGTTGGTGAACAGGACGTCGGCCATGGCGGGGTTCCCTCGTCGTGAGCGTCAGGCTCGGCGCTGCCGGCCCAGAAACTCGGTCAGCTCGCGCGCGCACTCGTCCGCGCGCTCAATCGGTGTCCAGTGGCCGCAGCGATTCAACACCACGACCCTCGCGTCCTTGAAACGTTGCGCCAGCGCGCGCACCGCTAGTGGTGGCGCGACGGCGTCTTCATCGCCAGTGATGAGCAAGGCGCTCGCGTCGATGCGCTCCAGCGACGCGGGCTGCGCGTCGGCCAGGGCCTCGCACGAGCGCGCGTAGGCGTCGGGGCTTTGGCGTTGCAGGCTCTCGCGCACGAACGCCACGGCCAGGGGTTGGCGCTGCCGGGTGTCGGCGGAAAGCGCGCCTGCCACCAGCGCAAGCGCCACCTCGTGCATGCCGGCCAGGCCGTCGCCGCGAACCTTCGCGGCGCGCGCGCGGATCGCGCCGCGCGCCGGGTCGGCGAGCGCATGCACGGGGCCGAACAGCGTGAGGCTGCGCACGAGTTTTGGCTGCGCCGCGGCGATGTGCTGACAGACGATCGTGCCCATCGAGTGGCCGAGAAAGTGCGCGCGCTTGATGTTCAGCCGCGTGCACGCTGACACGACAGCGCCGACGAAGCGCTCGATCGTCAACGGCCCCTCGACGTTGGAGCGCCCGCTGCCCGGCAGGTCGGGGCGCAACACGCGATAGCGCGCGAGCGCGGGCATCAGCGGCGTCCAGGTATTCGCCGTGCCGCCCAGGCCGTGAATGCAGACGACGGCGTCGCCTTCGCCTTCATCTTCGACGACCATGCGGTCGATGAGGTGGAGTGCCATGGCGCTGTCTTGAGTGCGAGGGCGCGCGTGCGTTCAGCGGTCAGCGCTCAGGCGAACTCGAAGCGGTTTTCAATCGCGCCGATGCCGTCGATCTCGATCTTCACCACGTCGCCCGCGCCCAGCCACTTCGGTGGCTTGAAACCCATGCCCACACCGGCTGGCGTGCCGGTGGCGATGATGTCGCCGGGCAACAGCGTGATGCCGCGCGAGCAGGTTTCGATGAGCGTCGGGATGTCGAACATCATGTCGCGCGTGTGCCCGTCCTGGCGCAACTCGGCCGCGCCGCCCGGGGGCGTGACCCAGCCGCGCACGCGCACCGAACGCCCGTCCAGTTCATCGGCGGTGACGATCCACGGCCCCATCGGGCAAAACGTGTCGAAGCTCTTGCCCAGGTCCCACTGCATGTGGCGAACCTGCACGTCGCGCGCCGTCACGTCGTTGACGATGGTGTAGCCGAATACATGGTCCATCGCGCGCGAACGCGAAATGTTGCGCCCGCCGCGGCCGATGATGACGGCGAGTTCCGATTCGTAGTCGATCTGGTTTGAGACGGCAGCGCCGGGCAGACGCACTACATCGAATGGGCCGATCACGCTTTCCGCGACTTTTGTGAACACGATGGGCCAGCCGTCGTCTTGGCCGGTTTGCGCGGGCAGCACGTCACGAAACACGGTCGCCGCCAGTTCCTGGGCATGCGCGCGGTAGTTGCGCCCCACGCACCACAAGCCGCGCAAAGGCTTGGGGCACGGCGCATTGAGCGTGACGGCCGCTAGCGGCAGGCGCGTGCCGGCGGGCGCAGGCAAGGGCTCGCCCCGGGCCAGCGATTCGATCAGGCCGAGCACGCCGCGTGAGGCATCGGCCACCGCCAGCGGCGTGACCTCGCGGCCGTCTGCCGACACCGTGCCGGCGTGGACACGGCCGCCCCAATTCCAACAGGCCAAGCGCATTCAACGGTCTCCGGTGGGCCTTGCCCGCACGCGGCAGGCGCGGCGGCTCGACACGGTGGCTGGGGTTCGGTGCCTGAAAATAAGACTTGCGTCTCAAATGTGGACCGATGCATCATACGAGCCGCACTCCGATTTTGGCAACCCGAAACCGCGGCCCCGAACCCCGGATAAACCCGCATGGTCCGAATCAAACACAAGCTGAGCGTTTCGCCCGCGCCACCGGTGCGCGGGGTGACAGCCGCCACGTTCAAGCTGCTGCTCGACACGGCGATGGCGCTGATCCAGCAGGAGGGGCGCGTGCCGTCGGTGGCGGAAGTCGCGGTGCGTTCACGCGTCTCGCGCGCCACGGCCTACCGCTACTTCCCGAGCCGCAGCGTCTTGATCACTGCGGTGATGGACGCTTCGCTCGGCCCGGTACGAGCCTTCGCCTCGAAAGCCGTCGACGGGCGAGACCGGGTTCGCGAACTGTTCGAGCAGACTTTCCCGCGCTTTGTGGAGTTCGAGCCGCAGATGCGCGCCGCTGTGCAGCTCTCACTCGAACAGTGGGCGCTAGAACGCGCTGGCTTGCTTGAGGAGGAACCTTACCGCCGCGGCCACCGCGTGCGCATCCTCGAACGTGCGCTGGCGCCGCTCGAAGCGCACCTGCCCAAAGCGCTGCATGCGCGGCTGCACAAGGCGCTGTCGGTGGTCTATGGCTTCGAGCTGGTGTTCATTCTGAAAGACATCTGGCGCGCGTCGGACCGTGAGGCGGAACGCATTGCGACGTGGATGGCGGATGCGCTGATCGACAAGGCGTTGCGCGACGCGAAGCCAGGCGCCGTCACGCTCGCCCCGGGCGCCGCGCGTGCGCGGGGCGGGCCCAGTGGTGCGCCGGCCAAGGCTCGCTAGTTATAAACCGCGGCGCAACGCATACGAAGCCCTGCCGCGCGGTACACCATGCAAGTGAAACGTCTCGACTCGCGGTCGCTCACCCGGTGTCTGAAGGGTCTTCAGGTCTCGCAGGCGGTGCTGAGGGAACCGCGCCAGGTGATTCTGGATTTCTCCGACGGCAGCTCGCTGATCGTTGAAGCCTGCGCGGACGGACTGCTCACACGGCTGGTGGGCGCTGGGCCCGCAGCGTCAGCCAAACCCACCGCGCGTCAATTCGAGTACCTCAGGTTCATCGCCAAATATATGCAGCGCTTTGGCAGGGCGCCCGCCGAGAGCGACATCGAACGGCACTTCATCGTCTCGGCACCGAGCGTCAACCAAATGATGCAAGTGCTCGAGCGGCGTGGTTTCATCGCCCGGCAAGCCGGTGTGCCGCGGTCGATTCGCCTGCGCATCGCCCTCGACGCCCCGGCCACCCCAGGCACCGGCGGTTGAAACAGCGCAAGTCATGGCAGCGCGCGGCGTTCGTGGAAGCTCGATTTCCGGTGTGCCATGGCTGACCGCGGGCGGTGACCTGGATCTGTCGAGAGTCCCGATCGACTCGGTGCTGAAGCAGGCGATTTCGCCGGACGACGCACGGTTCCTCACCGGCTGCAACCTGCTTCAGTCGATGTGCCGACTGGGGCGCGTCGAGGCTGGCGTGTTCCTGCTCGGCCTGCTGCAACACCACCCCGACAACTGGCAGCGCCTGACCGCGATCGCCGAAGCCCTTCAGAGTTTCCCGACGCGAGCCACGGTGGACCTGCTCGCGGCGGAACTTCGCCGGGTCAAGGGGGCGAGCGCGACCCGTGGCTACCTGCGCCGCATCCTGACCACGCTCGAGCAGTTTCCGGCGGTGCTCGTCGAAGATCGAATCGAAGAGTTGGCGATCGACCCGCGGGTCGGTGCGCGCTTTCGCCAACACTTGCGAGCGATGCTGAACCGCGACTTCGACGCCTGAGCCGCGGCGACCGACAGGTGCCTGTCGGCTTTGGGGCGCGTCCGCGGCGGCGCGATTCGCCCACGGGAACGGCCGCCGACGCGTGGATCACGGGCGGTGCGGTCACGTCACTACACTTCGCGGTTCGCGCGCCGGGACTGCGCGCCACCCAGACCACCCTGGAAGGAGTCGCGCATGAATCGCACCACAACCCGCCGTTTGCTGCTGGCCTGGTTCGGAGCCGTCGTCCTGGTTCTATGCCATCCGCTTGTTCACCCGCAGGCCAAGACACCCCTGCGCATCTCCACGCCCGCCGTGCCCGACGACTGGCACGCCAAGATGTGGACCGTGTTCAAAGAGTCGCTCGACAAAAGCGCGCCCGGCGAGTTCGACGTGCAGATCAATCTGAACGCCGCGCTGTTCAAGCAAGGCGCGGAACCGGCGGCGATGGCGCGCGGCAACCTGGAGCTGGCGTCGATCTCGGCGTTCGACATCGCCAAGCTGGTGCCCGAGTTTTCGATCTTCACCGCCGGCTACATCGTGCGCGACCCCGAGCACCAGCAGAAGGTGTTCAACGGCGCGATCGGCGATGAGCTGTTCAGACACGTCGCCGAGAAGATGGATGTGACGCTGCTCGCCACCGCTTACCTCGGCACACGCGAGCTGAACCTGCGCGAAGTGCGCAACGTGCGCACGCCGGCCGACCTGAAAGGCGTGAAGCTGCGCATGCCCGGCAGCAAGGAGTGGCTGTTCCTCGGCGAGGCACTCGGTGCCACCGCCACGCCGCTGGCCTTCGGCGAGGTCTATCTCGGCCTGAAGACCGGCACGATCGACGGCCAGGACAACCCGTTGCCGACGGTGCGCGCCGCCAAGTTCTATGAGGTGACGAAGCAGATCGTGTTGACGCACCACCTCGTCGACTCGGTCTTCATCGCGATAGCCAACAAGACCTGGAACGCCGCGAATGCCGCGCAGAAGACCAAGCTCAAGGCGGCGGCGCAGGCCGCGGTGGCGTTCAACAATGAGAACCGGCTGAAGGAAGAAGCGCAGCTCGTCGAGTTCTTTAAGCAGCAGGGCCTGCAGGTGAGCACGCCAGACGTGGACGCGTTCCGCAAGGCGGTGCAAGCGGCCTACGCCGCGTCCGACATCGCCAAGGCCTGGCCCAAGGGCCTGCTGGAGCGCATCAACGCCGTCAAGTGATGGGCCTCTGGGGCACTCGGCTGCGCCGGGGCGCTGACGCCGTGGGCGCCGCGCTGTTCGCGGCGCTGTTCATCGTTTTCCTCGTGCAGATCGCGGCGCGCTTTGCCTTCAACCGGCCGCTGCCGTGGACCGACGAAGCGGCGGTGGTGCTCTACCTCTGGGTCATTTTGTGGGCGGCGGCGTTCATCGTGCGCGAGCGCGAACACGTCGCGTTCGATCTGCTGTGGAACGCCGCGGGGCGGCGCACGCGCCGCGCGATGCGCATCGCCGGGCACTTGCTGCTCGGCGGCTTGTGCGCCTGGGCGTTGCCAGGCAACTGGGACTATGTGCGTTTCATGGCGCGTGAAGGCACGCCCGTGCTCGGCGTGCCGCTCATGTGGGTGTTCCTGCCCTTCGTCGCGCTGCTCGCGGCTATCGTGGTTCGAAGCGCGTGGGTCGTGTGGGTGGAGTGGCGCGGCGCCGATGTTCAAGGGGTGACATGACTCGCCTGCCTGGGCTCGCCGTGCATCTCGGTGTGCGCCGGGACGACAGACGCAGCACGTCACGCCGACGCACGCCGGGGCCCACCGCGCGAACGACGGAACCGCCACCATGACGCTCGGCTTGTGGGCCCTGGGCGGCGTGCTGCTCGCCGGCATGTTGCTGCGCCTGCCGATCGGCTTTTCGATGCTGGCCTCGGGCGCGGCCTATCTGATCGTGAAGCGGCAAGACCTCGGCCTGCTCGCCGAACAAGTGGGCAACGGCCTGTACAACAGTTATGTGCTGCTCGCCGTGCCGCTGTTCGTCTTCGCCGCGAACCTGATGAACGCCGGCACGGTGAGCGAACGCATTTTCGACTTCTGCCGCATCGTCGTCGGGCGCTTGCGCGGTGGCCTGGCGCAGGTTGACATTCTGGTGAGCGTCATCTTCTCCGGCATGAGTGGCAGCGCGATTGCCGACGCCGCCGGCCCGGGACTGGTGACGATCCGCGCGATGTTGAAGAAGCCAGAGTATTCACCCGGCTTTGCCGCGGCGGTGGTCGTGGCCAGCGCCACGCTCGGGCCGATGATTCCGCCCTCGATCCCGATGGTGATCTATGCGCTTGTGTCAGGAGCGTCGGTCGGCGCGCTGTTTCTCGGCGGCGTCGTGCCGGGCGCATTGATGGCGCTGTTGATGATGGGGGTGGTGCACGTCATCGCGACAAAGCGCGACATGCCACGCGAAGACCGCGTGCCGTTGCACGAATGGCCCGGCATCGCCTGGCGCGGCGCGCTGCCGCTGTCCATGCCCATCGTGCTGCTCGGCGGCATTTACTCCGGCGCCTTCACGCCCACTGAAGCCGCGGCCGTCGCGGCGCTGCATGCGTTGCTGTTGGCTGGCGTGGTGTACCGCGCGCTCACCTGGCGCAGCCTGTACGGCGTGCTGCTCGAATCGACGCGTGCCAGCGCCGTCATCACGATCGTTCTCGCCGGATCGTTCGTCCTGAACTACGCGTTCACGGCCGAGGGCGTGCCGCAGGCCGTGGTGACGTGGGTCGATGCGCTGCACCTGACGCAGCTGCAGTTCCTGCTGTTGGTAAACCTGCTGTTCCTCGTGCTGGGGTGTTTTCTCGACGTCTCGGTGCTGCTGCTCGTGTTCGTGCCGATGCTGCTGCCGGCCGTGAAGGCGCTGGGCATCGACCTGGTGCACTTCGGCGTGCTCGTCGTGCTCAACATGATGATCGGCCTGATCACGCCACCGTTCGGCATGCTGCTGTTCGTCACCAAGGCGCTGACCGGAATTGCCATCGGCGACATGCTGCGCGAGGGCTGGATGTTCGGCGTGATGCTGCTTGCGCTGCTGCTGGCGATGACGTTGTTTCCGCAGATCGTGTTGTGGTTGCCGCAGACGATGGGGTACGAGGCGAAGTGAGTGGGCTTGAGTTCACAGCTCAAAGCTCGCGCCCCGCAACCGCAACCACTCTTTGCGCGCCATCCAGTCAGGCATCACCTTGTCTACCTCATCCCAGAACGCGGCGCTATGGTCGCGGTGTCGGAGATGACAGAGCTCGTGCACGACGATGTAGTCGATGACCTTCAGCGGCGCCATGAAGCACTTCCAATGAAAGTGGATCTCGCCGTTGGGAAGGCATGTCGCCCAGCGATAGCCAAGCTCTCGCACAGCAACCGGCCGGGGGCGCACACCCACGCGTGCAGCGAAGAAGGGAATGCGTTGCGCCAATCGCTGTTGGCCCTTGTGCGCATAGAACGAGCGAAACGCAGCGTGCGCGCCTTGTGACCCGGCGCAATCCACGACATCGCGTCGCAGATGGAAGCGGCCGTCCTTGAGCTTCAACACTTCGGCCTGCTTGGCCACCAGCTCCAACCGATAGCTGCTGCCCAGATACAGGAACGACTCGCCGGAAACCCACTCCCGAACAACGTGCGCTGAATTCAAGTCTCGCCACTCCGCAAGATTGCGGTAGATCCACAGCCGCTTGCGCAACACCGTCTGGTCGATCTGCTCCAGGGTCACCGACTTGGGCGGCCGCACGCAGACCGTGCCGTCGCGTTCGATCACGATGTCGGTGGTGCGGCGGTCAGTGCCGGGCAGCAGCCGGTACTGGATGTCG
>JANOLJ010000386.1:0-5655 GCA_031419715.1 Burkholderiales bacterium | reverse complement strand
GTAGATCAGGAACGCGCCCTTGCCGGCCTTGGACGCGTCGTCGATCGCGCTCCACAGCTTGAGCATGTAGTTCAAGTCCCACTGCAGCTCGGGCGCCGTGCGGCCGATGCCGGCGGTGCGCGCGATCAGGCTCATGCCCTTCGGATAGTCGAGCTGGTCGAGGTTCTCCTTGAGCTCCTCACGGTCTTCGCCCTCGATGCGGCGCGAGACGCCGCCGCCGCGCGGGTTGTTGGGCATGAGCACAAGGTAGCGCCCCGCCAGGCTCACCATCGTCGTGAGCGCCGCGCCCTTGTTGCCGCGCTCTTCCTTTTCCACTTGCACGAGCAACTGGTCGCCGTCGCGAATCGCGTCCTGGATGCGCGCGGTGCGTACATCGACGCCTTCACGGAAGTAATTGCGCGAGATTTCCTTGAACGGCAGGAAGCCGTGGCGGTCTTCGCCGTAATCGACGAAACAGGCTTCGAGCGAAGGCTCGACGCGCGTCACGACGGCCTTGTAGATGTTGCCCTTGCGTTGTTCCCGGCCTTCGATTTCTGTCTCGAAGTCCATCAGTTTCTGGCCTTCAACTATCGCCAGGCGACGCTCTTCGGGCTGCGTCGCATTGATCAGCATGCGTTTCATGTGCACTCCTGTCCGGTGCGCTGCCCTGGGGCATGGCGCACTACCTCACTGTCCCCGCGACCGAGTCGCGGGCGACGCTTCGATGCACGAAAAACGCTGAAAGGCCCGGAAGGAATCGCCCTGGACTGCGTGCCTGCGGCTCGGTCGTTAGACCGGCACGGCGCGCAGCGTTGGCGCTTGCGTTGTGGTGATGCTTCTGCCGTGCCGACGATGCATCCGGCCGTGGGGCCGGGTCGCCGCACGTGGATCGCTCGGCCGAGACCACTTGGCGCCGGTGATTGCGGCAAGGAGGCGGCAAGCATGCCGAATCCGCGCTTCAACAAGGGGCAGCGAGTGGGGGGCCGGGGTCAACATCCGCATGGGATCACTTGACGCGAGGCGGGAGGCCCGATTCAGCGTGGTCGGCGCGAATGCCGGCTGCCGCTGGTGCTCGTGTCTGCCGCCTGAAATACCTAGTGGGTGGGTGCCTTCTTTGCGTTGCTCTGCCGCACTCTGCGCCTGTACCGCAGCGCCAATCACGTTGGCTCTGCCTGCCCTGCACAAGGATGCGTTGCATCACCTGTTGGGCGCGCCCTTCGGCTCGCCCTCTACCCGTTGTGGGTTCGGTCTTGATGGGCCAAGGCTAAACTCTTGCCAATCAATCACTTAGCTCAACAACGTGGTGCAGCGCATTATAGGGGCCAAGGGCGCGGCGCCACGGCAGCCCGCGACGGCGGGTGGCCCGAAGCCTTCGGGCGCCAGCGTGCACTATGTCCGCATCGACGAAGGCTCGGCGGGCCAGCGCCTCGACAACTTCCTCATCAAGCTGCTCAAGGGGGTGCCCAAGAGCCATGTGCACCGCGTCATTCGCAGCGGCGAGGTGCGCGTCAACCAAGGGCGTGCCGCTGCCGATACCCGGCTTGCGCTGGACGACAAGATCCGTGTGCCGCCGGTGCGCGTCGCCGCCACGGGCGACCCGCAAGCCGTGCCACCGCGCGACTTCGCGATGCTTTTCGAAGATGAGCATCTGATGGCGATCGACAAGCCGGCAGGCGTTGCAGTGCACGGCGGCAGCGGCGTGAGCTACGGTGTGATCGAGCAACTGCGCCGCTCGCGCCCGGACGAAAAATTCCTCGAACTCGTGCACCGGCTCGACAAGGAAACCTCGGGCGTGTTGCTCGTCGCGCGCAAGCGCGCCAGCCTGCTGGCCCTGCAAGACCAGCTTCGGCAGCGCGACAAGAGCGTGGCCAAGACCTATCTGGCCTTGGTGAGAGGCGCCTGGCCGGCGAACCTGAAGGTCATCGACGTCGCCCTGCTGAAGACGCTCAATGCCGAGGGCGAGCGGCGCGTGCGCGTCGTCGATGCAGACCATATTGAGGCGCGCCGCTCCATCACCTTGGTCAAGGTCCAGCGCCGCTTTGCCGGCTTCACGCTGCTTGAGGTGACCATCAAGACCGGGCGCACGCATCAGATACGCGTACACCTTGCCAACGCTGGCTACCCCATCGTGGGGGACTCGAAGTACGGCGATTTCGAGCTGAACAAGGCCTTGGCACGCGGCGCCACATGGCCGGGCGTGGCAAGTCAGCGGGCAGCCGCGCGATTCGACGGCATGTTTCTGCACGCCGCCAGGTTGCGCGTGATTCACCCCACGAGCGGCGAGCCCTTGGAGCTGGCCTCGCCCTTGCCGGCAGAATGCGGGGCTTTCCTGGAAACCCTCGAACCATGACCTCGGCCCGCCGCTTTGACCTGATCGCGTTCGACTGGGACGGCACGCTTTTCGATTCGACGGGGCTCATCGCCCGCTGCATCCAGGCGGCGTGCGCCGATGTCGGCGCGCCCGTGCCGAGCAGTCGTGACGCGAGTTTCGTCATTGGCCTCGGTCTGGCGGACGCATTGCGGCATGCCGCGCCGACACTGCCGCGCGAACGCCACCGTGAACTGGCGGACCGCTACCGCCATCACTACTTCGCCAAGCAGCATGAGATTCTGATGTTCGACGGCGCGCTGGCGATGCTGCACGATCTGAAGGTACGCCAGCACCGCCTTGCGGTGGCCACCGGTAAGTCGCGGCGCGGTCTGGACGAGGCGCTGCGCAGCGTGCAACTCGCCGGCATGTTCGTGGCGACGCGTACCGCGGATGAAACCGCGTCCAAGCCGGACCCGCGCATGCTGCTCGAATTGATGGAGGAACTCGATGTGACGCCCCAGCGCACCCTGATGATCGGCGATACGACGCACGACTTGCAGCTCGCCGTCAACGCCGGCACCGCAAGCCTGGCGGTGAGCTATGGCGCGCACGAACACGCCGAGTTCGACGCCTTCGCGCCGTTGTGTGTGGCGCATTCGGTGGCCGAGTTGCATGCGTGGCTGCGCGAGCATGCCTGACTCACCCGTTGGCGCTGAGCAGCCGCAACCCCTGTGCAGTTCGAACGAACTGGAAGAAAAGGGTCGCGCTGTCGTATTCGACGTGCTGCATGACCAGGCGCCGGCCACGGCGTTTGCACTGCGCTTTGACGGACGCGTGGTCGCCTACCTGAACCGCTGCGCCCATGTGGCCGCGGAAATGGACTGGCAACCGGGCGAGTTTCTCGACGCGGGTCGAGAGTTCATCTTGTGTTCGATCCACGGCGCGGCCTACGCGCCGCGTGACGGGCGCTGCCTCGGTGGCCCGTGTGGCCGCGGCCGATTGACACCGCTGGTCGTCGAAGAAAACGCGGGTCAGGTTTTTTGGCACCCTTCCGCCGTCACCCGCCCAGCCTTTAGCGATTGAAAGCACATCATGGTTACCGACGACTCGAACCGAACTCCCGAACCGCGCGAACCCACGCTCGACCCAGCAGGCGCCAGCCCGGCGGCTGCTGCCGCGGCGCGGCCTGCGTGGGACGCGGCCCTCGTGAAACTCGCGCAAGACGTGTTGCAGGAGCGCCGTTCCGAGCGCCGCTGGCGCACCGTCAAGCGGGTGACATGGATACTGTTGCTGCTGCTGATCGGCGTTGTGCTGCTCTCCTCACGCGGCCGGGTTGCCGCGCCCAGCGGCCCGCATACCGCGATGGTCGAGGTGCGCGGCGAAATCTCTTCCGAGAGCGACGCCAGCGCCGAAATCCTGATCTCCGGCCTGAAGGCGGCTTTTGAAGACGCCGGTGCGGTGGCGGTGGTGATACGCATCAACTCCCCCGGCGGCAGCCCCGTGCAGGCCGGCATCGTGCATGACGAAATTCGCCGCCTGAAGGCCTTGCACGGCAAGAAGGTCTACGCCGTGGTTGAAGAGGCGTGCGCGTCGGGTGCGTATTACATTGCGGTGGCGGCGGACGAGATTTACGCCGACAAGGCCTCGATCGTCGGCTCGATCGGCGTGCTGATGGACGGCTTCGGTTTCACCGAGACGATGGAAAAACTCGGCGTCGAGCGCCGCCTCTTGACGGCAGGCGAGAACAAGGCGCTGGGCGACCCGTTCTCACCGCTCTCGCCCAAGCACCGCGCCCATGTGCAGGCGATGCTCGATCAGATTCACCAGCAGTTCATCACGGTCGTCAAGCAGGGCCGGGGCGAACGCTTGAAGCCTTCGGATGAAACCTTCAGCGGCTTGTTCTGGAACGGCGAGAAAGCGATGGAGCTGGGCCTGGTGGACAAACTCGGCAGCCTGGATTTTGTTGCGCGTGACGTGATTCAAGCCGCCGAAGTGATCGACTACACGCCCAAGGAAAACGTGGCCGAACGTTTGGCGAAGCGCTTCGGCGCGTCGGTCGGCGCCGGTGCGGTGAAGGCGCTGCGCGGGCTGAGCGCGATACGCTAGCGTCGGCTGATCCCCGCTGGTCCCAACTGGGACCAGCGAAACGCGGCCGACCCAAACCGGTCGCCGCGACGCCAGCCCGGCGTGTGTCAGGTCGCGGCGAGCAGCAACCCCTTGGTTTCGATAAAGCTCACCACCTCCGACAGGCCGTCGCGGGTTTTCAGGTTGCTCATCACGAAGGGTTTTATGCCGCGCATGCGCAGCGTGTCGGCGCGCATCACCTCCAGGCTCGCCCCCACATGCGGCGCGAGATCGGTCTTGTTGATGACGAACAGGTCGCTCTTGGTGATGCCCGGGCCGCCCTTGCGCGGGACCTTTTCGCCCGCAGCGACGTCGATCACATAGATCGTCAGGTCCGACAACTCCGGGCTGAACGTCGCCGCGAGGGTGTCGCCGCCGCTCTCGATGAATACGATGTCGGCGTCGGGAAACTTCTCGAGCATGCGATCCACCGCTTCGAGGTTGATCGACGCGTCTTCGCGGATCGCCGTGTGCGGGCAGCCTCCCGTTTCCACGCCCATGATGCGCTCGGCGTCCAACGCCCCCGCCACGGTGAGCAGGCGCTGGTCTTCCTTCGTATAGATATCGTTCGTCACGACGACCAGGTCGTAGCGATCGCGCATCGCCTTGCACAGCATTTCGACCAGCGTCGTCTTGCCCGATCCGACCGGTCCGCCCACGCCCACGCGCAGTGGTGGCAGGCGTTTCGTGCGGCGCGCGATGTGGTGCAAATTGGAGTTCATGTGGCCGATTGTCCACGCATCGCGGGTCCGCGCATCAAGACCGGAACAGGCGCGAGTACTGGGTTTCGTGCTGCGCCGAGAGTATCGCCAGCATCGGCGTGAAGGCCTGGCGCTGCGTGTCGGGCAGCGCCGCCGCGTGTTCCACCGCAGCTGGAATCTGTGCGATCAGCGCCGCGAGCATGCGCTGCGCCGAAGCCTGGCCGAGCGGCACGCACTTCATCGCCGCCTGTGCCATGTTCTCGGCCCAACTGAAGGCCAGGCTCAGCAGCGCCTCGTCGCGCGTGGCGCCGGCCTGTAGCGTGGCCAGCGCGAAGGCGACCACCCAGTTCGGCGCCGGCTGCAGCGCGGCAAGGGTCGCGAGTCGCGCATCGTCAGCGGCCTGGGGGGTTTGATTGCGCAACCAAGCCAGCAGCGAGCGGCCCATCTGTTCACTTTGCTGGCGCGGCTCGGCGCTCTCGCGCGTGCGCTGCACCCAGGCGTTCAGGCCCACCAACGCGGCGATGTCGTGCGCCTGCCATG
>JANOLJ010000385.1:0-1718 GCA_031419715.1 Burkholderiales bacterium | reverse complement strand
GATCGATTGCACGCAGGCGTCAATGTCCAGCTCGTCGCCGCTTTCGAGCCTGCGTGTCCATCCGGGCCGCTGGCGCACCGCCTCGAACTGGCGTCTAACCTGCTGCGCGAGCAGACGCGATGGCGCGTCGAAGCTGGCGCCACCAGTGGGCGAGGGCACGTCTTCGCTCACTACGCACCAGTCGGCGCGGTAGGCCCGGGCGTCGTCCGACCACTCGGGGTAGGTGAACGTGCCCCGCGCTGGGGCAGCTTCAGCCGTCGGGCCCGACTGCGCCGCATCGAAGCCCGCTTGCGCGAGGTCTGCACTCTTTCCCTGGGCGCGGGGCCGCAGACGACGTTTGAACAAGAACAGGCGCAGGCCCGATGTGCCCGTCGGTGGCTGGCCCCACAGAGCGACCGGCAAGTACGGCAGTAGCGCGCCAAGTCGAGACCGCGCAAGCCTGGGGATGGGCGCGCCCTCACGCGCCGCGGCCATCGCCTCGGCCAGCCAGTCGTCGGGCAGCGCTTGCGTGCTGCCCAGTGCGCGCCGGATCGCCGCCTCGACCCGACACGCCGGGTGCGTGCCGTCCCAATGGGGCAGCACGTCGGCACGCTGCGCGAGTTCGGCCGCGCACAGGCGCGCATAGCGCTCGCCCAGCGCCGGAAAGGCGCGCACCACGCGCGCGCTGGTGGCCACGCCGCGCAGCAGGTGGCGCACGCCCGTCGGCAGCGCAGCGGTGTCGGGCAGCGGGCGATCTTCAGCCATGAAGGCGGCGAGCCAGAAGAACAGTTCGCGGTTCAACGCGGTGCTCGGGAAGCGGTCGATCGAACGCGGCAAGTGGAGCTGCTGCGGGTCGAGCCACGCCATCAGATCGTGCACGCCGCTGGAGAACAAGGCAGCCAACCGGTTGCCGCGCTGCACTCCAGCATCGCCGACGGTGCGCCGCTCGAGCGCGCCACCCAGGCCGTGGTAGTGCAGGTCCAGTGCACGCCGCAGTTGATCCATCGTCACGCGCGCTTGCGCGTGGCGGATGCGGCCCGCGAGCGCGATCTGGCCGCCGTACCAGAGGACGCCTGCCCAGCCTGCCAGCATCGCGCTCTCCAGTCTCTCAGCCGCTGAAGTAGGCGCGCGCGGTTTCGTGCAGCCCTTCGCGGACCGCCGGGTCGTCGGAGAGCGGCTCGACGAGCGCGACGCGGCACGCCTCGAGCGGGCTTAAGGCCTCGCGCATGAGTTGCGCCGCGTGCACCAGCAATCGCGTCGATGCGATCTCTTCCAGGTCGTGGCCGACAACGCTGCGCAAGCGGCGGCCCAGTTCAACCAGACGCTGGGCACGGGCCTCGTCAAGACCCGACTCCTGCACGATGATGCGTGCCTCGAGGTCGGCGCCGGGATGCTCGAACGTCAGCGCGACGAAGCGCTGCCGCGTGCTCGGCTTCAAGTTCTTGAAGACATGCTGGTAGCCGGGGTTGTAGGACACGACCAGCATGAAGCCCGCTGGCGCGGCGAGAACTTCGCCGGTTTTTTCGATCGGGAGTTCGCGCCGATCATCGGTGAGCGGGTGCAGGATCACGGTGGTGTCTTTGCGCGCCTCCACCACTTCGTCGAGGTAGCAGATGGCGCCTTCGCGCACCGCGCGGGTCAGCGGCCCGTCCTGCCAGACGGTCTGCCCGCCGACCAGCAGGTAGCGCCCGACCAGATCGGCGGCCGAAAGTTCGTCGTGGCACGACACGGTGAACAGC
>JANOLJ010000384.1:0-9415 GCA_031419715.1 Burkholderiales bacterium | reverse complement strand
CTACCGCGTTGACTACTCGCGCGGCGAGTTTCAGGGCTTCGGGTTTGCCGGCGTGCATGGCAAGGCGGCGAACTTTCGGGCCTTCGACGACACAACGCCGAGTGGCCTGGGCCAGAACCCGATCTCGCTTGTCGACTACTCGGGGGCCGACACGGCGCTGCATCTGTTCGAGGTTGACGCCTACTTCATTCGCGGTGACTGGACAGTTCAGGGCCAGGTCAGCGCCGGCAAACAGAAGAACGCCGGCGTCACGGCAGACCCCGTGACCGGCGACCTGCGCGACGCCAAGTGGTGGGGCGTCTCCGCGCTGGCGGCCTACAAGTGGATGCCACGTTTTGAGACAACGGGTCGCATCGACTACGTCAACAACAAGAAGAATGGCGGCGGTCTGCTCGGCTACAACTTCGCCGACGATCGCAACGGCATCGGCCCCGATCCTGCGGGAGATCCCGAAGTTGGCGCGAACCGCATGGCCCTCACCCTCGGCGCAAGCTGGCTCTTCAACCTGAACACCACATTCAAGGCCGAGTACCGCATCGACCGCGCGAATCTGCCGGTGTTCCTGGACGTGAAGAGCGGCACCTTCTCCAAGTCGAACCAGATGTTCGGCGCGTCGGTGCTCGTATCGTTCTGATCCACGAAAGCTGGACTTGAACCCACCCGCGCCCGACTGGCACGCCGCCGCGAAGAGCCTGCGCATCGACGGGCGCGCCGTCATCGCCGGCGCACGCCGCGCCGCGCTGTCGGGCCAGACCTTCGACAGCGTCTCTCCAATCGATGGACGCCGCCTCGCGCCGGTGGCGCGCGGCCAGGCCGAGGACATCGACGCCGCGGTCGCCTCGTGCCGCAAGGCCTTCGACGACGGCCGCTGGGCGAACCAGGCGCCCGCGGCGCGCAAAAAGGTGTTGCAGCGCTTTGCCGAGAAAATACTGGCCGCGCGCGACGAGTTGGCGCTGCTTGAAACGCTCGACATGGGCAAACCCATCCGCTACAGCCTCGCGGTGGATGTAGGCGCCACGGCGCGCTGCATCGCTTGGTATGCCGAGGCAGTGGACAAGGTGTACGACGAAATCGCGCCCACGTCGCGCAGCGCGCTGGCGCTGATCCAGCGCGAGCCGATGGGTGTGGTTGGCGCGATCGTGCCGTGGAACTACCCGATGATCATGTCGGCATGGAAGCTCGGGCCGGCGCTGGCCACGGGCAACAGCGTCGTGCTCAAGCCCAGCGAAAAGTCGCCGCTCACGGCGCTGCGGCTGGCCGAACTCGCGCTGGAGGCCGGCCTACCCGAAGGCGTGTTCAACGTCGTTCCGGGCTACGGCCATGAAGCCGGCGAGGCGCTCGCGCTGCACATGGATGTTGACGCGATCGGCTTCACCGGCAGCACGCGCGTGGGCCGCAAGATGCTCGAATACGCGGGGCGCAGCAACCTGAAGCGCGTCTACAACGAACTCGGCGGCAAATCGGCGTTCGTCGTGTTCAACGACTTCGCGAACATCGAACGCGCCGCGCAAACCGTCGCCGGCAGCATGTTCTTCAACCAGGGCGAGAGCTGCAACGCGCCGTCGCGCGTGCTCGTGCAGCGTGACATCGCCGATCGGTTTGTCGAACTGGTTGCCGCGGAATCGCCGAAATACCAGCCTGACGACCCGCTCAGCGCGACGACGGAAATGTGCGCCATCGTCGATCAGACGCAGTTGACCGCGGTGCTCGGCTACATCGAGGCCGGCCGCGTTGAAGGCGCGCGCCTGGCCTGCGGCGGCGCGCAGGTGCGGGCAGAGACAGGAGGCTACTTCGTGCAGCCCACTGTCTTCGACGGCGTGACGAATCAGATGCGCATCGCGCGCGAAGAGATCTTCGGTCCCGTCATGTCGGTGCTCCGCTTCGAAACGGAAGAGGAAGCGCTGGCGCTGGCGAACGATTCAGCGTATGGTCTGCAAGCCAGCGTCTGGAGCGACAACATCAACCGCGCGCACCGCGTCGCGCGCAGCCTGCGCGCCGGCACGGTGCATGTGAACCAATATGACGAAGACGACATCACGGTGCCTTTCGGCGGCTACAAGCAAAGCGGCAACGGGCGCGACAAGTCGCTGCACGCGTTCGACAAATACACCGAACTGAAGACGACCTGGATCAGACTCGATTGAGGCGTTGCCGCCTCGCGGGCCCACACCATGAAAGACTTCAACGATCGGCTCGTCGCCAAGGGCGTACACACGCTGATTGCCCAGTTCACCGACATCCACGGCGTGGCCAAGGGCAAGCTCGTGCCGCTGGTGAATGCCGATGCGCTGTTGGCCGACGGCGTGGGTTTCTCCGGCCCGTCGATCTGGGGCACCGGCCTGCCGCGCACCGGCCGGCGCGCCGAGTACTACGGGCGCGGCAGCGCGAGCACGGCGCAGGCCCTGCCGTGGATGGCGGGCTATGCGCGCATTGCGTGCGATGGCTTTGTCGACGGCGAACCGTTCGACGCCTGCCCTCGACAGGTATTGCGGCGCCAGCTCGAGCGCTTGCGCGAGCGCGGCTGGTATCTGCAAACTGGCATCGAGCCCGAGTTCTTTTTGCTGCGGCGCGTGGGCAACGGTTATGCACCCGCCGACCCGCACGACCAACTCGACAAGCCCTCTTACGACCTGAAAAGCCTGCCGCGCCAGAGCGGCTTTCTCGCCGAACTCGTGGTGGGCCTGAAGGCCTGCGGCCTGGACGTGTTCCAGATCGACCATGAAGATGCGCATGGCCAGTTCGAGGTGAACTTCCATCACGCCGACGCGCTGACCAGCGCCGACAACCTGATGCTGTTCAAGATGGCGGCGCAGGCGCTCGCCGAGCAGCACGGCATGGTGTTCTCGATGATGCCCAAGCCGATCGCGAACCAGCCCGGCAGCGGCATGCATTTCCATGTGTCGCTGTGGAGCGGCGACGACGAGAACGCACGCAGCCTGTTCGACGACCACGGCCGCGGCCAGTCCGCCCTGTGCAAACATTTCATTGCCGGCGTGCTTGCGCATTCGGCGGCGCTGTGCGCGATCGCGGCGCCCACGGTCAACTCCTACAAGCGCCTGGTCGTCGGTGAATCGATCTCGGGCACGACCTGGGCGCCCGCCTATGTGGCGCATGGCCCGAACAACCGAACCGCGCTGGTGCGCACGCTGAGTGACCGGTTCGAATAGCGCCTGCCCGACGCCAGCGCCAACTCTACCTCGCCACCGCGGCGCTCATCGCCGCCGGGCTGGACGGCGTTGACCGCAAGCTCGACCCCGGCGCGGCGTGTACCGAAGACCTGTTCGACCTGTCCCTGACGCAGATCCGCGAACGCGGCATTGAAGTGCTGCCCCAAGACCTGAGCCAGGCGCTCGATGCATTGCGCGCCGATGAGGTGATGTGTACCGCGCTCGGCAACACGCTGGTCGAACAATTCCTGCTGTTGAAGACCGAGGAGTGGACGCAATACCGGCAACACGTGAGCGATTGGGAATTGCAGCGCTATGCTTGCATGTTCTGACCCACAGGAGACAAACGCTTGACCACACCGCATCGCGCATCCGACACGCCCTTCGCCGTCACCGTGCAGGCCGGCAAAGACTATTGGTGGTGTTCATGCGGACAAAGCAAGAACCAACCGTTCTGCGACGGCACGCACAAGGCGGCGGGTGAGTTCACCCCCGTCAAATACACCGCCACTGAAAGCAAAACGGTGTACTTCTGCGGCTGCAAGGCCAGCGGCACCAAGCCGCTGTGCGACGGAACGCATAAGAAGCCGGTCAGCTAAGGCTTGAGCGGTACTCCCCGCGCCCGGCTCTGGCTGGCCTATGCCTGCCTGGCGGCCAGCATGGCCCTTGTTGGCAGCTATGTGGCGCTGTCGAAAACGCTGATCCTGATTTTCCCGCTGTTCGTTCTGGCGGGCCTGCGCTTTGGGATTGCCGCGGTGGCGATGGCCGGCTGGGTGCGGCGCGGTCGCGCCGAGCCTGCGCTCGACGCGCATGATCGAAGGCTGCTGTTCGCCCAGTCATTTTTCGGCAACTTCCTGTTCTCGATCTGCATGCTCGGCGGCATGGCGCTCACGTCGGCGCTGGCCGCGGGCGTGATCATGGCGGCGTTGCCGGCGGTCGTTGCACTGCTGTCATGGTGGTGGCTGAGTGAGCGCCTCGACACGCGCGTGGCCGCGGGCATTGCTTGCGCCGTCGGCGGCATTGCGCTGGTGTCGCTGAGCCGCCCGGCCGTGGGTGTGCCCGACGCACCGGACCACCAGGCGCTATGGGGCAACCTGCTGCTGGTCGGCGCGGTCGTGTGCGAAGCGATTTATGTCGTCGTGGGCAAGAAGCTCACCGCGAACGTTTCGCCCAAGCGCATCAGCGCACTCATCAACTTGTGGGGTCTAGCGCTGGTCGCGCCGCTCGCGCTGTGGCAGGGGCTGACGTTCGATTTCCAGACGGTGGGCCTGTCGGCGTGGCTGCTCCTCGTGTTCTATTCGCTCGCGGCGAGCCTCGTCGCGGTGTGGCTGTGGATGACCGGTCTGCGCCACGTTCCTGCGTCGCAGGCGGGCGTGTTCACCGTGATGCTTCCGGTGAGCACCGCCGCCGTGGGCGTGCTGTTTCTCGGCGAGCACTTCAGCAGCGCGCAGGGCGTGGCCTATGCGCTGGCGCTGGCCGGCCTGGTGCTGGCCACCTGGCCGGGGGCGAACAGGCGTTGATGCGCACCGACGCGCGTTGCGCGTTGCGCGTTGCTGGCAGTCAGGGCTTGCGCTCGCAGCCCGGCGTCGTCGGGCGCACGAAGGCGATGGCCTCTAACGTTGCGAAGCGCCCGCTGGCACGCGTGACGAGCAGACGATCGCCGCGCCGTTCGAGTTCAATTGCGTCACTACCCTGCCCAGCACGCAGCGCGGCGCCGTCAATCCGACCAGCGAAACCGTCGATCTCCGGCACACCGCCCAGGCTCGCCGTGAAGGCTTGATAGGTCTGCGTGAATCGCAATGCCCCGCCCCGGCCGCGCCCCAGACCACACCACAGGCCGTGCACCCGCGCCGGCACCACCCACAGGTGCACGCGGCTGACCTTTTCCAGGCCGACGGCCTTGTCGGGCACGTCAATTCTCACGGTGCGATCCGGTGGCCAGTCGCCCATGTCCCAGTCGTGCGACACGATGCGGGTGCCGGGTTCCAGCGCCAGCAGCGAGGGCCGCAATTGCAGGTTCACCTCGGGCAGCAGATACATCGTGATGACGCTGGCGCTGTTCAAGTCGGTCTTGAACAGGTCTTGCTCGCGAAACTCGACGCGCTGCTCGACACCCGCCTGCTGCGCGAACACCCTGCTGCGGCGCACCAGATCCGGAACGATTTCCACACCCAGGCCGCGCGCGCCGAAGCGCTTCGCGGCGAGGATGACGATGCGGCCGTCGCCCGAACCCAGGTCGATCAGGTTGTCGTTCGGTCCGACATTGGCGATTTCCAGCATCGACAATGCCACGCGGTCGGGCGTGGTGATGAACGGCACCTCTTCGGCCGACCGCACATTCGCGGCACCGCCGAGCAGCAAGACCCCCGACAGAACGATGCGCCCTGCCCAGCCGCGCGACGCCATGGCGCTCATGGCGACAGTGCCTCCACCTCGGGCCGCTGCGCGAGTTGCCAGACGCGCCGCGGCGCTTCATGCTTGAGCCGGTGATCGCTCCACACCTGGCGCCAGCGGCGCGCGCCGGGCGTGCCGTGCCACAGGCCCAGCATGTGGCGCGCGGCGTGCGGCCAAGTGATTCCTCGCGCGGTCAGCGTTTCCATGTACTGCACCATTTTCAGTTCGATGTCTCCTCGCTCCAACGGCGGCCGTGCATCGCCGAAGTACCGGCTGTCCCAACTCGCCAGACTCCAAGGGTGATGGTATGCCTCGCGCCCGAGCATCACGCCGTCCACATGCTGCAACTGTGCCTCGATGTCATCAGGCTGCGTCAGCCCGCCGTTGCTGACGAAAGTGAGCGTTGGAAAGTCAATCTTCAGACGATGCACAACGTCGTAGCGCAACGGCGGAACTTCGCGATTCTCCTTCGGGCTCAGGCCGTGCAACCAGGCATTGCGCGCATGCACGATGAAGACGCTGCAACCCGCCTGCGCGACCGTGCCGACGAAGTCGCGCACGAACTCGTAGCTCTCGCCGCGATCGATGCCGATGCGGTGCTTCACCGTCACCGGCAACGCCACCGCATCAACCATCGCCTTCACGCAATCCGCCACCAGCGCGGGCTCGGCCATCAGGCAGGCGCCGAACGCGCCGCGCTGCACGCGCGGGCTCGGGCAACCGCAGTTCAGGTTGATCTCGTCGTAGCCCCAGCGCTCGCCCAAGCGCGCACACGCCGCCAGGTCAGCCGGCTCGCTGCCGCCTAGCTGCAGCGCCACGGGATGCTCTTGTTCGTTGAAATCAAGATGGCGCGGCACGTCGCCATGCAGCAGCGCGCCCGTCGTCACCATCTCGGTGTACAGGCGTGCACGGCGCGTGAGCAGGCGATGGAAGAAGCGGCAATGCCGGTCCGTCCAGTCCATCATCGGGGCTGTACACAATCGCCATTGGCTAAGTTGTTGATTTGATTGCACTAATTTTCTCTTTGTCGGTCCACTCATTGTTTGGACGGACGAGGTAGAGGCACTCCCGGCAGTGAACCCCTTTACGTATGTTAATCAATGGGTTGCGAGGGATGCTCATGCGACAACTTGGCGTGTTTGCGGGTCATTTTGCAGCTCGCGGCACGGCGGCAGTGCTACGGATTTGCTACGGCAACAACGGGTGATTGCTACAGCACCGGCGCAACCTGCGACGGCCGGGCATGGGCGTTCATGAGGCGCTGCGGCTTGATTGCAATTCCTGCTATCGGGCAGTCCGGTTGGCATTCCGTAGGGCGTCTGACGACCCGTTGCTGCCCTACGCCCACCGCTGAAGTGGACGTTCGGCCCCGCAAACGGATTCAGGTTGGCTCAGTGGGCTTGGCGTTATGACAGCGGTGTCGCATCGCTTCAAAGCCGCTTGCCCTTACTGTGAGCTCCGGCGCGCACGAGTGGCGCCCGAGGCTGGAACCACTGCACCAGAAACTCCACAGCCACGCGCAGCTTCGCCGAGCGCTCGAGCCGCACTGGATACACCGCCCATACATTGGCCGGCTGCAGGCAGCCGGGGAGCACCTGTACCAACTTCTTCTCGCCGAGCAGCGACGCCACCTGCCACATCGAGCGCAGCACGATGCCGCGTCCGTCGAGCGCCCAGCGCAACGCCACTTCGCCGTTGTTGCTCGACAGCGGTCCCGACACCTTGACCATCTGCTCGCGACCATCGCATTGCAGCCGCCACACGCCGAACGGATGATCGCGTTCCTTGATCGCCAAGCAGTCGTGTCCCCTCAGGTCGTCGAGCGTTCGAGGCGTGCCGCGCTGCGCCACATAGCCGGGTGCCGCGCACAGCACGCGGTGGTTGTCGGCCAGCCGGCGTGCGATCAGGTGCGGCGCGATCTCGTCGCCCACGCGAACGTCCAGGTCGAAGCCCTCCGCCGCCACGTCCACCAGCCGGTCGAACAATTCGAGCCGAACCTGCAGCTTCGGATGGCGCTCGGTCAGCGCGCTCAACGCCGGCGCCACCTGACTCCGTCCGAAGCCGAAGCTGCTGCTCACGCGCAGTGTCCCCCGAGGCTGCGCCCGCGTGCCGGCGACCTCCTGCAGCAGCTGATCGACATCGTCGAGGATGCGCTGCGCCCAGCGGTAGGCACGCTCGCCGTCCTCGGTCAGCGCGACGCGGCGCGTGGTCCGGTGCAGAAGCCGCGTGCCCAACTGCTCCTCGAGCACGCGCACGCGCTTGCTGACATACGCGGGCGAGGCCCCCAGGTCTTGCGCTGCCGCCGCGAAGCTGGACTTGAGCACCACGGCGGTGAAGACCCGCAGATCGTCATTGGAAGCCGATGGATTGCTCACGATTCGTGCACGGTAGCATCACGGATTGACGCATTGTGCATGCTCAGATCGCCACCTAAGCTCTCTACACCTCACTACAGGAGACGGCGAAATGAACAGCACCTACCGCATCGCGGTGATCCCCGGCGACGGCATCGGCAAGGAAGTGGCACCTGAAGGCGTGCGTGTGCTCGAGGCGGCGACCCAGCGCTTCGGCATCAAGCTCGAACTGAGCCACATCGACTGGGCCAGCTGCGACTACTACCAGCAGCACGGCACCATGATGCCGGCCGACTGGAAGCAGCAACTGCAGGGCATGGACGCGATCTACTTCGGCGCAGTGGGCTGGCCGGCCACCGTGCCTGACAACATTTCGCTTTGGGGCAGCCTGCTGAAGTTCCGGCGCGAGTTCGACCAGTACATCAACCTTCGCCCGGTGCGGCTGTTCGAGGGCGTGCCCTGCCCGCTGGCCGGCCGCAAGCCCGGCGACATCGACTTCCTCATCGTGCGGGAGAACACCGAGGGCGAGTACACCAAGCTCGGCGGCATCATGTACGAGGGCACCGATCGCGAGGTCGTGATCCAGGAGTCGGTGTTCAGCCGTCACGGTACCGACCGGGTGCTCAAGTTCGCGTTTGACCTGGCTGCCGAACGCCAACGCAAGCACCTGACGGTGGCAACCAAGAGCAATGGCATCGCAATCAGCATGCCCTGGTGGGACGGTCGCGCCGACGCGGTGGCCCAGGGCTACCCGCACGTCAAGGTCGACAAGCAGCACATCGATATCCTCACCGCGCGCTTCGTGCTGCAGCCGCAGCGCTTCGACGTCGTCGTGGCGAGCAACCTGTTCGGCGACATCCTTTCGGACCTCGGACCCGCGTGCACAGGCACGATCGGCCTGTCGCCGTCGGCGAATCTGAACCCCGAACGCACCTCCCCGTCACTGTTCGAGCCGGTACACGGCTCGGCGCCCGACATCTACGGCCAGAACATTGCCAACCCGATCGCGATGATCTGGTCCGGCGCGCTGATGCTGGACTTCCTCGGCCGAGGCCAGGGCGCCGGCAAGGCGGCACATGACGCGATCGTCAAGGCCATCGAGACCGTACTGCGTGAAGGTCCGCGTACGCGCGACCTCGGCGGTAGTGCCAACACGACCGAGATCGGCAAGGCGATCGCAGCGCTCGTCTGACAAGCGTGAAGGCGGCTTGGGCGCACGCGTGGTCACCACCACGCGTGTCGCTCCCACGGAAGGGGCGGCGGCTCCGTGAGGCAATAGTGGTTGCGCCCGAAGAGACGGTCCGCTTTGTGGCGAAAGAACCTATGACTCTTTGTGGCCGGGACGCGGTGTTGGCGGCCGGCGGCTTCATGGCGGTCCGACGTGAACTACCGGTTCATGGCGACGCAATCGAATCAACGAGGATCCGCCCTCGACCCTGAGCTGCCATTGACCCACCTGGATTGCAGGCCGGTAAGCCGTCATTGGAGTCGACAACCGGT
>JANOLJ010000383.1:0-14691 GCA_031419715.1 Burkholderiales bacterium | reverse complement strand
ACGCAAGTGGGCGCAATCCGGTGCCCCGCGAGCGTGGGCCGGAGAACGTACCCCAGGCCGACTGCCACGCTGCTCGACATCTGCACGCAGCGAGCAACGAAGGTCAGCAACGGGCCGTCAGCGGACCCTCGCTCGTATGCGAGTTTTCAATGCAAGCCCGCCAGCGCCGGTCTATCCCGGCTGGCGCGCCAGGCCGAGTCGCTCGACGATGAGGCGCTCCTTGGCGAACGCATCGCGGCACGCCTGCGCGTACTCGGCCGGGCCGAGGTAGGCGGGGTCCTGATCGTATTTGGCGATCTCTTGCACGAAGGCGGGGTCGAACATCGCGCGCTTGAACGCATCGTGCAGGGTGTCGCGCACCGCGTTCGGCACACCGCGTGGCCCGCCCAGGCCGAAGGGCGACATCGCGACGATGTCAAAACCGAGTTCACGCAAAGTGGGTGCGCTCGGCCAGCGCTTCGAGCGCTGCGCCGCGAACGTGGCGAGCAGGCGCAGCCGCCCTGCATCCACCGCCGGGCCGAAGCCGGTGGAATTGACGCCCGACATCACCTGGCCCGCGCTGATGGCGTTCAACTGCTCCGCCGTGCCCTTGTACGGTACGTGGATGTACTTCAGGCCGCGCAGCGTGAACAGTTCTTCGAGCACGACGTGCGGCGTGGTGCCGACGCCGTTCGTCGCGATGCTCAGCTCGCCCGGCCTGGCGCGTGCGAAGGCGAACATGTCTTCGAGGCTGCGAAACGCGCTCGTCGCGTTGACGAGCACGCCGAACGTCGTGCCGGAAATCTGGATGATGGGCGTGACATCGCGGATCGGATCCCACAACACTTTCTGCGTGTGCGGCGCGCGAAAGATCGTCTGCGGCAACTGCGCGATGGTGTAGCCGTCGGGCTCGGCCTGCTGCAGGATCGGCATCGCCAGGGTGCCGGCGGCGCCGCCGCGGTTGTCCACCAGCACTTTCTGGCCGAGCGTTTGACCGGCGAGTTCAGCGAGCAGGCGCAGCGAAATGTCGGTGGCACCACCGGCCGGCCAGGGCACCCACAGCGTGATCTGGCGCGACGGAAATTTGTCGGCGCCGCGCGCCGGTACACCCGGCAGCGCCAGGCACGCGGCGCTGCCCAGCATCAGTTGTCTGCGGGCGATCTTCATGCCGGCGGCCCCTTCTTCGCCAATCCGCCGAAGCCACGCTGCGGGTCAAAACCCCAGCACGACAAGGTGAAGAACACGATCAGGCAACCCAGCACCACCCACGGCGCGAGGCCCGGGTCCTTGCCGTACAGAGCGAAGCGGATCCACTCGATCGCGTAGGTGAACGGGTTCACGCTGGCGAGCCAGTACACCCACTCGGCGCCCGACTCTTGAAGTTTCCACAGCGGGTAGAGCGCGGTGGAAATGAAGTACATCGGGAAGATCACGAAGTTCATCGTGCCGGCAAAATTTTCCATCTGCTTGATGTGCACCGACAGCAGCAGCCCCAGCGCGCCGAGCATCAGCGCGCCGCACACCAGGGCAAACAGCGCATGCAGCCCGGCGAGCGAGAGCACCGGCAGTGTGGTGCCGATGAGCGCGGCGACGAGCACGAACGCCAACGCCTGCAACACCGACAGCAGTGCGGTCGCGCAGAGTTTCGAGAACAACAGCCACGGCCGCGGCAGCGGCGCGGTGAGCAGCAGGCGCATCAGGCCCATTTCGCGGTCATACACCATCGCGAGTGACGACTGCATGCCGTTGAACAGCAGCACCATGCCGATCAGGCCGGGGGCAATGTACACGTCATAAGAGATATAGGTGTCATAGGGTTCGACGATGGCGATGCCGAAGACGTTGCGAAACCCCGCGGCGAACACCGCCAGCCAGAGCAGCGGGCGCACCAGCGCCGAGACCAGGCGCCCGGTCTGCTGCGAGAACTTGATGAGCTCGCGCAGCACGATGGCGCGCAGCGCTTGCAGCGCATGTGCCGCGCCGTGACGCGCCCCACCGGCAGTGACATCCATGTTGTGATCGGCCACACCGCTCATCGCGCCACCTTGCAAAGCTTTTCCGGCGCGTCGGCGCCCAGCGTGTCGAGCGCGTCGCTTGGGTGCATCATGCCTTCCACGGGCGCGGTGGCGATCACGCCCTGGCCGTCGCTCAGCACCAGCGGTTGGCGCAACTGGCCGTCCCAGGCGCGAAAGCTCATCGCCGTTCCTTTCGAGCCATCCAGCGGTGTCTTGGGCAGGGCCGCGGCCCACGCGGTTGCCGGGCCCTTCGGCGCGGCCGTCATCGCGGCGACGAGCGCCTTGCCCGCCATCCACGCCGCCCAGTCCTGCGCCGTCATCGCGCGCTTCGTCGCTTTCGCGAAACGCCGCACGACCTGGGGCGCGCCGAAGCGTTCGAACTGCGCATGCCAGGCCAGCGCGACCAGGCCCGCATCGCCCACCACCGGCCGGGGCAGCGCGGTGCGGTAGGGCAGGCCGCGCGCGAACTCGCCGTCGCTGTCCACCACCCACACCGCGTCATAGCTCGTGCCGGATGTCAACAACAGCGGGTTCGCCAGATCGCGCTCGCGCGGGTCGGCGGAGAGTTTGAACGGCCGTGTTGCCACCACTTGCAAGCCGTAGCGCTTCATCGAGGCCTGGGCAGTGGCGGCGCGCTGTTGGTCGAGCGCCGAGGAACCGGTGAGCACCAGCAATTTGCTCCACTTGCGCGCGACCAGCGTCTGCGCCAGCGCGTCGGTGCGCATGCGTTCGCTGGGGAACAGGTGGAACAGGCGCGCGCGGCAATCTTGCTGGCGCAGGTTGTCGGCTGCTTCGCTGAGGTTGAGTACCGGCACCTTCACGGCGTCGGCCACCGCCAGCGTCCACGCGGCGTTCAGGTCGGTCAGCAGCACCGCAGCGCCGGCTTTCTCGGCGGCGATTGCCGCGCTGCGCGCCGCTTCCAGCGTGGCCACGCCTTGTGTGCTGATCGCGATGGCCAGGCCCGCCGATTCGAGTTCGAGCTGGTTTTCGTCCAGCGCCATCTGCAGCGCGTCCAGCAGCGGCCCGCCGGTATGGCCGAGGTAGGCGCGCTCGAGCCGGGTGCGCTCAAGTCGGGCATCGTCCAGCGGCGCGAGCAGCGTCGCCTTCAGGGTGGTGGCCGCGGTCGGTCGCGCTTGCGCGAATGCCGCGAGGTGCGCCGCGCCCAACGTGAGCGCAAGCGCGGCAAATGTGAAGCGGCGCATCATTCGACGATGACGACTCCGTAAGGCACACGCCCGACAGGAATGCTCTTCAGCGCCTTCGCGCCGGCGACGTCGATCACCGTCACGTCGTCGCTCATGCCGTTCACGACGTAAAGGCGGGCCTCGGCCTTGTCGAGCAGCACATTCCACGGCCGCTTGCCCACCAGCACGAGTTGCGTGACCTTGCGCGATGGCACGTCGACGAACGCGACATGGTTCGCTCGGCCCAGGCCGACGAAGGCGCGCTTGCCGTCGCGCGTGATCTGGATTCCCACGGGAGTGATGTCGGCAGCGCGTGCGCCCTTCACTTCGAACTTGATCGTGCCGATGACGCTGTGGTCTGCGGTGGCGATGACGCTCACGCTCGCGTCGAGTTCGTTCGTCACCCACAGTTCCTTGCCGTCGGGCGTGATCGCCATGCGGCGCGGGCGCTTGCCGACCTTGACGTTCTTCACGATCTTGGCGCTGGCGGTGTCGATCACATGCACCATGCTCGCCACTTCCGACGTCACGTACACGAACTTGCCGTCGCCGCTGACTTTCACGCCTTCGGGCTCCTTGCCCACCTTCACTGTCTTGAGCGTCTTGCCGGTGGCTGCGTCGACGAATGCCAATTCGCCTTCGTCTTCGTTCGACACATAGATCGTCTTGCCGTCGGGCGAGAGGTCGAAGGCCTCGGGCTCCTGGCCGAGCGGGATGCGGCGCAGCGATTTCCCGCTCGCCGGGTCGATGATGTCGGCAGCGTTGGAATCGGTACACGCGACCATGATCTTTGCGTCAGGCGTCATCTGCACATGGCGCGCGCGCTTGCAGGTGGCGATTGCGCCCTTCACGGTGAGCGTGCCCAGGTCGATCAGCGTCAGCGTATGGTCTTTTTCGCTCGACACATAGGCGGTGCCCTGGGCTGGCGCTGCCGTGCTCGCAGCGGCGATGGCCACGGCGAGCACGGCGCGGGAACATGAAAACATGGCTCTGTCTCCTGTCGATAAGAGTGTTTCAACTCGTGCGCTTGATGAACCCCGCCTCGAGGCTGGCTTCGCCCAGCGCCTGCGTCACATCGGCGGGTGTTCCGTCCGCGAGCAGGCTGCCTTTGTGCAGCACAAGCACGCGGTCTGCCCCTTCGGCCTCTTCAACGAGGTGGGTTGCCCAGAGCACGCTCACGCCGCGTTCCCGCACATCGGCGCGCAGGGCGGCCAGCAGATCGCGGCGCGACTTCGGGTCCAGCCCCACCGTGGCTTCGTCCATCAGCAGCACGGGCGGTTGGTGCAGATTCGCGCGAACCAGTTCCACCTTGCGCCGGTTCCCGCCCGACAGCTCGCGTGCCTTGCGGTCGAGGTCACCCTCCAACCCCAGGCGCGAACAGCCGGCGGCAATGCGTTCCAGCGCCAGCTTGCGCGGCAGGCCCTGCAAATCGGCCTGGAACAGCAGGTTGCGGCGCACGCTCAAGTCCAGATCGAGCGAAATCTGCTGGAAAACGACGCCGATGTGGCGCAGCGCCTGCGTTGCCGCGGTGCGCAGCGAGTGGCCGGCGACTTCAACGCTGCCTTCATCGGCGGCAAACAAGCCCGTCAGCACCTGAAACAGCGTGGACTTACCCGCGCCATTGGGCCCCAGCAGCGCGACGAACTGGCCGCTCGGGACGGCGAACGACAGCGACTTCAGCGCAATGCGTTCGCCGTAGCGTTTGGTCAGGGCGTCGATGCGCAGCATGGGAAAGGGCAGGGAAGGTCAACGACAAAGGCAGCGATTCTCGCCGCTTGCCGGGCTTTCCCGGGTCAGGGGATGCGCGGCCCATCGGTTTTGGCGATTTTCATGAGCGACAAGCACAGCGTCCAGTCGCGCGTGAACGCGAAGAGCGCGGCGGCGTTCGCCGTATCGGGAATTGCGTTCGTCAGTTTGGCTGCGGTGTCTTCCCTGCGGATCCGGGAGCGCCTGAGCACGGCAATCGGCAACGAGCGCATCGTGCGCATCGCCGCCGACAAGGTGCTCGTGCAGCATGTCCTGCCCTCGGGCTTCAAGCGCATTCGCCACTATGTTGCCGTACTCCGCTTTACAGCGGGCACCTCGGGACGGGGAAGTCCCGTCATTCGTTGGGCCTCACAAGCACCCACCGACCCAGTCCTGCGCTTAAAATCAACGCGTTCATTGGAGGCGCACGATGGCTGACAGAGTTGCTGAGCTTGTTGAACGAGGCAAGGCGCTCTCGCCACAAGACCGAATTCGATTGGTTGAGCTACTACGCGAGACGCTCGACGAGACCGTTGATCCGGATGTCGAAGAAGCTTGGCGCTTGGAGATTCGCAGTCGGACTTCCGCCTACGAGCGCGGCGAAGCGACTCTGTACGACGCGGATGAAGTGATCGCTGAAGCGACCCGACTTACGCAGTGAAGTCACTGCGAGTAGATTCGGCGGCGCGCCGCTTGCCTCGCTAACCCTTTACGGTCAAGTCGGCCCGCCGCAGCAAGGCAGCCACGGCCTGGGCGAAGATCTTCACTTGACGGTGGAGTTTTTCCGAGGCTTCGGCTTACGGTAGTTCCACCAGGGCAACACCGAACGCAGCGACAGCACCTCGCCGCTGCGCTGCGCGGCGTAGCCCGGAATCGCATTCAGCGCGTCACGCCAGCCGGGGCTGCGCAGCAGCTCGAGCAGCGTGCGCACGTGTGGCTGCTCGAGTGTCTGGCGCAGCATGACGAGAAAGTAGTGCTCCTGCGCCAGCGCCACAAAGCCCAGGCCGCGCGTGCGCGCTGCGGCTTCGATGCCGAACGCGGCATCGGCGCTGCCGCTGGCCACGGCCTCGGCGACGGCGCGGTGCGAGGGCTCGTCGCGCTCGAAACCTTCGATGCGCCGCGGCTCGATTCCCTGCTGCGCGAGCAGCTCCTCGAGCACGACGCGCGTTCCGGCACCGCGGCGCCGGTTCGCGAAGCGCAGACCCGGACGCAGCAGGTCGGCGAGCGTGTTCAACCGCAGCGGGTTGCCCGCCGCGACGATCAAGCCCTGATTGCGCCGCGCGAAGCTCACCAGTTTGTGCTGGCCGGGCTTGAGCATCGCGCGGTACACGCTTGCCGTGGCGGAGCGGCGCGGTGATGCTGTCAACGCGTGAAACCCGGCGACCTGGCAGCGCCCGTCGTTCAGCGCCGCCAGGGCATCGACGCTGCCGGTGAATTGAATGTCCAGGTGCAAGCCGTGCTGCGCCTGCGCGAGGTGGCGCAGCAAGGGCAGGGCGTCGTCGTGACTGGCTTGAATCGGGATCACGCCGGAGCTGGCGTCAAACGCGATCGCGAAGGCCTGTTCGAGTTCGCTGCGCAACGCCTCGATCTGCGGCGCCGCGCGCGCCTGGGCGCGGCGTTCGGCCCAGAGCAGCTTTTCGCCGAACGGCGTGAGCTGCGCGGCGTGGCCTTTGGCCCAGGTCACGAGCGACTGGCCGAGTTCGACCTCCCAGCGCTTCAGTTCCCCCCAGCTGTGGCGGTACGACAGGCCCAGGGTGCGTGCCGCGGCGCTGATCGAGCCGTGGTCGTGCACCGCGGCCAGCAGCGCCATCAAGGGGTGGTGCAGGTTGGTCGCGTGATCGCTCGCGCCTGCCGGATCGTGTGCGCTGCCCAGGGTGTAGGTGAGATGAATCCTATGCATGCTGCTTCATATCGGTGGGTGTGAGCTTCGCCCCGAGAATGCCCGCAGTATGAAAGATGTCGAATGAATGGCTTTGGCGAGAGTTTTCGAACTGCTTTTGACCTGATCGCAAGCGCTGACCCCAAACTGTGGCGAACCGTGGCCCTGTCGCTGTGGGTGAGCGGCAGTGCCTGCCTGTTCGGCGCGGTGTTCGGCTTGGGGCTGGGTGCGTGGCTCGCGGTGGCGCGTTTTCCGGGGCACCGCATCGCGGTGCTCGGTGTCAATACGCTGCTCGCCTTGCCCTCGGTGGTGGTGGGGCTGGTCGTGTACCTGCTGCTGTCGCGCAGCGGGCCGCTGGGCAGTTGGGGCATCCTGTTCACGCCCCAAGCGATGGTGATTGCGCAGACGATCCTCGTGCTGCCCATCATCGCCGCGCTGACGCGCCAGTTGGTGGGCGATTCGCTGCGCGACGGCGGCGATCAGCTTCGCTCGATGGGTGCGGGCCCGTTGACCTGCGCGCTGCTGATGCTGCTGCACGACCGATGGGCGGTGCTGACGGTGCTGATCGCCGCGTTCGGCCGCGCCATCGCCGAAGTCGGCGCGGTGATGGTGGTGGGCGGCAACATCGACGGCGTGACGCGCGTCATGACGACCGCGATCGCGCTGGAGACGAGCAAGGGCGACCTGCCGCTGGCGATGGCGCTGGGCATCGTGTTGCTGCTCGTCGTGGGTGTCGTGAACCTCGGCGTGAGCCTGACGCAGCGCGGCCATGGTTCTGCGCTGGCGGGGGTGCGATGAACGCGCTGACGGACGCGGGAGTCGCGCCGCTGCTGAGCCTGCGCGAGGTCTCGGTGCGCTTCGGCTCGGTGCAGGCGCTGGACCGGGTGTCGCTTGACGTTCGCCCGGGCGAATTCATCGCGCTGGTGGGCGCCAATGGCTCCGGCAAGACGACGCTGTTGCGCGCTTTGCACGGTGTGCTCGCGCTGCAAGGCGCGCGCGTGCTCGGGCAGCGTGGCGCGACGCAGGCGATGGTGTACCAGCGACCGTTCATGCTGCGACTGAGCGTGGCGAACAACCTGCGTCTGGCACTGTGGCTTGCCGGAGTCGCGCGCGAAAAGTGGCCGGCGGACATCGAACGCGCGCTGCGCCGCGTCGGCCTGTTTGAGTGCGCCGATCGCCCGGCGCGCGCGCTCTCCGGCGGTCAGCAGCAGCGCCTCGCGCTGGCGCGGGCCTGGGCGGTGCGGCCGGCGGTGTTGTTTCTCGACGAGCCCACCGCGAGCCTGGACCCTTCGGCAAAGAAGGAAGTCGAACACTTGCTCGCCGGCTTTTCCACCGAAGGCATGACGCTCGTGATGAGCACGCACAACCTGGGGCAGGCCAAACGCCTGGCGGCTCGCGTCGTCTACCTGGAGGCGGGGCAGATCCGCGTCGATCTGCCCACCGAAGAATTTTTCAGCGACCGTACCGACGGCGCGGCAAGTTTGTTCATCAAAGGAGAAATGGCCTGGAAACTCGATTGATTCGCACGGCGGTCTCGCGGCGCGCGGTGCTGGCGGCGGCACTGGTACTTTCTGTACTTTCGCCGGCCACGGTCGCGCAAGCGCAAGACAAGTTCATCGTGATGGCCTCGACCACCAGCACCGAGCAGTCGGGCCTGTTCGCGCACCTGCTGCCGGCGTTCAAACGCGCGAGCGGCATTGATGTGCGGGTCGTTGCGCTGGGCACCGGCCAGGCGCTCGACATGGGCCGGCGCGGCGACGCCGACCTGCTGTTCGTGCACGACCAAGTGGCCGAGGACAAGTTCGTCGCCGATGGCTTTGGCCTCGCGCGCCGCGCCGTGATGTACAACGACTTCGTGATCGTCGGGCCGAAGGCGGACCCGGCCGGCACGATGGGCAAGGACGTCGTCGAGGGCCTGAAAAAACTCAGCACGTCGCCGGCCGCCTTCATCTCGCGCGGCGACAAGAGCGGCACGCACGCCGCCGAACTGCGCTACTGGAAAGCCGCCGGGCTGGACACGCCGGTGGGCAAGATGGCAGGCTACAAGGAATGCGGCTGCGGCATGGGCCCGGCGCTGAACATGGCGTCGAGCACGAACGCCTATGCGCTCACCGACCGCGGCACGTGGCTGTCGTTCAAGAACCGGGGCGACTTGGGCGTTCTGGTCGAGGGCGACCGGCGCCTGTTCAACCAATACGGCGTGATCGTCGTGAACCCGGCCAAACACCCGCATGCGAAGAAAGACCTGGCACAGCAGTTCGCCGACTGGGTGGTGTCCGCCGACGGGCAATCGACGATCGCGGGCTACAAAATGGGCGGCGAGCAACTGTTCTTCCCCAATGCGGACAAGTAGCCGTGCCTGTTCCAAATCGGAGTATGCAAAGCCGCCCATAGGGGAATGCCCGCACTGTGCGGCGAGTCGCATTGGCCGAACAATCGCGGGCGAAGCCGCGCCGTCGCGCAGCACCTGCCCTAGGAGGCTCCCGTGAGCGTGTCGATTTCACTGAATGTCAACGGCAAGGCGGTCAGCGCCAGCGTCGACCCGCGAACCCTGCTCGTGCAGTTGCTGCGCGAACACCTGCAACTCACCGGCACGCATGTCGGCTGCGACACCGCGCAGTGCGGCGCGTGCACCGTGCACCTGAACGGCCGCGCCGTGAAGGCGTGTTCGATGCTCGCGGTGCAGGCGCAAGGCGCGAGCGTGACCACGATCGAGGGCCTGGCGACGGAGGGCACGCTGCACCCGATGCAGGCCGCGTTCAAGGAGTGCCACGGCCTGCAATGCGGTTTCTGCACGCCGGGCATGGTGATGTCGGCGGTGCAACTGCTCAAAGACAACCCGACAGCGAGCGAACAAGACATCCGCGACGGCCTGGAAGGCAACATCTGCCGCTGCACCGGCTACCACAACATCGTCAAGTCGATCCAGCTTTGCCAGAGTGGCAAAGTCGGCGCGGCCGCCTGAGGAGGCTCACATGACCGACATGTCGCAACCGCCCATCTCCCCGATCGGCCAGTCGCTGCAACGCCGCGAAGACTACCGCTTCCTCACCGGCGCGGGCCAGTACACCGACGACGTGGTGCTGCCGCACCAGAGCTTCGCGGCGTTCGTGCGCTCGCCGTACGCGCACGCGAAGATTCGGTCCATCGACATCAAGAAGGCCCTGGCCGCGCCCGGCGTGCTGAAGATCTTCACCGGTGCCGACCTCGCCGCGGCCAAGGTCGGCGGCCTGCCTTGCGGCTGGCTGATCCACAGCAAGGACGGCACGCCGATGAAGGAACCGGCGCACCCGGTGATCGCGCACGACAAGGTGCGGCATGTGGGCGACCAGGTCGCGCTCGTCGTCGCCGAGACCGCGTGGCAGGCGAAAGACGCGGTCGAACTGATCGACGTCGACTACCAGGAGCTGCCGCCTGTGATCGACATCAGCAGCGCCGACAAGGCGAGTTCGCTCGTGCACGACGACGTGCCGAACAACACCTGCTACGACTGGGGTCACGGCAACAAGGACGCGGTGGATGCGGCGTTCAAGGTCGCGGCCAAGGTCAGCACGCTCGAGTTCGTGAACAACCGGCTCGTCCCGAACGCGATGGAGCCGCGCGCCGTGAACGCGAGCTACACGCGCCACGACGAAAGCTACACGCTCTACGTGGCGAACCAGAACCCGCACGTCGAGCGCCTGCTGATGTGCGCCTTCGTGCTCGGCCTGCCGGAGTCGAAAGTGCGCGTCATCGCGCCCGATGTCGGCGGCGGCTTCGGCTCGAAGATTTTTCTGTACCCCGAAGACGTGGCGCTGGTCTGGGCCAGCAAACATGTCGGTCGGCCGATCAAGTGGACGGCAGAGCGCAGCGAATCGTTCATGACCGACGCGCACGGCCGCGACCATGCGACGAAAGTCGAACTCGCGATGGATGCGAAAGGCAACTTCCTCGCGCTGCGCGTGAAGACGATCGCCAACATGGGCGCTTACCTGTCCACGTTTGCGTCGAGCGTGCCGACGATCCTGTACGCGACGCTGCTCGCCGGCCAGTACAAGACGCCGGCGATCTACGCCGAGGTCAAGGCGGTGTTCACGAACACGGCGCCGGTGGACGCCTACCGCGGCGCGGGCCGGCCCGAGGCGACGTATGTCGTGGAGCGCATCGTCGAGCAGGCGGCGCGCGACATGAAAATGGACCCGACGGCGATTCGCCGGCAGAACTTCATCACCGAGTTCCCGTACGCCACGCCGGTGGGGCTGACGTATGACACCGGCGACTATGCAGCGCACCTGGACAAGGCGATCAAGCTCGCTGATGTGGCGGGCTATGCCGCGCGCAAGGCCGCCACCGAGGCGCAAGGCCTGAAGCGCGGCATCGGCTACAGCTGCTACATCGAGGCCTGCGGCATCGCGCCGAGCAACATCGCGGGAGCGTTGGGCGCGCGCGCCGGGCTGTTCGAGGCTGGCGAGGTGCGAGTCCACCCCACCGGCACGGTGACGATCTTCACCGGCTCGCACAGCCACGGCCAGGGCCACGAGACCACGTTTGCGCAAGTCGTCGCCGCCAAGCTCGGCATCCCGGTGGACAACGTCGAGATCGTGCACGGCGACACCGGGCGCATCCCGTTCGGCATGGGCACGTATGGCAGCCGCAGCTTGAGCGTGGGCGGCACGGCGATCGTGAAGGCGGTGGACAAAGTCATCGCCAAGGGCAAGAAGATCGCCGCGCACCTGCTGGAAGCGGCGGATACCGACATCGAGTTCGAAAACGGCGAGTTCAAGGTCAAGGGCACCGACAAGAAGGTGCCGTTCGGTGCGGTCGCGCTCACCGCCTACGTGCCGCACAACTACCCGCTCGACAAGCTGGAGCCCGGCCTGAACGAAAACGCGTTCTACGACCCGACCAACTTCACCTATCCGGCCGGCACCTACATCTGCGAAGTTGTCGTCGATCCGGAGACCGGGCGCACGCGCGTGGACAAGTTCACCGCGGTGGACGACTTCGGCAACATCGTCAATCCGATGATCGTCTCCGGCCAGGTCCACGGCGGTCTGGCGCAGGGGCTGGGGCAGGCGATGGTGGAGGGCTGCCAGTACGACAAGGAGTCGGGCCAGTTGCTCACCGCGTCGTACATGGACTACACGATGCCGCGCGCCGACGATCTGCCCAGTTTCACGGTGGACACGACGAACACGCCGTGCACGCACAATCCGCTGGGCGTGAAGGGTTGCGGCGAGGCCGGGGCCATCGGCTCGCCGCCGGCATTCATGAATGCGCTGACCGACGCGCTGGGTGTCAAGGATCTCGCGATGCCGGCCACGGCCGAGCGGGTCTGGCGCGCTGCCAACAACGTCGCTTGACGCGAACAAGGAACATCACATGTACAGCTTCGACTACCAACGGCCCGCCAGCACTTCAGCGGCGGCAGCGGCGTTCAGCGGCGACGCGCGTTACCTCGCGGGCGGGCAAAGCCTGGTGCAGGCGATGAAGTTGCGCCTGTCGACGAGCGAGCGCCTCGTCGATCTCGGCGGCATCACCGAGCTGAAGGGAATTCACATCGACGGCGCCAACGTCGTCATCGGCGCGATGGTCACGCACTCGAACGTCGCGAACTCGGCTGACGTGAAGCGTGCCTTGCCCGCGTTGGCCGAACTCGCCGCAGGCATCGGCGACCCGATGGTGCGCAACATGGGAACGATAGGCGGCGCTATCGCCAACGCCGACCCGGCCGCGTGTTACCCGGCCGCCGTGCTGGGCCTGGGCGCGACGATCCATACGAACCAGCGCACGATTCCCGGCGACAGCTTTTTCACCGGCCTGTTCGAGACCGCGCTCAAGCCGGGTGAGCTGATAACGGCAGTGAGCTTCCCCACGGGTGCCAAGGCGGCGTACATCAAGTTCAAGCAGCCGGCTTCGCGCTTCGCGCTGGTCGGCGTGTTCGTCAGCCAGGGTGCAGGCGGCGTTCCCAATGCTGTCAGGGTGGCGGTGACGGGCGCGAAGAGTTGCGTGTTTCGCTGCAAGCCGATCGAAGACGCGCTGGCGCAGAGCTTCACCCCAGCCGCGGCCAAAGCGGTGAAGCTCGGCAACGAGGGCATCAACGGCGACTTGCACGGCACACCCGCGTATCGAGCCGCCATGATCAGCGTCATGGCCTCGCGCGCCGTGGCCGCAGCGCTGGCGCGTTGATGAATCTGCCCGACAGCGTTGACGCCGTCGTCTCGCTGCTCGCCGCGGAAAACTACCTCTGCGACCGGCGCCTGGCCACCGCGCTGTTCCTCAGCCTGAAGCTCGGGCGGCCGTTGTTTCTGGAAGGCGAGCCCGGCGTGGGCAAGACGGAACTTGCGAAGACGCTCGCCGCAGGCCTGGGCACGCGGCTGCTGCGAGTGCAATGTTATGAGGGGCTGGACATTGCGCAAACCGCCTATGAGTGGAACGTCGCGCGCCAGATGGTCGAAATTCGCCTGGCCGAAGCGGCGCACACGGTGGCTGACGCGGGCGAGCGCGAGCGCCTGACGCACAGCCTCTATTCGCGCTCGATGCTGATCGAACGCCCGCTGCTGCAAGCGCTGACGCAACCGCGCTCGCCGGTGCTGCTGATCGACGAGCTGGACCGCGCCGACGAACCGTTTGACGCGTTCCTGCTGGAAGTGCTGGCGGAAAACCAGATCACGATTCCGGAGTTCGGCGTGATCAAGGCAGTCGCGCCGCCGATCACGATCATCACGAGCAACCGCACGCGTGAAGTGCACGACGCGCTGAAGCGCCGCTGCCTGTACCACTGGGTCGAGTTCCCTGACGTCGAGCGCGAGCTTGACATCGTTCGGCGCAAGGCCCCGGGCGCGAACGAACGCCTGTACCGCCAGGTGGTGGAGTTCGTGCAACGCATGCGCACGCTCGACCTGTTCAAAGCGCCGGGTGTCGCCGAGACGATCGACTGGACGAATGCCCTGCTCGCACTCAACGCCATGCGCCTGGACCCCGCGACGGTGCATGACACGCTTGGTGTGCTGCTCAAGTACCAGGACGACATTGCGAAGCTGCAAGGCGGCGATACCGCCAAGCTGCTCGACGAACTGCGCGCGCGGGCGTTGCTGGAATGAGAGTGACGCGAATGCTTTGGCTGTGAGGGTTACCTTGCGCTTGAAATTGGGGCCGTGGGCGCTACGGCGCGTCACCGTGCGGTTGTTGGTGCGACGGGGCGTCCCTGTGCGGCGGTTGGCGCGGCAGCCCCGGCATGGGGCCGCGTTTCGGCCAACCCTTTGACCTGCGCCGTTCCTGTAGCTACACGACGAACTGAGAATGATCGCGCTTGCCCCGGAAACAGCGACTCTGTACTACGTGGCCTTTATTGAGCGTGGCAGCGTGCGAAGAATCATCAGTCTTCGCCGTGCCACTCGCCGCGAGGTGAAGCACTATGTCGAAAACTTCTAAACACCCAGTCATTGCCATGCCTACCATGGAGGAGAACAAGCGCATCGTCGCCGCAGCAAAGGCTGATCCCGATGCCCAGCCGCTTGCGCCTAGCCAACTCAAGGCCATGGTTCCTCTGCGTACTGTTCGCGGCCGCCCGAAATCAGCCAATCCAAAGCAATTGGTCTCCGTTCGGTACAGCCCGGAGGTTCTCGCATTCTTCAAAGCAACTGGCGAGGGGTGGCAAACGCGCATGGATGGAGTCATACGTCAGTACGTGTCGCGTCGCTCACGCCAGGCGTAAAGTGGGGTCGAACCCTTCGGTCAAGCCGCCGCACTCCGGGCTGCGCCCTCCGCGCGCGGCTTACCCCAAACGGTGTGCGCCTGCGCGGTATGCGTAGCTTGCGGCGCGCACCCTCCGTGACAGACCACTTTGACGTGGTACCTGACGTTGGCCGCTGGGCCGAGGGTGGGCCGGCCGCAGCGGGCATAGAGA
>JANOLJ010000382.1:0-21703 GCA_031419715.1 Burkholderiales bacterium | reverse complement strand
GCCGTCGTAGTGGCGGCAGGGCGACGGCGGCGCCCCCGTTCTCCGGCCCACGCTCGCGGGGCAACGTTGATGCCGGCACTGCGCAAACGCGTCAACACCGTTGCGCCCTGTTCGCGTTGAGGACACCGCGAATCGGTCCTGCGCCGGGGGCGCCACCGCCGCCCTGTTTCAACCTGCGGTGGCATGCCACGTCGTGCCATGCAACCCGGGTGTCGGGGTAGGCGGTTTGGGGTACGGGCGTAGGCACCATTCGCGGTGTCATCGACCTTCGCACGAGAACACGGCGTTGATGGCGCTACGCACATGGGCGCAATCCGGTGCCCCGCGAGCGTGGGCCGGAGAACGTACCCCAGGCCGCCTGCCACGCTGCTCGACATCTGCACGCAGCGAGCGACGAAGGTCAGCACCGGGCCGAAGTCAGAGGCCCATTCCCACGCGATTGAACGCGAAGTGGTGTGATCGCCTCAACCCTTGTTGTTGCGCCGCACCGGCTGCCCATTCACGAGTTTCACTACATCGCCCGCGCGCAAGCCCGGGTCGCTGCTGCGCTCGTAGCTCTTCTGGGTGCCATCCTTGAATGTCACCGTCGTGATCCACACGGTGTACTTCTTGACGTTTTTCTCGATCTCATTGCCGGCCACCGCACCGCCGACGGCGCCCACCACCGTCAGCGCCGTCTTGCCGTCGCCGCGGCCGAACTGATTGCCGACAACGCCACCCGCCACCGCGCCACCCACGGCGCCGACGCCACTGGCCTTGCCCTTGCGCGTTTCGGTCTGCTCTTTGGATACGACGCCGCAGCCTTTGCACAGCGAGCCCAGCGAGACGCCGTGCACCACCTTGCCCTTGGCGTGACCATTTGCCTGGCCATCGGCAGCCGCGAGTGCCGGTTGCGCGGCAAGCATCGCGCCGGACATGAGGAATGCAATTGCGGGACGCAGCATGAGTTTTCTCCAATGAAATTTCGAGGCCACCAGATTGCCACAGCACGGACCCACCGGTGGCTCGAAGAAAGGGGCGCTTTCCCGTCTTCTCGGCGCCATGGGCTTGCAGCTTCGATGCGCACCTCGTCCTCGCGGCGCGGTCATCCGCTAAGCTCGCCCGATGCGCCCCCAAGACTTGGCCGAACTTCTGCTGCTGAGCCTGCTCTGGGGCGCCGCGTATCTGTTCGTTCGAGCCGCCGTGCCCGACTTCGGACCCGCGCCGCTGGTCGCGCTGCGCCTCGGCCTGGCCGCGGTGTTGTTGCTCCCGGTGATGCTGTGGCGCGGTGGCTGGCCGACACTGCGCGCCCACCCGCGGCAACTGCTGATGCTGGGCATTCCCTACACCGCGCTGCCGTTCATGTTGCTCGCCTATGCGTCACTGCACATCACCGCCGGCCTAGTGGCAGTGCTGAACGCGACCGCGCCGCTGTTCGCGGCGCTCATCGCCCATTACCTGCTGAAAGACCGCATGGGCGCGTGGCGCGCCTTGGGCCTGGTCATCGGCTTCGCCGGTGTGGGCGTGCTGATGTGGGGCGGCGTGTCGTTCAAGAGCGGCAACGGGCTGCTCGCGGTGCTTGCCGTGCTCGGCACGTCGCTGTTCTGGGGCATCGGCGCGAACTACGCGCGCAAGCACCTGGCCGGGGCCGACGCGCTCGTCATCACGGTGGGCAGCCTGCTCGCCGCGAGCCTGTTCCTCGCGCCATTTGCCTGGGCCGCATGGCCGAGCGTGAACCCGAGCCCGCGCGCCTGGGCCGAAGTAGTGTTCCTCGGTGTGGCGAGTTCGGGCCTGGGCTTTCTGATCTACTTTCGGCTGCTGCGCCGCATCGGCTCGGTGCGCGCGATGTCGGTGACGTTCCTGAACCCGGTCGTCGCCATGGCCTCGGGCTCGCTCTACCTCGGTGAGGAAGTGACGCTGCAAATGATGCTTGGCGGCGCCGTGGTGCTGCTGGGCACCGCCCTGAGCCTGGGCTTGATCGGGCCGAAGCTCGCGCCGGTGGTGACGAACCCGCCGACCTGACCCGCAGGGGCGCACCCGAAGTGCAGGCGGCGGCGCACCGAACGCGGTCGCACTTGCCGCGCGCCGGGTCAGGCGCTGCGCTGGCCAGGCCTGGAAGAGCTGGGCGCCGGCCCGCGGCGCTCGAGGTGGCGAAACGTGATACGGCCCTTGCTCAAGTCATACGGCGAGAGTTCGAGCGACACGTTGTCGCCAGCCAGAATGCGGATGTGGTGCTTGCGCATCTTGCCCGACGTATAGGCGATCAACTGGTGACCGTTTTCCAACGTGACGCGAAAGCGCGAGTCGGGCAGCACTTCATTCACGACGCCACTCATTTCGATCAGTTCTTCTTTGGCCATGAGGCTCCTTCGGGCGGCGACGAAGCGTTGCCGCGGCAGCGGTGTGGGCCGCGAAAAACAAGGTCGCGCGATGAATGCGCGAGTGAGCATGTGCCTGGCTCGGGACAGCGTTCACACGCGCTGTCGCTGGGAGGCCGCCAGATATCTCATGCACGCCGCAGAACTGCGGCCTGGCGGACCCACGGGGGAGAAATTCAAGACGTCTGCGGCGCAGGCATGCGGCTCCTGGGCGAGCCGCGCGATACAAACGAAGCCGCACTGTACCACCGCGGGTCGAAAGGCGTCGGTCTGCCCGCACTCTCAACGCTGGCGCGGGTCGAGCGCGTCGCGCAGGCCATCGCCGAGCAGATTGAACGACATCACCAGCATGAAGATCGCCAGCCCCGGCCACACCGCCATCCAGGGCGCGTTCTCGACATAGTTCTTCGCCACATTGAGCATGCTGCCCCAGCTCGGCGCGGGGGGCTGTGGGCCGAGGCCCAGAAACGACAGGCTGGCTTCGGCGATCACCGCGCCGGCAATCGCCAGCGTGGCCTGCACGATGCGCGGCGCCGCGACATTGGGCGCGATGGGGCGCCGCGCCACGCGCCACGGCGGGTTGCCCACGGCGCGCGCCGCTTCGATGTAGTCCTCGACCTTCACGTTGAGCACCTGGGCACGCGTCAGGCGCACGAAGATGGGCGTCGCCGAAATGCCGATCGCGATCATCGCGTTGCTCAGCGACGGCCCGAGGAACGCCGCCAGCGCGATCGCCAGAATCAGGAAGGGGCAGGCGAGAAAGGCGTCGGTGATGCGCGAGATCAACGCGTCGAGCCAGCCGCCCACGACCCCGGCGAGCAGGCCGATCGGCACCCCCAGCGCGAGCGAGATCGACACTGACACGACGCCCGCCAGCAGCGAGGCTCGGGTGCCGTAAATGACGCGCGACAACACGTCGCGGCCGATTTCATCGGTGCCGAACCAATGCGCCATCGACGGCGCCTTGCGCAACGCGCCCCAGTCGGTGGCGATGGGGTCGTAAGCCGCGATCCACGGGGCGAACAGCGCCAGTGCGATGAAACCCAGCACGGCGGCCAGGCCCAGCATCGCGGCGCGGCGCCGCACCAGCCGGCGCCACGCGCGTTGCCAGGGGCCGGTGGGGGGCGTGGCACCGCCGCTTGACGGCAAGGTCAGCGGCGCCGAGGCGAGTGAGGGTTGCAAGCCGGGCCTCAGTTGCGCAACCGCGGATTGGCCAGGAAATACGCCAAATCCGCGAGCAAATTCAACACGATGTAGGTGGTGGCGGTGACGAGCACGACACCTTGCACCACCGCATAGTCGCGGTTGAACACGGAGTCGACGATCAACTTGCCGAAGCCCGGAATCGTGAACACCTGGTCCGTGAGCACCGCACCCGACAGCAGCGTGCCGAGTTCCAGCGCGCCCAGCGTGATCACCGGCGTGAGCGCATTGCGCAGCGCGTGTTTGAGCACCACGGCGCGTTCGCGCAGGCCTTTGGCGCGCGCCGTGCGCACATAGTCGGTGTTCATCACCTGCAGCATTGCGCTGCGCGTGTGGCGCATCAGCACGGCGGCAATCGCATTGCCGAGCACGAAGGCCGGCATCGCCATCGCGGCCAGGTTCGCGCCCAGGTCTTCGAACGGGCTCACATAACCCGAGGCCGGCAACCAGCCGAGCTGCACCGAGAACAACAGGATCAGCAAGATGCCGAGCCAAAAGTTCGGTGTGGACAAACCCCACAGCGCAAAGGCGTTGGCCAGCGTGTCCCACACCGTGCCGCGCCACACCGCGGCGACGATGCCCGCCGGAATGCCGATCAACAGCGCCACCGCGAACGCCATCAGCGCCAATTGCAGCGTGACCGGCAGTTTTTGCGCGATCAGGTCGCGCACTGGCAATTGCATGCGCACCGATTCACCGAGATCGCCGCGCAGCACACCGCCAACCCAGTAGGCGTAGCGCACTGGCAGCGGTTCGTCCAGGTGCATCGTCTTGCGCAGGTGCGCCACCACCGCCGGGTCTTGCTCTTCGCCGGCCAGTATCAATGCCGGGTCGCCCGGCAGCAATTGCTGCAGGCCGAAGATCAACATCGACACGAAGATCAGCGTCGGGATCAGCGTGGCGATGCGTTTGGCGAGGTATTCGAGCACGGGCGGGCCGAGCGATTCGTCAGTTGAGTTTCAAGCCCGTCACGCGCAACAAACCATCCGGAACGTTGCGCACGCCGCCGAGTTTGGCGTTGAAGGCCCACAGCCAGTTGCGGTGGTACAGGTAGATGATCGGCCGGTCAGCCAGCACGCGCGCGGCGATCTTGTCGTAGACCTTTTTGCGCTCGGCCGGGTCGCGTTGGCTGCGCGACTCATTGAGCAGCGCGTCGACTTCCGGCACGCAGTAACCGGCATAGTTCAGCGGCTGCTTGCAGGCGTCGAAGCTGTAGAGGTTGCCGTCGGGGTCGGCGCGGCCGCTCCAGGCGAGCACATAGGCCTCGAACTCGCCTTTGTCCGCCATGTTCAGCGACGTCGCGAACTCCGTGGTCTGGATCTTCACGTCAAATCCCGCGTCCTTGCTCATCGCCTGCACCACGAGCGCCAGGCGCTGTGCGTCCGAGGTGGTGGTCGTCATCAGCGTGAAGCTCGGGTTGATGACGCCCGCTTCCTTGAGCAAGGCGCGCGCCCGCTCGACATTGCGCTTCGGAATCGGCACGCCCTTGGCGTAATAGGGATTGTTCGGCGCCACCCATTGGTTGCCCACCGTCGCCTCGTTGTCCATCACCACCTGCGCCAGGCCCGCGCGGTCCAGCGACAGCTCGAACGCTTCGCGCACGCGGGGGTCGCGCCCGAGCGGATTTTTCTGAGCCTGCTCGCTCTTGCCCAGGTTGATCGTGATGCCCTGGTAGCCGATCTCCGTGATGCTCGCGCTCTTCAGGCGCTTGTCTTTGCGGATCGCTTCCATGTCGGAGGCGGCCACACGTTCGGCGAAGTCGAGCTGGCCGGCCTTCAGGTTTGCCAGGCGCACGGTGGCGTCGGTGATCGGCGTGTAGATCACTTTGTCAAAGTGCACCGCTGCCTTGTTCCAGTACTCGGGGAAGCGCTCGAACACCATGCGATCCTGGGGCACGCGCTCCACAAAGCGAAACGGCCCGGAGCACACCGGCTTGGTGGCGAACTGCGCGCCCAAGGCCGTCGCCGCCTTGGGCGAGACCATCATGCCCGCCCGATCCGCCAGCGCCGCGAGCAAGGGCGAAAACGGCGCGGTGAGGTTCAGGCGCACCGTCATCGCATCCACCACGTCGACGCTCGCCACCGGGCGCAACTCGCCGCCGCGGTTCGAACCGGGCAGCGTCTTGTGGCGCTCGATGTTGAATTTGACCGCCGCCGCGTCGAACTTTTCACCGTCGTGAAACAGCACGCCGCCGCGCAGCTTGATCGTCAGCGCCTTGTTGTCGGCCGACCACTCGAAACCCGTGGCGAGCTGCGGCACGATGGCCAGCTTCTCATCGACATCGAACAGCTTGTCGCACAGCGAAGCGAAGACGATGCGGCCGACGAAGGTGCGCGCCAGCGTGGGGTCGAGCGCGTCGGGGTCTTCCGCCAGGCCGATGCGCAGCGTCTGCGCCGGAGCGCCGAGCGCCGCGCCGAGCAGCGCGAGGGCCGCGCACCGGGTGCGCAGCAAGGTCAGGGTACGGTTCATCGAGCAGCTCCTTCGGTTGAAATTGAACGGGGAATCAGGGTGACGCGGCGGCTGAGGCAGGCACAAACGCCGCCTGCAAGGCCAGCAGTCTGCGCCGTTGCGCTGCCGCTTCGGGTGCGGCGGCGCGCTCGGGCGTGGGGGGCGCGTGGGAGACGATCTCGTGCCAAAAGTGGCAGGCCACGCCGTGGCCCTCGGACAGTTCGAGTGCCGGCACCTGCTGCGAGCACAGCGCCCTGGCATGCGGGCAGCGGGTGTAAAAGCGGCAGCCCGGCGTGGCAGCCATCGGGCTGGGCACATCGCCACGCGGCACGTTGCGCGGCGCGCCGCGCGAGGGCTCAGCGCGCGGGATCGCGGCCAACAAAGCTTGCGAATACGGGTGGCGCGGCGCGGCGAACAGCGCATCGGTGTCGGCGACTTCGACGATGCGCCCCATGTACATCACCGCGACGCGGTGCGCGATGTGGCGCACCACTGCAAGGTCATGGGCAATGAACAGGTAGGCGATGCCAAAGCGCTGTTGCAGGTCTTGCAGAAGGTTGATCACTTGGGCTTGCACCGACACGTCGAGCGCCGAGACGGCTTCGTCGCACACGATCAGGCGCGGCTGCACCGCGAGCGCGCGCGCGATGCCGATGCGCTGGCGCTGGCCGCCGGAAAACTCATGCGGGTAGCGCTGCGCGTGCGCGGCGTCCAGCCCGACGGTGCGCAACAGCTCCGCGACACGCTCGCCGTGCCGCCCGCCGTGCAGGCCGTGCAGGATGAGCGGCTCGGCGAGGATCTGGCCCACCGTCATGCGCGGGTTGAGCGAGCCGAACGGGTCCTGAAAAATGATCTGCATCGCGCGCCGCTGGGCGCGCAGTGCGGCGGCGTCGAGCCCGCCCAGATCCTGGCCGTCGAACCACACCTGTCCGGCGCTGGGTTCGATCAGGCGCAACACCAGGCGGCCGAGGGTGGACTTGCCGCAGCCCGATTCGCCGACCACGCCCAATGTTTGGCCGGCGTCAAGCCGCAGATCGACGCCATCGACCGCGCGCACCGCGCCGCGCACACGCCCGAATACGCCACGGCGCACCGGAAAATGCTTCGTCAGGCCGTGCGTGCGCAACAGCGGTTCTGTCATCGGCGCGAACCGCGGTCTTCGGCCGGACCCGCCGAGCGCGAACCTATGCACTGCGGGCTCATGCCACCACCTCGGGCAATGCCTCGGCATCGACTTGCAAGCGCGCCGGGTCGAGCGGCGCGCGCCAGCACGCGGCCATGTGCTGTGCACCCACCTCGCGCAGCGGCGGCGGAGCGTCGCCGCATTGCGCAAGCACGAACGGGCAGCGCGCGGCGAAGCGGCAGCCGTGCGGCGGATGCAAGGGGCTGGGCAACTGCCCTTCGATGGCGGCCAGGCGCGTGCGCTGCTCGTCCAGGCGCGGCAGCGCGCCGAGCAGGCCCACCGTATAGGGGTGCTGCGGCTCGCTGATAATGGCGTTCACGCTGGCCTGTTCCACCACCTGGCCGGCGTACATCACGAGCACGTCATCGGCCATTTCGGCCACCACCCCCAGGTCATGCGTGATCAGCACGATGGCCGTGCCGGTCTCGCTTTGCAGCGTGCGCAGCAGGTCGAGGATCTGCGCCTGGATCGTCACGTCCAGCGCGGTCGTCGGCTCATCGGCGATCAACAGGCGCGGCTCGCACGCCAGGGCCATCGCGATCATGGCGCGCTGGCGCATGCCGCCCGAGAGCTTGTGCGGGTACTCAAAGAGCCGCTGTTCCGGCGCGGCCATGCGCACCTGACGCAACACCTCCAGGGCGCGCGCTTCGGCCTGCGAACGCGTGATGGGCCGATGGCGCAACAGCGTCTCCACAATCTGCTCGCCGATCGTGAACGCCGGATTGAGCGACGACATCGGCTCCTGAAAAATCATCGCCATCGCGCTGCCGCGCAAGTCTTGCAGCTCGCGCCGCGGCAAACCGATCAACTCGCGCCCCTCGAAGCGCACCGACCCCGCACTGACCCGCCCTGCGGGTTGCGCCAGCAAGCCCATGATCGACAGCGCGGTGACGCTCTTGCCGCAGCCCGATTCGCCGACGATGGCGAGTGTTTTGCCCGCCTCGACGCGAAAGCTCACACCGTCCACCGCGGCGAGCTCGCCCTCATCGGTGGCGAAGCGCGTGTGCAGGTCGCGCACCTCAAGCAGTGCGCTCATGGCGTGGGGGCAGCGTGGACGGCGCGAAAGCGCGTCACCGCCTCTTCGATCGCCTCGCGGTCGATCAGGCCAACGGGGTCGAGCCGGCCGGCGAGGCAGGCAATAAAGGGTTGGAAGCGTTCCAGGCTCATGGCATGGAGCCGGCGCAGTTCTTCCATCGGCTCGGCGTGGTCGTCAACGCGCAGGTCGAGCGCCAGATAGTCTTCTTCGGCCTGGATGCGCAGCGCGGCCGACTGTTTGCCGCGCTTGTCGCCGCCCGCGGCTTGGCCGGCGGCCATTGCGGCAATCAGCCGTTGCGCGAGCGGCTGGCCGGCAGATTGCACAAAGGCCTGGGCAGTGGCCTCGATGACCGCCGCGCCGACGAGCATGTTGCCCGCGACGCTGAAGCCTGCTCCGGCGAGGTGGCCGCACCAGCCTATGCACTCGGCCCCAGTGTGGGCCGCGGCGTCGCCGTGCGCCCCCAAGGCGTGCACCTGGCGGTGCGCACGGCCGGCGTCAGCACCCGTGAGGCGTGAGATCACGTCGTGCGGCGCACCGCCTTCGGCGAGCCACTGCATGCCCTGTGGCCCATACAGCGGGTTCATCAAGGCCTGTGTGGCCAGTGCGCCGACGCCACGCCGCGTGTGTGCGCACAGCGCGCCGACGGCGAAAAAGCGGCTCGCGATCGCCACGCCGAAGCGGCCGTCGTCGTCGCGCGCCAAGATGGACCAGGTCATGAGTGCGCCAGAAAAGTGAAGCCGCGATCTTGCGCGATTCCAAGACCCTTGCAGCTACGGGATTGCCCCCGCGTCGGCGTCAACGTCGCGAGTTTCGTGCCAGACCCCAGGTGCGCCGACCTTGCCGCGTCACAATGTCCGCGCATGGAAGTTCAATTCACCGATCAGATCGAGCAGCTCAAGTTGGGCGAAGGCGAGACCTTTCACGGCGAAGGTATATTGGCGATCACGAAGGCGCTGCTGCAATCGGGCGTGGCCTACATCGGCGGCTACCAGGGCGCGCCGGTGTCGCACCTGCTCGACGTGATGGTGCAGGCCAAGCCCTATGTCGATACGCTGGGCGTGCACGTCGAGGCTTGCGCCAACGAGGCTTCGGCCGCGGCGATGCTCGGCGCGTCGATTCACTACCCGCTGCGCGGCGCGGTGACGTGGAAGTCGATCGTCGGCACGAATGTCGCGGCCGACGCCTTGTCCAACCTCGCCTCGCCGGGCGTGGTGGGCGGGGCGCTGATCGTCGTCGGCGAAGACTATGGTGAAGGCGCGAGCGTGATCCAGGAGCGCACCCATGCCTACGCACTGAAAAGCACACTCGCGCTGTTCGACCCGCGCCCGGATCTGGCCAACATGGTGCGGCTCGTCGAACACGCTTTTGCATTGAGCGAAGCGAGCAACATGCCCGCCATCATGGAGCTGCGCATCCGCGCCTGCCATGTGCGCGGCAAGTTCATCGCCAAGGACAACGTCGCCCCGAAGTTTTCAACGCGCGAGTTGATTGCCGAGCCCGCTGCGTTCGACTACATGCGTCTGGCGCACCCGCCCGTGACGTTTCGCCACGAGAAGCTCAAGATCTCGCAGCGCCTGCCTGCCGCGCAGGCGTATATCGCGCAGCATGGCTTGAACGAGCGCTTCGAGGGGCCGCGCGGCGAAGTGGGTCTCATCGTGCAAGGCGGTTTGTACAACGCGGCGATTCGCGCCTTGCAACAGTGCGGTCTGGCCGATGGGTTCGGCGCGAGCGAAGTGCCGTTGCTCGTCTTGAACGTCACTTATCCGCTCGTGCCTGCGCAAGTGAGCGGCTTCGCCGCGGGCAGGCGCGCCGTGCTGGTGCTCGAAGAAGGCACGCCCGAGTACATCGAGAAAGACGTCGCCCAGGCGTTGCGGCGCCTGGACGTGCAAACGCCGATTCACGGCAAAGACCTGCTGCCCGCTGCCGGCGAGTACACGGTGGAGGTGATCGCACAAGGGCTGATCGCGTTTGCCCAGGCACATCTGCCGGACCTCGACCTGAGCGCGGCACGCGCCTGCTTGGCCGACAACGCCACGCGCCGCGGCGATGTGGAGAAGACGCTCGGCCCACTGCCCGCCCGCCCACCGAGTTTTTGCGTCGGCTGCCCGGAGCGGCCGGTGTTCGCCGCGCTGAAACTAGCGCAAGCTCAGGTCGGGCCGGTGCATGTGGCGGCGGACATCGGCTGCCATGCGCTGGCCACCTTCGAGCCGTTCAGCTCGGGCCACTCCATCCTGGGCTACGGCATGAGCCTGGCAAGCCGCGCGGGCGTGTCGCCGATGCTGCAGCGGCGCACGCTGGCGATCATGGGCGACGGCGGTTTCTGGCACAACGGGCTGCTCACGGGCGTGCAGTCGGCCCTCTTCAGCGGCGACGACGCGGTGCTGATGATCATGAAGAACGGCTACACCTCGGCCACCGGAACGCAAGACATTCTGAGCACGCCCGACGATGAAGCCAAAGCGCAGGCGCAGCGCGATGGTGGCCTGCACCAGAGCCTGGCGCACAAGAATCAGGTGATCGAGACCACGCTCAAGGGCATGGGTGTGCAATGGCTGCGCACCGTGAATACCTATGAGGTCGACGCGATGCGCCGCACCTTGCAAGAGGCGTTCACGAGCCCGTTCAATGGTCTGAAGGTCATCATTGCCGAGGGTGAATGCCAGTTGGAGCGGCAGCGTCGCATCCGGCCCTGGGTGGCGGCACGCTTGAAGCGCGGCGAACGCGTCGAGCGCGTGAAGTACGGTGTCGACGAAGACGTATGCACGGGAGACCATGCGTGCATTCGCCTCTCGGGTTGCCCGACACTGACGCTCAAGGACAACCCCGATCCGCTGCGTGTGGACCCCGTGGCCACCGTGATTGACGGCTGCGTGGGCTGCGGCCTGTGCGGCGAGAACGCCCATGCGGCCACACTCTGCCCGAGTTTTTATCGCGCCGAGGTGGTGCGCAATCCGGGCTGGTTCGAATTGCTGCTGGCGGGTCTGCGCGCGCGCGTCACGGCGTTGTTGCGGCCGGCTGCGTTGCCTGGCCTGCGCCCCTCACCCCTGCCCTCTCCCCGGGGGACCAGGGAGAGGGAGTCGGAAGTTCTGCCGGGGCAAGTTGCGGCGCGGCCGGAGCCTCTGCTGGGTCAATCTGCGGCTCAGCCGCAGGCGCCGCGCGATCGGCCCATCACCTTGCTCGTCTGCGCGCTGGGCGGCGAAGGCGGCGGCGTGCTCAGCGAGTGGCTCTATGACGCCGCAGTGCGCGCCGGCCACAGCGCGCAGAGCACGTCGATCCCCGGCGTGGCGCAGCGCACTGGCGCCACGACCTATTACGTCGAGGTCCACCCCACGCCCGACGCCACGCTGCAAGGCCGCCGGCCGGTGTTCAGCCTGAACCCGGTGCCGGGCGGCATTGACTTGCTGGTGTCGTCGGAGTTGCTGGAAACGGTGCGCCAGGTTGGCGCCGGCATGGCCGATGCGGCGCGTACCTTGATCGTGAGTTCGACCGCGCGTGCGCTCACCGTCGCCGAAAAAATGCAGATGAGCGACGGCCGCGCCGACAGTGCCGCGCTTCTCGCGACGCTGCAACGCCATGCGCGCGGTGTCGAGTTGCTCGACATGGGGTCGCTGGCGAACCAGGCACAAACCGTCATCAGCGCCGTGATGTTCGGCGTGATCGCCGGCAGCGGCGTGCTGCCCTTTGCGCGCTCGATCTTTGAAGACACGATTCGGGCTGGCGGCAAAGGCGTGGAGTCGAGCCTGCGCGGCTTCGCGCTGGCCTACGACGGCGTGATGCAGCGCCGCGCCCAGCAGGCGCGGGTGGAGGCAGCGCTCGCCCCGCCCGACCTGCGCGCCATCGCCCTGCCGCGGCTGCGTGAGTACCAAGACGGCACCTATGCCGCGCTCTATGAGACGCGGCTTGAGCGCGTCATTGCGGCGGAACGTGCCGCCGACCCACAGGGCACGCGCGGCGGCGAGATCGCACAACACGCGATCCGCTGGCTGGCGCTGTGGATGATGTTCGACGACATCGTGCATGTTGCGTCACTCAAACTCAGCGTGGATCGCATGGATCGCGTGCGGCGCGAAGTCACGGCGCGCGACGACGAGATCGTCAAGGTCTTCGACCATTTCAAACCCGGGGTCGCTGAATTCGCGGCGCTCCTTCCGCCGAAGCTGGCAAGCCGGCTCCAGGGGTGGGACCGCAAGCGCGTCGCGCGTGGGCTTGATCCGTGGGCGCTCCCGCTGCGCGTGGGCGCGCACACGGTGCTGGGAGCACTTGCGCTGAAGCTGCTTGCCGCGCTCAAGGGCCAACGCCGGCGCGGCCAGCGTTTCGCGGTGGAGCAGGCCTTGATCGAGCGCTGGCTCGCCGCCGTGGAGCGCGGCGCGCGCGATGACTGGGCGCTGGGCTTCGAGATCGCCGCGTGCGGCCAGCTCATCAAGGGCTACGGCAGTACCAACGAACGCGGCAAGGAGAACTTGTTGCACATCATCGACCATCTGGCGTGCGGCGCGGCGCCGGCCGCGCAACGCGCCGAGTCGATCCGCCTGGCCAGCGCCGCGGCGCTGGCCGACGACACGGGCCGCGCCCTGGACCGAACGCTCGCGGCGCACGGTGCACCGGTTCGCGCACCGCGAGAACAGACCGTGCGATTTTTCAAGCGCCGTCCGGCGGGGTGAGTTTGGCGCGCGGCTGCCGCGGCGCGGGCGCCATGCCCAGCTCAACGAGCGTGGCGCGCAGGGCCGTCGCGATCGGCGTGATGTTCAGGTCACCGGCCGTGCGGCGCAGCGCTTCGCCGTCCAACGCGTGCGGCACTTCAAACAGATAGGCCAGGTCGACGATGCCGCGCCACGATGGCACCAGCCAACGCATCGCGCGTATGAAACCCCAGGGCAGGCGCTCGCGTCGCATGGCCTGGGGCCCGTGCAAGCCGAGTGCCACCGCGGCGCGCTCGATCGCATCCAACAGCTCGGCGCCGGTGAGCGTGTACCCAGGGAAGGGCAGGCAGGCAAAGGCCGGCAGTTGCGGCGCGCGGTTAGCCACCGCGACGAAGGCGCGCGCGAGATCGGGCACATAGGTCCAGGCGTGCGCGCGGTCGAGCGGGCCGGCGTAGGTCAGCTTGCGTTTGGGCAGCGACTTCACGACCACGCTGTCGAACCAGGAGCCCGAGCCGGCACCGAAGAAGTCTCCCGCGCGGATCACGACCGAGCGCAGGCCCTGCGCCGCGCGAGACTGCATCTCGGACTCGATCGCCACGCGGATCTGGCCTTTCTGCGTGGTCGGCGCGGGCGGCGTGTCCGCGCGCAGCAAGGCCGGCATGTGCGCGCCGAAGTTGTAGACATTGCCGGGAAACATGAATGTGGCGCCCAGACGCTGCGCGATGTCCATGCCCTGGCGGGCCTGCAGCAGCGCCTGGCTGGGCCACAGGGCACACGGTTGATTGATGGCGTAGACAACGGCGCGGGCACCGGTGGCGGCGGCCACCACGCCCGCCACCACGCCGGCCACATCAGCCAGCGGTGTCGTCAACCTAATGGCATGGGCAGGCAGGCAGGCAGGCGATGGGCCGCCGCGACTGGGCGACAACGGACCAGCCGGCGGCGGCGAAAGCGCGCACGGCAGCGGCGCCCAGGCGCCCGCTGGGGCCGAGGATGAGCACGACCGGTTTGGCGGGGTGGGAGTGTGTTTCGGGAGTCATCGTCGCGGCTTTGGAGTGGGTCGATGCGCCGCAGTGTGGGTGATGCTGGCGTATTCCACAACGGCGATATCTGCAACCGAGGTATACATTCATGCATGCCACAAAACGACTTCAACTGGGCCCTGGTGAAGAGCTTCATCGCCGTGCTCGACGCCGGCAGCCTACTGGGAGCGGCGCGCAACTGCGGTGCCCAGCAGCCCACGCTGTCGCGCCACATCGCCGAACTCGAAGCGCAGTTGGGCACACCGCTGTTCGAGCGCACCGGGCGCGGCGTGGTGCCCACCGTGGCCGCGCTGGCGATCGCCGACGCTGCGCGCGAGATGGAAGCCGGCGCGCAGGCGCTGAACGCCGCGCTGGTGCGCCGCAGCGCCGCCACCAGCGGCACGGTGCGCATTGCCACCAGCCAGGTCGCGGCAAGCTACCTGCTGCCGCCGCTGCTGGTCAGGTTGCAGCGCGAGGAACCCGGCATTCAGGTCGAACTCGTCGTCTCCAACGCGCTGAGCAACCTGCTGCGCCGCGAAGCCGACATCGCGCTGCGCATGGTGCGCCCGGCGCAGCCGTCGCTGCTGGCAAGGAAGCTCGCCGACGTTGCCATCGTCGCCTGCGCACACGAGAGCTACCTAAAACGCGCCGGTACGCCGCGCCAGCCGGTCGATTTGCTGCGACACCGCTTGGTGGGCTACGACCGCGACGAGACCATCATCCGCGGTTTCACCGGCATGGGCACGCCGATTTCAGGCGAACAGTTCGCGCTGCGCACCGACGACCAGATCGCCTACGGCAGACTCATTGCCACAGGCGCGGGCATCGGTTTCGCGGCGCGCTACAACCTCGCGCATTGGCCCGGCGTCGTGGCCGTCTTGCCCGGCTTGAAGATTCCGCCACTGCCGTGCTGGCTCGCAGTGCACCGCGAGATTCGCGGCAATCCTATCGTGCGACGGGTGTTCGACTATCTGGCCGAGGCGGTAGCCGAAGGGTTGGCGGGCTCGTAGACGCCTGCGACCGAAGGTCAATCGTCCGCGTCGTCGTCATCGTGATGCTCGTCGTCGTCCTCGTCGTGTCGTTTGTCGTATGACCTGTGACGATTCGCCTGGCGAACTTCAGTGGCCGCCATGTAGTAGGCGTAGCCGCCGCGCCTGGACGGAACCATGTAAATGACCAGCGGTTCGGTTGACGCGTGGGCCCGATCGGCTTCATTGCCGATCAGCGGCGGCACAGCATGGCCCCGGCGCGGCGCACGCTCCTGCCTTGGCGGGTTCACCTGCACCTGCCGGCTCTCGCCATCGCCGCGTTGCACACGGTGGCTGGCGAGGCTCTCCCGGTCTCGCGCGCTCGTCCGTGGCGGCAGCGCTAATTGCACTGGGTCGCGCTGGGGTGTGGCATCGCGCGGCGCCTGCGCGGACAGCACTTCGTCGAGCACCCGGCGCGCGCCCGTGTATCGGTGCGCCCAGTAACTCTCATTCATGTCCACAACGGAAACTACTTTGCCGGGACTTGGCGAGTGCACGAACCGACCCTGGTCGACATAAATTCCAACGTGCGAATACCGATGGCCCTGCGTGTTGAAGAACACCAGGTCGCCAGGGCTGAGGTCGCTGCGCGAAACATGTTGCCCCACGCCCGCCATGTCCCTGGCCATGCGCGGTAGCTCGAAGCCTGTTGAGCGCTGGAAGACATAGCGAACGAAACCGCTGCAGTCAAAGCCCTGTCGCGGTGTCGTACCGCCTGTTCGAAACGGCACGCCGCGCAGAGTCAACGCGGTGTCGACAACGCCCGCGTCCGCAGCTTGGCCCGGAGCGGCAATGCCCGCGCCGGGCAAGGCAAGGAGCAGCAACGCGCCGAACGCATTGCGGGCAATGACCTGTGTGGCGCTCATCACTGACATGACTGGCCCCTTCGTGTTCGAAGCTCGAACCCAGCCATTCTTGACGTTGAAGTCCGGCAGTGCGCCTCGTCCACTGCCGGGTGTGGCAATTGGCACAGCGCTGGGCTGGGCGTGCGGTCGCGGCGTTGTTTATCGCGCGAGGCAGGGGGCGCTTCAATTTGTCACGCGCCTGGGTTTCGCGATCGGGCGCGTTGTTCGAATCCCGCTCGCCGACAGCCAGCCTCCCGGCGATGAACACTGAAGTGGCTGCGGCCGCGTCGCGACCCCGCGCGCCAATGAGTCCACCGGGCAACAGCAAACGAAGTCTGACGCCGCCGCCGCGCCCACCGGTCCGGCGCAAGCACTCGGCAAAAAGTGACCTGCCCCGCGCTTCGAGGCTTCACTACGTCATGAACCATGCAACACCCGAAGCTCCCGAATCACCGCGTCGCGGCCCTGGTGGCAACGCTCATGCTCGCCGCATGCAGCGAGTTGAACGAAGCGAACTACTCCCGCCTGGAGGTTGGCATGCCGTTTGACGAGGTGCGCAATATCCTCGGCTCGCCTGCCAGTTGCGACGATGCATTGGGCGTGCGGAGCTGCCGCTGGGGCGATGAGGCTCGTTGGGTTCGGGTCGGCTTCGTGGCAGGCAGGGTCGCCGTGACAGCCGCGAGCAACCTGCGATAGCTCAAGCCACGGGAGCGGTGTCGGTTCGCCCGCGCTGCCCCGCCCGCAGCAGGGCCGCGCGCAGCAGCGGCAAGCGGTCGTTGCCGAAGTACATGTCATCGCCGTTCAGAAAGATCGTCGGCGAGCCGAAGCCGCCGCGGCGCATCACTTCGTCGGTATTCGCCTTGAGTTGCTCCTTCACCGAGGGCTGCGCGATCGCCGCGAGCAATGCCTCGGGCTCGACGCCGGCATGCACGCAGACCTGCGCGAGCACGGCGTCTTGCGAAATGTCTTCATCGCGGCCCCAATAGGCCTCGAACACCGCATTCGCAAAAGGCACGAGCTGGCTCGAGGCATCGAGCACGATGCAGGCGCGCATCGCCTTGACGCTGTTCACCGGAAACACGCGCGGCGGGAAGACGATGCGCAGGCCTGCCTCGCGCGCCCAGTCTTGCAAGTCCTTGAGCATGTAGTCGCGCTTAGCTGGCACCGGGTTCTCGCGCATCGCGTAAACGCTCGGGTTCACGGCGTTGAAGATGCCGCCCACGAGCACCGGGCGCCAGCGGATCGGCACACCGAACTCGGCCGCGAGTGGCTGGATGTTGTGGAACGCGAGGTAGGTCCACGGGCTTGAGCAATCGAAGAAAAATTCAATCATGGCGGGTCGCGAAAGAGATGTTTCGCCGCGAGTCTATAGACTCGCGGCGGCCCGCACCGCACCGCACCGCGCAGCGCCGCGGCCGCAATCCAATCTCGGGGCATACCCATGAGCACGACACAGGATCTCGTGACCGCATTGAAAGCCGAGTTGAAGGCCGCGGGCATCACTTACGCCGAGCTCGCCATTCATCTCGGGCTGGCCGAGTCGAGCATCAAGCGCGTCTTTGCCAAAGCCGACATGCCGCTGTCGCGCATCGACGAGGTGCTGCGCGTATTGAAGATGGATTTCGCCGAACTCGCGCGCAAGGTGGCCGATGCCCAACCGCTGCGGCGCGAGTTGACGCACGAGCAAGAAAAGGCCGTCGTCGCCGACCGCAAACTGCTGCTGCTTGCGATCTGCTGCCTGAGCCAATGGACGTTCGAGCAGATGACGTCGACCTACACTTTCAGCGACGCCGAATGCGTGAGGTCGCTCGTGCAGCTCGACCGCATCGGCATCATCGAGCTGCGCCCGCTGAACCGCTACCGCCTCAAAGTGGCGAAGGGTTTTCGCTGGCGCGCCCATGGCCCGGTGATGGAGTACTTCCGCAAACATGTCGTCGCCGACTACTACAGCGGTGGGTTCGACGGTGAAGGCGAGATGCTGATGCTGGTGCACGGCCAGATCAGCAAGGGCCTGGCGGCCACGTTCGCTGAGAGGCTGCAACGCATCGGCCAGGACTTTGCGCAGCAACACCTCGCCGACCAGCGCCTGGAGCCCGAGCACAAACGCCCCTACACGCTCGTGGTGGGTATGCGTTCCTGGTTGTTCGCGGCGTTTCGCGACCTGAAGCGCCCGCCGACACCGGCACGCTGAGGCCGGCGCGCGCGGCAATCGCGCGGCTCAAGCGCCGCGATGCTCCAGCTGATGATGCGCCCCGGCGTACTGCCCCAATGCCCGCGCGAGAAATGGCAGCACGACCTGCATGTCTTCGCGCAAAGTGTGCGGCGGATTGATCACGACCACGCCGCTGCCGTTCAGGCCGAAGCCGGGTTCGTTCGACTCCTGCACCGTCAGGCTGGCGTGCAACCAGCCCTTGGGCGCGAGCGCGATGAGGCGCTTGGGCAATTGCGCTGCTTCGAGCTTGCTCACCTGGGGGTACCAGACGATGTACACACCTTCGGCGAAGCGCGCGATCGCCTCACGCATCGCGCCGAGCACCCGGGCGTAGTCGCCCCGGCCTTCATAGCTCGGGTCCATCAAGACCACGGCACGGCGTGTCGAGGGTGGGAGCTGGCTCTTCAAGGCGTCAAAACCGTCGCGGTCGATGACTTCAACACCTCTCGCTTCCGCCAGGTAGGCGGCGAGGATGCGGTGCTCCGTCGGGTGAATTTCGAACAAGCGATGCTGGTCGCCAGGGCGCAACAGCATGCGTGCGATGGCAGGTGAGCCGGGGTATTGCTCGATCTTGCCGCCGCCGTTGAACTGCCGGACCAGGTTCACATAGTCGGCCACGGCGGGCGGCAGGTCGTCGCGCTCGATGAGCCGGGCGATGCCGTGATCGAACTCGCGCTTTTTGCGCGCATGGTCGCCGAGCAGCGAATAGCCACCGGCGCCGGCATGCGTGTCCACGAGGCGATACGCCTTGGGCTTGGCGTTCATGTAACGCAATACGAGCGTGAGCACGACATGCTTGAGCACATCGGCATGATTGCCCGCATGAAACGCATGGCGGTAGGCGAGCATGGTGCGGTGGGCGTGAGGGCCGCGGGGCCGGGGCGCACAAATGTAGCCTGCGTCGCTTGGGCGCGTCAGGCCACGATGAACCACTCCGCGCGACGCCGCACGACCCGCCTGCGGAAGGGTTGCGCGTGGCCTTAACTCAGCGTTCGGTACCCACCGCGCGCGGCGACGATGTAACGCCCCTTCGGGCCGATGAGCCAAGCCGAGAAGAGTTTCGCCGCCGCGTGTTTCGAGCGGAAGCTGCGCATGAGGTGTACCGGCACGCGCAGCAGCGGGTCGCCCTGGACCAGCACCGCCAGAGGCGGCCCGCCGTGCGCCGTCCAGGCACCGCGCTCGACGAGCGCATACCTGCCCTGGTGGCGTGCCTGCGAAATCAAATCCGATCTGGCCGCGGCATGTTGATACCACGGCGCCGCGGGCGCGAGCCTGGCGGCGCGCCACATCGCCTCTTCGGTGGCGTGGGTTCCGGAGCCATCGTGTGCCGACAGAAACCTGATCGATGCGTCTGCCGCCGCTGCTTCGGCGAGTCTTTGCAGCGCCTGGGCGGCGCTGGCGGCGCCCACGAGGCCGGCGGGGTCGCGTGGCGCGGCGGGCTTCACGGGCTTCGCCGGCTTGCTCGGGCTGGCGGTCTTGGCGGGCTTCGCCGGGGGCGTGGCCTTCAGCAGCGGCCCGACGATCACGAATTCGCTCCAGGCCACACCGACGCGTTCATGCGCAAAGCCCAATGCGACGAGGCGCGCCTCCGCCGACGGCGAGTTGCACAACGCGCAATCGACCTCGCCCAACTCCAAGGCCTGCAACACGCTCTGCGCGGGGGCTGCAATCAGTTTCACCGCGACGCCAGTGTCGCGGCCAAAGCCGCGCTGCAGCGCGCTCGCCAGGCCCGACGCATGCAGCGCCGCATCGACGCCCAGACGCATCGGGTCTTGCAGCGAGCGCCGTTGTTGGCCTTGGCCCTGCAAGGGCCAGGCGCTCAATGCCGCGAGCATGATGGCGCGGCGATTCAGGGTGTTGGACATGGCAAGTCATCGTATCGAGCCGCGGCGACGGCATGTGGCCCCGCGCTGCCCGCAGGCCTCGCGGCGACATGACTTTGTTCCGCATTTGCCCGTGCCGCACCCCGCGAAGGGGTGAATGGCGCAGAATTGCACTCCGCCGAAAATCTGGGACAGGCTCATACATCCATGGAACGCCGATGAACTCATCGCAAATCGAGGGCTTGCGCTTGAACATTCCTGCTCACATGCTGCATTCGCGTCTGATCGACTGGGTGGGCAAGATGGCCGCCCTGACCCAGGCGCGAGACGTGTATTGGTGCGACGGCAGCGATGCCGAATACGACAAGCTCTGCGCCCAACTCGTCGATGCCGGCACCTTCAAGCGGCTCAACCCCGCATTGCGGCCGAACAGCTACCTGGCGCGCAGCAGCGCCAGCGACGTGGCGCGCGTCGAAGACCGGACCTACATTTGCAGCGCGCGCAAGGAAGACGCAGGCCCCACCAACCACTGGATGGCGCCGGCGCAGATGCGCGAACTGCTGCAGACCGGCGAGCAGGCGCTGTTCAAGGGCAGCATGCGCGGCCGCACGATGTATGTCGTGCCGTTCAGCATGGGGCCTCTCGGTTCACCGATCGCGCACATCGGCGTCGAACTGTCGGACAGCGCCTATGTCGCGGTGAACATGAAGATCATGACGCGCATGGGGCGCGCCGTGCTCGACGTGCTCGGCACCGACGGTCATTTCGTCCCGTGCATGCACAGCGTCGGCGCGCCGCTCGCGGCTGGCCAGAAGGATGTGAGCTGGCCCTGCAATGACACGAAGTACATCGTGCACTACCCGGAGACGCAGGAGATCTGGAGCTATGGCAGTGGCTACGGCGGCAATGCGCTGCTGGGCAAGAAGTGCTTCGCGCTGCGCATCGCCAGCACGATGGGGCGCAGCCAGGGGTGGCTGGCCGAGCACATGCTGGTGCTGGGCGTCACCACACCGGAAGGCAAGAAGCTCCATGTCGCGGCGGCTTTCCCCAGCGCCTGCGGCAAGACCAATTTCGCGATGCTGGTGCCGCCCGCCGGCATGCCAGGCTGGAAGGTCACGACGATCGGCGAAGACATCGCCTGGATCAAACCCGGCAAGGACGGGCGCTTGTACGCCATCAATCCCGAAGCGGGCTATTTCGGTGTCGCCCCGGGCACGAACGCGCACACCAATTCGAACTGCATGGCCAGCTTGAAGCGCGATGTGATCTTCACCAATGTCGCGCTCACCGACGACGGCGATGTTTGGTGGGAGGGCATGACGGACGACGCGCCCGCGCACCTGATCGACTGGCGAGGCCAGGACTGGACACCCGAGCTGGCACGAAGCAACGGCGCCAAGGCGGCGCACCCGAATTCACGTTTCACCGTCGCGGCCATCCACAACCCCGCGCTCGACGCCGAATGGGACAACCCGGCGGGCGTGCCGATCGACGCTTTCGTGTTCGGCGGGCGCCGCTCGACGACCGTGCCACTCGTGACGCAAGCGCGCGACTGGGTGGAAGGCGTTTACATGGCCGCGACGATGGGCTCGGAAACCACCGCCGCAATCACCGGCAAGGTCGGCGTGGTGCGCCGCGACCCGATGGCGATGCTCGCGTTCTGCGGCTACCACATGGGCGATTACTTCGGCCACTGGCTGAAGATGGGACGCGCCGTGCAGCACGCGCCGAAGATCTTCCGCGTCAACTGGTTCCGCCGCGACGCGAACGGCAAGTTCATCTGGCCGGGCTTCGGCGAGAACATGCGCGTGCTGCAGTGGATAGCGCAGCGCTGTCAGGGAAACGCCTCGGGCGTCGAGACGCCGCTCGGCATCATGCCGCGCTTCGAGGACCTCAGCTGGACCGG
>JANOLJ010000381.1:0-29244 GCA_031419715.1 Burkholderiales bacterium | reverse complement strand
GTTCACTCGGCATTAGCCGATTGATCGGCACTGAGAGAACCCGCTTGGTTTCATCTGTCCACACGGACCTGACCAGTTGTTCGATCAGCTTTCGATGGGAGATCGAAACTTCGACCGAGTCATCAGCGTCCTGAAACGTAGACTGACCCGACCAAGCCTGAATGCCATTCTCGGTGTCGACCAGCCGCAAGTTCACGACTTTCGCGTCCCCGTTGCTGCGCACATCGCCTTCGACAACATAGCGCGCCCCGGCGCGGCGTGCGATCGCGCGTGCGTCGTTGCCCGGGTTCGATTCCATGCCAGCGGTGAACGCCAGCACCGTCACATCCCGACCAACTGCCGATATTCCGGTGCCGAGGTCGCGCCGCAGCGCCTCGGCAAAGCGCACGGCAACAGTGTCCGCAGGCGGCGCGTTCAGTGGGGCAACTGCCAGCGACATTGGCAGCAAAGCGCCCTTGGCTCGCTCCGCCGGGCTGCGCTGCGCCGCCGCTGCCTGCTGTTCGCCAGCCGTGGGCGCGCGCAGAGCCCACCAAACCGCAGCTGACAGCGCCAACACACCCATTGCGGCGGCCGCGAACATCGCAAACTTCGGCCTCCGCCTGGGCGGCAAGACAAGCGTGGAAGACCGAGGCGACTGCGCAATGGCGGCTGGCGTCAGCCCAAACGCAGGAACCGGCCTGTCGATGTTCTTGACGGCCTGTTCGCCCAGATCGACGAACGAAAGCGAGAGCTGATCCCGCAACTGCTCGTAGATCGTGCCCGAGACGACGATGCCCCCCGGATCGGCCAGCGTTTGCAAGCGCGCGGCAACGTTGACACCGTCGCCATAGATGTCGGTGCTTCGAACCATCACCTCGCCGAGTTGCAGACCGATGCGAAACAGAACGCGCCGATCGGGTGGGAGGGCGGCTGCGGCAGTGTCGAGGTCACGCTGGATCTCGATGGCGGCCTGCATCGCGTCCATCACGCTTGCGAATTCGGCGAGCACGCTGTCACCGACGCTGTTGACGATGCGTCCGCGATGCGCGGCCACGAGGTCGTCCATTTTCTGGCGCGCTGTTACCAGTTGCGCCAGCGTTTCCTCTTCGTCGCTGCGCATGAGGCGGCTGTAGCCGGCCACGTCAGCGGCGAAGATCACGCACAGACGGCGGTCGACGCGGGAAGACATGTCCTTGATCTTACGGCGGTGGCCCGGGGCCAGCCATGCCCTACTCGAATCCAATCGGACTCAAATCAGCGTCCGGCGCGCCGCGCCAAGATCGCCCGCACCACCGGCACCAACACCGCCGCAATCGCCGCCAGCGTCAGTACCGCCGATATCGGCCGCATGAAAAAGATCCCCAAGCCCGCGTCCGAAATAATCAACGACTGCCGCAACGCCCGCTCCGCCAGCGGCCCGAGCACGAGAGCGAGCACCAGCGCGGCGGGCGAATAGCCGCATCTCTTCATCGCATAGCCGAGCACACCGAACACCAGCATCTGCCCCACGTCCCACACGCTGTTCTTCAGCGAATACGCGCCGGTGATGCAGAAGATGATGATGATGGGCATGAGGATCGCGTAGGGCACGCGCAGTGCGCGCACGAACAGCGGGATCGCGGCGGTGCTCAGGATCAGCAGCATCACATTGGCGATGTACTGCGAGGCAATCAGGCCCCACACGAACTCCGGGTTCTTCTCGAACAGCAGCGGACCCGGGCGCAGGCCCCACATCATCAGGCCGCCGAGCATGATCGCCGTGGTGGCCGAGCCGGGGATGCCCAGGGTCAGCATCGGCACCATCGCGCCGGTGGCGGCGGCGTTGTTTGCCGATTCGGGGCCAGCCACGCCCTCGATCGCGCCTTTGCCGAACTCTTCGGGGTGCTTGGAGAACTTCTTTTCCACCGCGTACGACATGAAGGTCGCGATCGTCGGGCCGGCGCCGGGCAGCACGCCGATAAAAAAACCCAACACGGTGCCGCGCGCGATGGCGAAGCGCGAGCGCAGCCAGTCTTTCGCGTCGGGCAGCAGATCGCGCAATCGATAGCGCCCGTGGACCACGGCAGCGCCCTTCGCCGCTTCCGCGCCGGCCAGCACTTCGCCCAGGCCGAACAGGCCGATGGCGACCGGCAGGAAGTCGATGCCGTCCATCATCTCGGGGATGCCGAAGGCGAAACGCGCGTCGCCGGAAATGATGTCGAAGCCGACCACCGCGAGCATCAGGCCGAACACCATGCTGATGTAGCCCTTCACCGGGTTGTCGCCGGTGAGCAGCGTCACGGTGGTCAGGCCGAGCAGCATCAGCGCGAAGGTCTCGGGTGGGCCGAAGGAGAGCGACCAACGCGCCAGTGCAGGCGACACGAGCATCAGCAGCACCACGCCAAAGGTGCCGGCGATAAAGGAGCCGATCGCGGCGATTCCCAGCGCCGGCCCGGCGCGCCCTTGCAGCGCCATCTGGTGGCCGTCCAGGCATGTGACGACGGATGCCGATTCGCCGGGCGTGTTGATCAGCACCGAGGTGATCGTGCCGCCGTACATTGTTCCGGCATACAAGGCGGCGAGCATGATGATTCCCGAGGTCGGGTTCATGCCGAAGGTGAGTGGCAGCAGCAGCGCCACGCCCGACGGCGGGCCCACGCCCGGCAGCGCGCCGATCAAAATGCCCAGCGTGACGCCGGCGAGCGCCATCAGCAGGTTGAAGGGCGTGAGCGCGACGGAGAAGCCGAGCGCGAGGTTGCCGAGGAAGTCCATCGCTGCGCTTCCGATCGCCGTTCAGAAGCCGAACATGCTCATCGGCATCGGCACCTTCAGCCAGCGCGTGAAGACGAGGAAATTGAGGCCGGTCACCGCGAGCGCCACGCTCAGAGTGAGCGGCCAGGGCGTGCGGTCGAGAAAGCGCATCAGCACGATCAGGAAGAGCAGCGTGCCCAGCACCATGCCGACAACGTTGAGCAGCGCCACCAGGGCGATCGTGGCACCCAGAACCACGGCGAAGCGCTTGCGCGCCGCGCCGCGCGGCAGCCACGTTTCACCCGCGTCGCGCGAGCGCAGCGCGCCGACCCACAGCATCGTGGCGAGCACGGCCATCGCTCCGCCCAGCCAGGCCGGCAGGAAGGCGGGCCCCGGGCCGTTCTCGCCCCAGTAGGCGTAATGCTTGAGCGCGCCCGCGCTGAAGGCCACGCCAAGCGCGAGCAAGGCCGCGCCGACGATGCGGTCAGCGCTACGCACGTTGCACTTCGCGCATGCCGAGTCGCCCCGTGCCCGACCCGCGCGCTACTTCTTCAGGCCGCCGAGTGCGCCGAGCGCGCTTTCATAGTCGCCGGTGATGCTGTCGAGGTACTTGTTCGCCTCCTCGCCGGTCCACGCCGTGGGCGTGAGCAGATTGCGCTTGATGTATTCGTTTTGCCACTTGCTTGTTGCAGTCACCTTCTTCAGCGTGGCCTGCCACCACGCCACCGCGTCCGGGGCCATGCCCGCCGGCCCGACGACGCCGCGCATCTGCTCCCAATAGAAGGTGTGGCCCTTCTCGGCGAAGGTGGGAACGTCGGGCGCATCCGCCATGCGCTTGTGCGCGGCAACCGCCAGGTTCTTCGCCTTGCCGGCTTCCACCTGCGCCGAAATCTCGTTCGGGTTCATGATGCCGGCGTCGATGTGGCCGCCCATCAGCGCTGCCGTCACCTCGCCGCCGGAGTTGAACGGAACGTACTTCAGCTTGATCTTCGCCGCCTGCTCGAACAGATGCGAAAAAATGTGGTCTTCGTTGTGCGTGCCGGTGCCTCCCACCGTCAGCGTGCCGGGCTTGGCGCGCGCGGCGGCGACAAACTCCTCGACCGTCTTGAAGGGCGATTCGCTGCGCACCGAGAGCATGAGTTCGTCGATCGCCACGATCATCAGCACCGTCATCGCGTCGCGGTGGTTGCCCGGGAGCCGCCCTTGCAGCTTGCCCGAGACGATCATCGGCGTGGCACCGGCCACCACATGCGAGTCGCCCTTTTTGCCGATGAGGTAGGCGTAGCCCACGGTGCCACTGCCACCAGCGCGGTTGTTCACGTTCAGCGCCACGGGAGACCATTTGTTCTCGTCCATGATGCCGGTGATCATGCGCATCAGGTTGTCGGTGCCGCCGCCCGGGGCGAAGGGCACGACGACTTCAATGTTCTTCGACGGGTAGGCCCCCTGCGCCAGCGCCGTGCCGGCGCCGGCCAGAGTGAAGGCGATGCAGGCCAGGAATGTGGCAATCGGACGCAGTGTGGTCATGGAGGGATCCCTTCGCATTCAAGACATTCGTGCAACCGGAGCGCGGCCGGCACGCGCCACTGCGAATCACTCTAGCACGCAGGTGCGGGTGCTACGATCCTCGGCAACCCTCAAGCCAGCGCGCGCGACCCGCGCACATCCCTCGTGGAAAACACCCATCCGACCACCGACCATGTGCTCGTCACGCGCGACGGCGCCGTGCTCACGCTCACCTTCAACCGCCCCGAAGCGCGCAACGCGATGACGTGGGACATGTATGAGCGGCTCTACGCCACCTGCGACGAGGTCGACGCCGACGACACGATCCGCGTGTTCGTGCTCAAGGGCGCGGGCGGCAAGGCCTTCGTCGCCGGCACCGACATCGCCCAGTTCGCCGAGTTCAAGAGCGGCAAGGACGGGCTGCGCTACGAGCGCGACGCCGAGCGCTATCTGGGCCGGGTCGGACGCGTCAAGAAACCCGTGATCGCGCAGATCCAGGGCTTTGCGGTCGGTGGCGGTTTCGGTATCGCCGCCGGGGCCGACGTGCGCATCGCCACGCCCGACGCGAGCTTCGGCTTGCCGATCGCGCGCACGCTGGGCAACTGCCTGTCGATGCCGGTCTACGCGCGCTTTATCGACATCCTCGGCGCGTCACGCGTCAAAGAGATGCTCATCACGGCGCGGCTGCTGAGCGCCGCTGAGGCACTCGCCGCCGGCTTTGTGCACCAGATCGTCGATGCGGAGAATATCGAGAGCCATGTGCGCGAGCTGGCGCAGCGCGTCGCTTCGCACGCGCCGATCACGATGGCGGTGACGAAGGAATCGGTGCGCCGCATACAAGAGTCGCGCGAGTTGCCCGACGGCGACGACCTGGTGCTCAAGACCTACGGCAGCGCCGATTTCCGCGAAGGCGTGAGCGCCTTCATCGAGAAACGCCCGGCGCGCTGGACCGGCCAGTAGTGGGCGCACCGCCTCCAGGCTCGCAGGCCCTCACGCCGAAAGCTTTTGTCACGCTGCTGTTGCTGGCGTGCCTGTTCGGCGCGAACCATGTCGCGGCGCGCATCGCGCTCGACCATGGGGTCGACGTCACCACGGCGGTAGCCGCGCGCAGCCTCGCCACGGCGCTCGTCGTCGGCTTGCTCGTGATGTGGGCGCGCGTGCCGCTGACGCTGAACCCGCGCCAGCGCCGCATGATGCTGGCGATCGGCCTGCTCGTGACGGTGCAGAGCGTCTGGCTGTACTCGTCGGTGGCTCTCATTCCCGTCGGCCTGGCGCTGCTCGCGTTCAACACCTATCCGCTGTGGGCCGCGTTCGCGGCGTGGTTGCTCTACCGGCGCATGCCGGAGCGCGCGGTGCTGATCGCGATGCCGCTCATCCTCGCTGGCCTCGCGCTCGCGCTCGATGTGACCGGCCTGGCCACGGGCCTGGGCGCGCAGGCGCAGTGGCAGCGCATGGGCACGGGCGTCGCCTACGCCATCGGCGCGGGCGCCGTGTTCGGCGTGGTGCTGGCCCTCACGCAGCATGAGGTGGCAGCGCTCGACGGGCGCTTGCGCAGCACCATCACGATGAGCATCGTCGGCGCCCTCGCGTTGGCCGGTGCGTTGGCGCAAGGCGGATTGCATTGGCCCAATGCGGCGGCCGGTTGGTGGGGGTTGATCGCACTCAGCGCCTTCTACGGCACCGCGTTCACGATGACGTTCACTCTGCTGCCCAAGCTCGGCGCGGTGGGCAATTCGCCGATTCTCAATGTCGAGCCCGTCGCGGCGCTGGGCATGGCGTGGCTGGTGCTCGACCAAAGCGTCGCGCCGATTCAATTCGTCGGTGCGCTGTTGGTGGTGGGCGCCGTGATGGGTTTGGGATTGCGGCGGCGCTGACAGCCAGGGACCAGCCGTGCCTGCCGCTCAGATGCGGACGCATCGACCTTTCCTAAGGCACGGCCCGTCCCACGTGCGCCCCGTGCCCGCGTTCAGTGCCGCGCCGGCACCGGCAAGTCGCGTTCGCGCAGCATCACCGGCTCGATCGAGCCGCCGGCCACGCGGCGGCGCACGGTGGCGTCGATCACTTCGCGGTTCGCGGTGTAGGTTGCCAGCGCGTTCGCGCCACTGAGTTCCGCACCAAAGCTGTAGTGCAGGGTTTGCTTGCTGATCGTGGCACCGACGTGCTGGCCGCTTTCGGTGAGCACCCAGAAGCGAACGGCGCCGGATTCATCGTGCAAGAACGCGGGTGGCAGCGTGGTGGGGGTGGCAAGCACAGTCATCGTGTCTTTCGTTGGCGGCGGGCATGCGCTCAAACCCCGACCCCAAGTTCGACAGGCTCCCCGCGCCAGCGCATCATGCGCGCACGCGAATGGCCCTACTGTGCGCTGGCAGTCAGGCTATGGCGAGCGCAGGCGCGGCGCGGACTGCAACACTTCGGCCAATTCCTTCTTCCAGAACTTCGCCTGGCCCGTGGTGCCGTGGCCGGCGGTCAGCTCGCTGCCGGGAATGAGCAGGATCTTGCCGTTCTTCACGCGCTTGATCTCGCGCTCCAGAACGCCGTTCTCCGGTGGGTTGCGCTCGTCGTCGCCCAGCCACTGCGGGTCATTGCGGATCGAGTCGACGATGAGCCGGCGCATCATCCAGTTGCGGCTGCTCATTTCGCTGGGCAGTGAGGCCATGGGCACGGCGATGTCGGCGAACTCGGGGTGCTTCTGCGCCATGATCCAGACCTCCATGCCGCCCATCGAGTTGCCGAGCACGAGCCGCAAGTGGCGCACGCCCAGGTGTTCGGTGAGCAGCCGGTGGTGCCGTGCAGCAGCAGCACCGGCTCGCCCGTCGGCGCGCCCACCGTGGTGTAGTGCGGCTTCAGCTCGGGCAACACTTCGCCGGTGTGGAAGCGAAAGTCGCGCGCCGATCTCAGTACGGGTTTGCCGGAGTGGGGCGCGGCGTCTCGCCGCCGAGCATGGCCTCGATATCACCGAGCAACGCACTCGCGCCGATGCGAAACCGCGCCGGCACGAGCGATTCAGCGCCGAGCGCGGCTTCGACGAGATCCAGATACACGGCGGCATCGGCGACGCCGCGAATGCCGCCCGAGGCCTTGAAGCCGACATGGCCGCGTGCCCGCGCGTCGCCGGCAATCACGCCGAGCATCGCCTGCGCGGCTTGCGGCGTGGCGCTGAGCGGCGTCTTGCCGGTGCTAGTTTTGATGAAATCGGCGCCCACGTCGAGCGCGAGCCGCGCGGCGTGTTCGATCAGGGCGCGCTCGCGCAGCTCGCCGGTCTCCAGGATGACCTTCAGCAGCAGGCCTTCGCAGGCGCGGCGCACCGCCTCCAGCAGCGCGACGCATGCATGCGTGTCGCCAGCCAGCAAGGCGCGGTAGGGCAGGACGACGTCGACCTCTTGCGCACCGGCTTGCACGATCTCGCCGGTGTCGCGCACGGCGCGCTCGATGTCGCTGCCGCCGGCAGGGAAATTCGCCACCGCCGCCACGCCGATAGACTGCGCAAGCCGGGAACGCGCGAATGCCGCGAAGCGCGGCCAGACGCATACCGCGGCCACCGGGCCGCGCAGGCGCGTGCCGACGCGGCGCGGCGCGGCACGCTCGCACAGCGCGGCGATTCGCGCTTCGTTGTCGTCATCGTTCAGGCTGGTCAGGTCCAGACATGCCAGTGCAACGTGGGCCGCCTCGACCAGTGTGCGTGCCATCTCAGTGGCTCCACCGCGCTTCGCACGGTGTGCGAGTCCACCGCGCATCGCACGGTGTGCGAGTCCACCGCGCATCGCACGGTGTGCGAGTCACCGCGCTTCGCACGGTGTGCGAGTCCACCGCGCTTCGCACGGTCTGCGACGCATGAAGCGAGCGCCGACCAGCGCGGATCGCTCTGCGTGCGTTGCTGCTGTTTGCCGCTTGCTGCGTGCGGGTGTCGAGCAGCGTGGCAGTCGGCCTGGAGTACGTTCTCCGGTCCACGCTCGCGGGGCACCGGACTCGGCCCACCTGCGTGGCGCCATCAACACGGTGTTCTCTTGCTCAGGTCGAGGACACCGCGAATCGGACCTGCGCCCGTACCCCAAACCGCCTGCCCCGACACCCGGCTGGCAGGCAAAGGCGTGGCACGCTGCCCGAGGTTGCCACAGGGCACCGCCGTCGCCCTGCAGCCACCACCTCCGCAGGCTGACCGTGCGCCGAAGGTCGGAAAAGGGCCGAAAAGCACCCCATGCCCGTCACTCAGGGCAGCGTGTTTCATCACTCCAACGCGGCGATCACCGCTTCGAGCAGCGGCACAGCGCTGCCGCTCGCGGCTTGCGCGGCGGCAAGCGTGTGCGCGTGGCTCAGGTGTTCGTCGTCAAGGCCGCAACCCATGTTTGTGAGCAGCGACAGCGCGAGCACCCGCATGCCTTGTTGTCGGGCGACGATGGTCTCGGGCACCGTGCTCATGCCCACCGCCTGCGCGCCGAGTTGCTGCAGCATGCGGATCTCGGCAGGCGTTTCGAACTGCGGGCCGAGCATCCAGACATAGATACCTTCATGGAGCGTGACGCCGCGCGCGTGCGCCACCTGTTTCGCCTTGTCGCGCAGCAGCGGGTCGTAGGCGTCGCGCAGATCGACGAAGCGTGGCGCGCCTTGCTCATGCAGCAGCGGAGTGCGCTGCACCATGTTCAGATGGTCGGCGATCAGCATCAGCTCGCCAGGGCGCATGCGCGCATCGAGGCTGCCCGCCGCGTTGGTCTGCACCAGCACGCGTGTGCCGACCAACGCGAGTGTGCGCAGCGCGCCCTTCATCGCCGCCGGGTCACCGTTCTCGTAGGTGTGCTGGCGCCCGCTGAGCACGGCCACGGCGCGCGTGCCGATCCGCCCGAGCAGCAGCCAGCCGGCATGGCCTTCGACGCCGGGGCGGGGGAATGCGGGCAAGTCGGCGTAGGGCAGGGTGACGGCGTCTTGCACGCAATGTGCGAGCGGGCCCCAGCCCGAGCCGAGCAGCACGGCGACTTCGGGTTGCAGGCCGGCGCAGCGGCTGCGAATCAGCGCGGCGCTGCGCTGCACGGCGTCGTCCATCTCCGCGCCGTTCATGGCTGCGCCTTGAGCAGATGGCTCGGGCCGAAGCTCGCCGGCAGCAACTCGCCCAGCGTATGTCGCGCCGTGACTGCGTGCAGATCAGCTGACCAGATAGGGCAATCATCGGCCGCGAACTCGCGCAGCTTTTGCCGGCAGCCGCCGCATGGCGTGACGGGCTGCGGCGCCTCGCCCACCACCGCGGCGGCCATGACACGCCGGCCACCCGCCATCACGAGGTGCGCGAGTGCCACGGCTTCCGCGCACAGGCCCTGCGGATACGCGGCGTTTTCGATATTGCAGCCGGCGTGGATGCGCCCCTGTTCGTCGAGCAGCGCGGCGCCCACGCTGAAGCCGGAGTAGGGCGCGTAAGCCCGCAAGCGCGCCGCGCGCGCGGCGCTGGGCAGGCTGTCAATCTTGGCCTGGCTGGGCACGGTGGTCATGGTGGATTCTTGTTGTGCGAAGACGCCACCGATTCTCGCGGCATTTTTTTGCGTCACGGAAACATCATGAATTCCCGGGTTCGTGTCACCGGACTGTCACGGCGGGCTGTCACGATTGCTCCACACCCAAACAATTCTGGAGACGACGGACATGTCATTGGCACCCGCTAACTTTCTGCGCACCTGCCTCGCGGCAGGGGCGATCGCCTGCGCCACGGTGGCACAGGCCGCCCCCGCCTTTGTGAACGGCCTGCTGCTTGAGGGCAGCGCCATCGATGCCTCCGGCGGCACGGCCGTGAACGACGGGCGCCTGGGATATTTTTCCGACATCTACTACGACCCGAACCGCAAGGAATGGTGGGCGCTGTCCGATCGCGGCCCGGGCGGCGGCACGTTGCGCTATGAAACCCGCCTGCACCGCTTCAAGCTGGATGTGGACCCGCACACCGGCGCGATCTCCAACTTTCAGTTGCTGAAGACGAAGATCTTCCGCAACCGTGGCAGCTCGCTCGATGGCTTCGCGCCCGAAGTCGGCGGCGCGCTGGGCCTGGCGCTGGACCCGGAGGGCATCGTCGTGCATCCACGCACCGGCAGGCTGTTCGTTTCCGACGAGTACGGCCCGTCGCTGCTCGAAGTCAGCGACAACGGCCGGGTCAAGCGGCGGTTCGAGACGCCCGCCAACCTGCTGCCGCGCAACGCGCTCACGGGCGCGGTGAACCATGCAAGCGACGCCGGCAACAGCGCCGGCAAGCGCACGAACCGCGGCTTCGAAGGCCTGGCCATCAGCCCAGATGGCCGCCATGTCTACGCGATGCTGCAAGTTGCGATGCTCGACGAAGGCGCGGGCAACGGCGTGTACAACCGCATCGTCAAGTTCGACACCCGCACCGGCCGCGCCGTCGCGCAATACGCCTACAAGCTGGAAGGCAGCAACCAGGGACGCGGTACCTCGGCGCTGGTGGCGCTGAACGAGCATGAGTTCCTCGTGCTCGAGCGCAACAACCGCGGCCTTGGCGTGCCAGACGCCAACCTGGCGAGCCCGAACAAGAAGGTGTTCCGCATCGCCCTCAGCGGCGCTACCGACGTGAGCACGATCGATCTCGACGCCCCCGGCGCCGTGTTCATTCCCGTGACCAAACAGCCATCGGCCTGGCTCGACCTGGCGCTGCCCACGACGCTGGCCGACGCTTCACTGGCCGGCCTGGGCGGCGTGTCGCCGGAGAAATGGGAGGGCCTGACGATCGGCCCGAAGCTCGCCGACGGCTCCTACCTGGTCCTGGCCGGCACCGACAACGACTATTCGGTCACGCAAAACGGCACCGGCACGCAGTTCGACGTCTACTTCAGACCGAACGGCGCGACGCCCAGCCGCATGCAATGCGACATCGGCACGCTGCTGAACTGCTTCGCGATCGACTCCGTCGGCGCCGTGTCCGCGACGCCGTTCCCCGCAGGCACGGACTTCGCCGGCTACCGCCTCATTCCCGGCGTATTGCACGCCTACAAGGCAAGCGCGGCCGATCTGGCTGGCTATGTGGCGCCCAATCGCAGGCACGCTCGCGGCGGCCATGGTGGGGCACATGATCACGAGGGTGAACATGACTGAGGTGGCGCACGCAACGAGCCGGTAGAGACCTGGCGGATGCTGAAGGCCCGGGCGCCCTGTGCGGGACCGGGTTGCTGCCGCGCGGCGTGACGCTCAGAAGGCCCGCCAGGGCGTGACGACCTCGGCGCCTCTGTCCCAGGTGTTCGCCTAGCGTTCCTTGACGTAAGGCACGCCCAGCGCCTTGGGCGCGCGCGAGCGGCCGATGAACCCGGCGAGCAACACGACCGTCATCAGGTAGGGCAGGGCCTGGATCAGCTGCACCGGCACGCTGCCGATGAGGGGCAGGCTCACGCCCTGCAAGCGGATCGCCGCGGCGTCGAGAAAACCGAATAGCAGGCACGCCCAGAGCGCACCCACCGGGTGCCACTTGCCGAAGATCATGGCGGCCAGCGCCATGTAGCCGCGCCCGGCCGTCATGTGCGGGTTGAAGCTGGCGTTCTGCGCGAGCACCAGGTAGGCGCCGGCCAGCGCGGCGAGCACGCCGTTGCCGGCGAGCGCGGCGTAGCGCAGTTTGAGGATGGACACGCCGGCGGCGTCCACCATCGCCGGGTTTTCACCGGCGGCGCGCAGGCGCAGGCCGAAGCGTGTGCGAAACAGCAGCCACCACAGGGCCGGGACCAGGGCCAGACTCAGGTAGACGAAGGCGTTGTGGCCGAGCAGGCCCAGCGCAAGCAGCGGGCCGATCCATGGAACGTCGCGCAGCGCGGCGGCGGCGTCGGTGAACAGGCCCGCAAGGCGCACGGCATCGGGCAGCGGGGGCGTCTGCCCGCCTTGTTTGAACCAGGCGATGCCCAGCACCACGGTGAGGCCGGCCGCAGTCATCGTGATCGCCATGCCCATCACGACCTGGTCGCCGCTGTGGCTCACGCAGGCGTAGCCGTGCAGCATCGACAGGCCCAGGCCCACGGCCACGGCCACGAGCAGCGCCAGCCCCAACGAGCCGGTGAGCGCGCCCACGGTTCCCGCGGCGAATGCGCTGAGCAGCATCTTGCCTTCCAAGCCCAGGTCGATGACGCCGGAGCGCTCGGCCAAGGTGCCGGCCAGCGCGCACAGAATCAGCGGCGTGCTGACGCGCAGCGTCGAGGCGAGCAGGGTGGCGATGCTCACTTCGTCCATGCGCGGCCCGGTTCAGTGGATGGGTGGGTCATGGCCCTCACCCCCACGCTCTCTCGGACGGAGAGGGTGCCAAGCCCGCTCTGCCGCGCGGACAGGGTGCGACGCGCGTCGGCAGCTTCACGCATGAAATTCGCGCCTGCGTTGCCACGCACCCCAGGCGCGCGCGAACGTCGGCGCGGCGACTTGCGCCATTGCGCCGCAGAACAACACCACCAGCCCCTGCAGCGTGTAGACCATGTCGCGGCTGAAGCCGGGGATCTCGAACGCGAGCTCGGCGCCGCCCTGGTAGAGCGCGCCGAACAGCAGCGCCGCGAGCACGATGCCCACCGGATGATTGCGCCCGATGAGCGACACCGCGATGCCGGCGAATCCCGCCCCCACCACGTATTCGAGCAGCAGGCGCCCGTGCACGCCCGCCACTTCGTTGATGCCCACGAGCCCGGCCAGCGCGCCGGAGATCGTCATCGCGCGCACGATCTGCGCGCGCGGCGAAATGCCGGCGTAACGCGCGGCCTCGGGTGCGTGGCCCACCGCGCGCAGCGCATAGCCGGCCTTGGTCTTGAACAGCAACACATGCACGGCCATGGCGGCGGCCGCGGCGAGCAGCACGCTCAGGTTGAGTGGCGAGCGCGGCCATGCGATGCCCAGCCACGCCAGCGCCTGGTGCACGCCGGGCAGTTGTGCGCCGGGGCCGAAGGCGCGGCTCTCCAGGTTCATGTTGCCGGGCTCCTTCAACACGTCGATGAGCAGGAAGGCGAGCAGGGCCGACGCGATGAAATTGAACATGATCGTCGTGATCACGACGTGACTGCCGCGCCAGGCCTGCAGCACCGCGGGCACGGCAGCCCAGGCCAGGCCCGCGAGCATGGCCGCGGCGAGCATCGCCGGCAGCACGATCCACGCCGGGAAGCGGTCGCCGAGCGCGAGCGCGGCCAGCGCGGTGCCCAGGCCGCCGAGCATCGCCTGGCCTTCGCCGCCGATGTTGAACAGCCCGGCGTGGTACGCCACCGCCACCGCCAGGCCGGTGAAGACGAAGGTGGTGGCGTAGTACAGCGTGTAGCTCAGGCCGAGGCGGCTGCCGAACGCGCCCTTGATGAGCAAGGCCAGCACGTCGGCCGGGCTCTGGCCGACGATGAGCACGACGACACCGCAGGCGAGCAGCGCCAGCATCAGGTTGAACACGGGCAGCACGAACAGGTCGAGCCAGCGCGGCATGTCCAGGGGTTGGCTCATGCGGCCGCCTTCTCCACCTGCGCGCCACTCATCAGTCGCCCCAACTCGCCTTCGCTGCACTGCGCGACCGGCAGTTCGCCGGTGATGCGCCCGCCGCACATCACGAGCACGCGATCCGACAGCGCGAGGATCTCGTCCAGCTCCGAACTCACCACGAGCACGGCGCCGCCCGCGTCGCGCATCTCGCGCAGGCGGGCGTGGATGAACTCGATGGCGCCGATGTCCACGCCGCGCGTCGGCTGGCCGACGAGCAGGATCTTTGGATTCGGCAGCGCCTCGCGCGCGAGCACGAGTTTTTGCTGGTTGCCGCCTGAGAACTTGGCGCAGCGCAGCTCTGGGTTCGGCGGGCGCACGTCGTAGGTAGCCATCATCGCTGTGGTGTCAGCGTGCATCGCGCGCGGGTCCATCAGGCCGTGGCGACCATAGCGTGCAAGCGCCTGGTAGCCGAGCACGGCGGACTCCCAGGCGGGAAACGGCAGCACCAGTCCGCGCCGGTGCCGGTCTTCCGGAACATGGGCGATGCCGAGTTCGCGCGCGCTGTCGGGGGCAAGCCAGTGTGGCGGCGTGTAGCTTCGCCTGCCGATGACCAGCTCGCCTTGCCGCGGCACCAGCAAGCCAGCGAGGGCGTCGAGCAACTCGCTCTGGCCGTTGCCCGACACGCCGGCGACGCCAACGATTTCACCCGCGCGCAAGGTCAGCGATACATCGGTGAGGCGCGCCACGCCGAGGGCGTCGCGCCAGTGCAGGTGGCGCGCTTCGAGCAGCGTGGCGCCGGCATGCGCGTCACCGGCAGGCGCGACACCCGCATCCGCGGCGCGCCCGGTCTGCACGCGCCGGCCGACCATCGCCTGCGCGAGTGCATCGACACTGGTATCGGCAATCGCGCAGTCGAGCACGACCGCGCCACCGCGCATCACGGTGACTGTGTCGCACAGCGCCATGATTTCCTTGAGCTTGTGCGTGATCAGCAGCACTGTCGTGCCGCGCTCGCGCAGGCGCCGCAGCGTGGCGAAGAGTTGCTCGGTTTCCTGCGGCGTGAGCACGGCGGTGGGCTCATCGAGGATCAGGATGCGCGCGCCGCGCACGAGGGCCTTGAGGATTTCCAGGCGCTGGCGCTCGCCCACTGGCAGGTCTTCGACGGCCGCATCGAGCCGCACATGCAGGCCGGTGTCGTGCATCAGCGCGTCGAGCCTGGCGCGCAGTTGCTGGCGCGCGTCGTGCAGCCGCCAATGACCCTCTGCGCCGAGCAAGATGTTGTCGAGCGCGCTGAAGGTTTCGACCAGCATGAAGTGCTGGTGCACCATGCCGATGCCCAGCGCGATCGCGTCTTTCGAGTTGTCGATGCGCGCGGCCTGGCCGTCGATCCGGATGCTGCCGCTGTCGGCCCGGTAAAACCCATACAGCACGGCCATCAATGTGCTCTTGCCCGCACCGTTCTCGCCGACGATGCCGTGCACCGTGCCGGCGTTGACCGTCAGATTGACATCACGATTCGCCTGAACCGCGCCGAAGCGTTTGTGGATGCCCGACATCAGAACGGCTGGGACGTGCCGCTCAAGCAGACGCTGCGGATCCGGCTCCGCCGGTCCGCAGGCGGCGCCCCCTGGGCCACGAGGTGGCCCCCGCGGGGCCATGGGGAGCGCCGTGAGGTGCTTCGGGGGGGTCAATATCTGCAGGCGTTGTCTACCATGTAGTCAGAGACCTTGATCTTGCCGGCAATGATGTCGGCCTTCGCCGCGTCTACCTTGGTCTTCATCTCGGCACTCACCAGCTTCGCGTTGTGCTGATCGAGCGCGTAATCGACGCCGCCTTCCTTTAGCCCCAGCGCCGTCACGCCCGGCGTGCTCTTCTTCGCGCTGTTGTAGATCGCGTTGTCGACGCGCTTGACCATCGACGTGAGCATGGTGCCGGGCTGCAGGTGGTTCTGGTTGCTGTCCACTCCAATGGCGAGTTTGCCGGCGTCTTTTGCCGCCTGGTACACACCGCTGCCGGTGCCGCCGGCCGCGGCGAACACGACATCGACGCCGCGCGCGAACTGCGCTTTCGCGAGTTCGCCGCCACGCGCCGGGTCGCTCCAGGCGGCGGGCGTCGTGCCCGTCATGGTGGCGCTCACCTCGACTTTGGGGTTGGCGAACTTCGCGCCCTGCTCGTAGCCGCACTGGAACTTGCGGATCAGGGGGATGTCCATGCCGCCGACGAAGCCGACCTTGCCGCTCTTGCTGGCCATCGCCGCCATCATGCCGACCAGGAAGCTGCCTTCATGCTCCTTGAACACGATCGACTCGACGTTCGGCAGCTTCACGACCGAGTCGATGATGACGAATGAGAGCTTCGGAAATTCCTTCGCCACCTTTTCGATCGACGAGCCCTGCGAGAAACCGACGCCGATCACCGGGTTCGCGCCGCGCTCAGCCATGCGCCGCATCGCCTGCTCGCGCTGCGCCTCGTTGGCGATCTCGAAGTCCATGTAGGCCTTGCCGGTTTCCTTTTTCCAGCGCTCCGCGCCGTTGTACGCCGCCTCGTTGAACGACTTGTCGAACTTGCCGCCCATGTCGTAGACGATCGCGGGCTGCGCGGCCGCGGCGGAGGCACCGAGCGCGAAAACCGTGGCAATGATGCGGCGCAGGGAGAGGTGAACGCGTTTCATGGTGTTGAGCCTCAAGAGCTGGGGGTGACGGCAGGATAGCAAGACCCGCGCCACTTGCGCCCCCGGGGCAGCCCGGGGGTGCACTACGATCCGGCGCGATGCACGACGCCGACCTCGACCCCGCCGATGCGCTGTGGCCCACGCTGCGCGCCATGCCCAAGGTGGTGCTGCACGACCACCTTGACGGCGGGTTGCGTGTGGCAACCCTGATCGAACTGCTCCATGCGCGTGGCCTGGTGCCGCCGGCTCGCGACCGGGCGGGCGTCGAAGCCTGGTTCCAGCGCCAGGCGCACGCCGGCAGCCTGGCGGCGTATCTGCAAGGCTTCGCCCTCACCGTGGCCGCGATGGCCACGCCGCAAGGGCTGGCGCGCGTCGCATTCGAAGCCGCCGAAGACGCCCGCGCCGATGGTGCCGTGCTCGCCGAATTCCGCATCGCGCCGCTGCTGTTCGAAGCGCATGGTGTGAGTGGTGATGCGGCGGTGGAAGCGTTGCTCGAAGGCTTGTCACGCAGCGCGCTGCCCAGCGGCCTGATCGTCTGTTCGATGCGTGAACTGCCGCCTTCGGAAACCGAACGTGCCGTGCGCCTGGCGATCCGTTGGCACGGCCGTGGCGTGATCGGCTTCGACCTGGCCGGCGCCGAACTCGGCCACCCGGTGAGCGAACACGCTCGCGCGCTGGCGCTGGCGCGCGACGCCGGCCTGCCGCTGACGCTGCATGCCGGCGAGGCCGACGGCGCCGAGCGCGTACTCGAAGCCGCGCAGGCGGGAGCACGACGCATCGGGCATGGCGTGCGCCTGGCGGACGCGATTGGCAATCCGGCGCTGGGTCATCTGGTCGAATCCGTCCAGGCCAGCGGCGCGCACCTTGAGGTCTGCCCCACGAGCAACGTGCACACCGGCGCGGCGGGGTCGGTCGCACTGCACCAGATCAAGCCGCTGTGGCGCGCTGGCGTGAGCCTGAGTTTTCACACCGACAACCGGTTGATTTCCTGTATCACCCACACCGGTGAGGCGCTGCGGTTGGTGCGCGAGGCCGGCCTCAGGCCGGTTGAGCTTGGGGAAATGATGGCGGCGGCGGCAGGGCATTCTTTTCTGCCTCAGGCAGCGCGGGCGAAGGCACAGAGCCTGGTGCGTGCGTGGCTTGCCGAGTATCGGGTCGCGTAGCTGCCTGCTCACTCTGCTCGCTGCAACGATTGGCGCAAGCAAAGCCGTAGGCGGGCGGCGGGCTCCGCTTCACTGCGACGGTCGGCCGAGAACTGCTCCCGTTGCATGATGGATCGGAACAGATTGCGGGTATGGAGGCGGACGTCATCGTTCTACGAAGTGGCCACCGTGTGCAAACAAAGCAGATGTTGGCATTTCTTGAGGCTATTGAAGGTGTCCATTTTGTCGGCGCATTTCGCAATGCGATCAATGAAGGTTCCGGTGTTCACTATGACCTTCAGCTCGGTACTGGATTCATTGGGCAATGGCATACCTGGAAAACCGGCGGAAACAAGGCGCTGAATCGGGCGATTCAGCGGGTCACCGAGCACGTTCGGCGGCTGATCGGTGCCCGCACTGTTGAGATCACCGCATCGAATGAACTCAAGACGCTCCAAGTCATCATCGACGGGCGACCCTATAAATTGCTGGAGCTTGGGGCTGGGATGACGCAGTGGATCGTGTCCCTTGGAAACGCACTGATCGGGAGTCCATCATTCGGTTGAGTTCAGCCGCGCGCGCAGGCCGCAGGCCGGAGTGCGTCGGCTGGAACGAAGGGTTCGGCGTCTTCATTGCTCAGGACAATGGCCCCTTCCCGCGACTGGAATGCCAAAACGCCAGGACGACCACTTTGCCTGGCCTGATTCTGTAGTAGATGTGGTATCGGACTCGCGATAGGAACAGGCGACGTAGGTCTGGGAACTTCGCAGTGCTCGACCTGGCGCCAATGCCGGGCTGGCGCGAGAGCAGCAGCTTTGCTTCTGCGAAATCATCGACGATGGCGCCTGGAGCTGCGAGCCTGTTTTCTTCCCACCATGCTGCGGCAAGTTCGATCTGTGCGGCGGCGCGAAGCGTTACCTCGACTTCGAACACTTCATTCAAACGATCTTGCGTAGGCGTTTGAGAAGGGCGTCAGCGGTAAGTGTTTCGCCACGGTCTGCCTGGGCAAGAGATTCAATGAGATCATCTTCAAGCTCGAGGGGAATCTCAAAGGTTTCGTCCGCTTCTCGGGCAAGAATGGTGACCACCGCTCCCTCGGGGAGGGGTTCGCCCTCCACGACGACCTTTCCCCCTACGACGGTGCCTGTAGCGAGCTGCATGGGCAGATAGTACACCGAGGTTCGCGAGCGCGACTAAGACGCCGAACATCGCGATTGATGAACCTGAAACACACCTACACCCTGGGTTGCAGGCAGACTTTCTGACGAGTTTGGCGAGCCACGCAGAGCACGGGATTGTGATTGCCACCCACTCAATGGGTCTCGCGCGTTCGAACGCTGACAGGTGCTTCTCGGTCCAGGCAAGTGACAAGGTGTCCTTGGTCAGAGCGTTTGAGAGAACACCACGCTATGCCGAGTTTCTAGGTTCGCTCGGAATTGCGGCCCTTTTGGACGTGGGTTGGGACGGCATCTTGCTCGTGGAAGGGCCCACCGACGTTCGAACATTCCAGCACTTGCTCCGGCTCTACAAGAAGGATCGCCAAACAGTGATTCTTCCGCCAGGAGGGAGTTCAATGATCAACGGCTCCGTGGAACAGGAACTCCCGGAGGTCTTGCGATTCGGGTGCAAGGTAGCTGCGGTCGTCGATAGTGAACAGGAATCGGCCGATGCTCAACCGATCAAGGAACGAAGAGACTTTGCTGCTCTATGTCAACGTCTTTGCGCATGCACGCCGATGATTTGCAGGGCACGCACGTAGGGGACTTCTTGGCGCAGTTGTAGGCCTCAGGCGTTCAAGCACAGCATGGTGCCGCGGACTTTTGGGATCGAAGGGGAACTCCGAGGCGAGCCTAAGGCTGGCCCGCACCACCCAACCTCAACTCGCCACCAACCGTGCCCGCTTCTGCGTCTGCGCGATGTAGTGCTGCAAGTTGCGCAGCGAGCTGCTGTTCGGGTTGACGAACTGGCAGCCGAGCTTTTGCCCGGCGGCGCTGGCGCTGAGGGAGGAGATGTGCTGCACGCGCAAATCGGTCTGGATGCGCACGTTGACTTCCAGGTCGAGCACCGCGCCCACGAGTACCGTGCCGGCTTCGATGGGCGGGGCGTCGTGCGGCAGAAACAGCGCGCAGCCGCCGGCGCTGACATCGATGATGCGCAGCAGCGCGGGCAGGCCCGGGTGCGTGATGCGCGCGGCCGGCGCGTTGCGCACGGGAGGGCGCACGCGGAAGTTTTCGCGGCGCTGAAAGCGGTACAGCTCGCGCGGCACGGCGCAGCGCAGTGCCGATGAGCTGGCGCCTTGCACGAGCACCAGGCCCTGCACGTCGAACTGGATCTTCACGTCGTCGATCACGCCCACGGCAGTGACCTGGACGCACTGGAGCACGCGTTGCAGCTTCGGGTCTTCCTTGTCGCCGTCGAACGCCATGCTCATCGCCGAGCGCGCCGAGTCGATGACCCAGGGCTTGACGTCCCAGGTCGTGCCGTCGCTGCCGTTCAGGTTCAACAGCGCGCCGGCCGAGCAGACGCGGTTCAGCATGGCGCGTATCTCCACTGCCGAGGTCATGCGAAAGTCGTGCAGGCCACCGTGCGCGGCGGCCAGCGAATCAAGCGACATTGGCAGCGTATCCATGGTGCGGGGACTTGCGTCTTGGCTAAGGGTGGGCGCGGGGCGTGCCTACTCAGTGCACCGTGCGGTTGCGCCCGGCGAGCAGGCGGTCGAGGTCGTCGAGCCAGGGCTCGGCGAGTTGGCGGATTTCGGCGTCGTTGATCAGAATGCGCTGCATGATGCGCGACTTGAGTTGCGCCTCGTCGGGGGCCAGCGCCTTCTTCGCGGCCGCATGCTTGAGGTGCGAGATCAGCAAGGCGCAGGCGCCTTCGAGCTTGACGACACGGTCCCAATTGCCGTCGCGAGCCGCCTGGAGCATGTCCTGACTGGCCTGCTCGATGGCCTCGTAGTAGTTCAGCAACGAGGCGGGCAGGGGTGGGTCGAGCGGCATGGCGGCGCTGGGGTTCATGGTTGGGCGGCGGATTGCTGGACTTGCGGGCCGATCGTGCGCCAGGCGCTGCGCACCGGCTCGATCAGCTTTGCGCACTCGGCCAGCGCCGCATCGTCGTTGTTCAGGTTGGCGTGCGTCAGACGCAGCGTGACGTAGTGGTACAGATCGTGCAAATCGCGCGCCAGCGTGCCGCCCGCCTGGGCGTTGAGCGCGCCGTGCAGGCCTTCGTCAACGATGCGCATCGCCCGGGCGATGGCACGACCCTTGGTCGCGATGTCGCCGGCACGAATCGCGCCGCGTGCCTGGGCGATCGAGTCTTGCACCCCGTCGAACAGCATGCTCACGAGCTGGTGCGGTGATGCCGCGGAAACACCGGTTTCGATGCCGACGTGCCGGTAGGCACTGGCGTACGCATCGGGCTTGTTCGAGCGAACAGGAGTCGCTTGCATGACGGTGGGGTGATCTGGAAGTGTTGCTGTGACTTGGATATCGACGCGCTGTTTCCAGACTTGAGCCGCCGGATTGGCTCGAAGCGGACCAATCGGGGGGCAAACGCTTCTAGTTCGATCCGCTGTTGTTGAACACCGTCAACTGTTGCGTGATGTAACCCGACAGGCTGTTGAGTTGCGCCATCTGCCGGTCCAGCGCCGTGTATTGGGCACGCAGGCGCTTTTCGACCTGGGCGATGCGGTCTTCCATGCGCTCCTGGCGGTCGCGGTTCAGGTCGATGTTGCGGCGCAGGCCTTCGCTGCGCGTGAAGATCGTGCCGTCGCTGCCGAGCAGGCGGTCCGCCATCGTGCGGATCTGCGTCGCGATGCCGTTGTTCGCGCTGACCAATGTGTCGACATTGCCGAACAGTTTGCGTGCCTCGACCGGATTGGCCAACGCGCTGGCGATCTTCGTCTCGTTGAGCGTGATCGAGCCGTCGCGCTGCACGTCAAAACCTGCCTCGGATAAACGCGTAAACGTCGACGACGCGCTGCTCGTCGCGCCGAGCAACTGGCGCATCTGGCTGCGGATCGCCACCGCCGCGCTGTCGCCCTGCAAGGTGTTGCCGCTCTTGCTGGTGTCGAGCTTGGTCTGGTCCGCCATCAATTTGTTGAGGTCGTTGTAGGCCGTCACGAACGCGTCGACCGACTTGCGCAAGGCCGGTGCGTCCAGCGCGGCGCTGAGCAATACCGGGCTCGTCGTCACGCGGTTCAGCGTGAGCGTCATGCCGTCGAGTACGTTGGTCAGCGTATTGCTTTCCGATTCGATGGGCAGGTTGTTCAAGGTCGCGGACGCATTCGACGCGGCGAGCGCCTGCGCCATCGTCAGGATGCCCGCCGAAGGGTCGAAGGCGAGCGCCGACAGGCCCAGGCCGTCGCTGTTGTTGCCGTCACCATCGCCCGTGGTGATGCGAAATGCGTTCGAGACGCCCGGCGAGCTGGAGCGCAGCACCAGGCGCGCACCACTGGCATCGGTCAGCACCGAGGCAATGACGCCGGCACCCGAGGCGTTGATCTTGTCGCGCAATTGCGCCAGAGACTCGGCCGGTGGGCCCACCGTGATGTTGATCGCCGTCGCGCCCACCTTGGGCGTGAAGCTGCTTTGCCCGGCGCCCCAGGTGCCGAGCTGGATGTTCAAGCTGCCCTCGAACTGCGCTGTCGCGGCGGAGGCGAACACGCCGGTCGCATTGGATTGCGCGGCGGCGAGCTGGTTCACCTGGATGGAGTAGTTGCCGGCCTTCGTGTCGGCGCTGGTGGTCACCCCCACCGCGCCGGCATCGCTCGTGGTGCCGGTGGTGCGGCTCCAGGTCTCGCTGCGCGTCAGCGCGGCGGCGGCGTCGCGCAGCGTCGAGATCGCGGACTTGACCTTGCCGTAAGTCGAGAGTTTGGTCTCTAACGCTTTCGCCTGCGATTCGAGCTTGGTCAGTGGCACGCGTTCGACAGCCACCAACTGCGTGATGATGCTGTTCACGTCCAACCCGCTGCCGACGCCGGGTGAAGAGATGGTGGCCATGGGAGTGATCCTTTGTCGTCATCCGCCTTTCGGCAGTTCGGGGCGGGACTTGAGGGATGGGACGACCTGGCCGTGCGGGAATGCCTCCGAGAAAGAGGCCGTCAGCCGGATCAGCCGCGCAGCAACTGCAGCACTTGCTGCGGCAATTGATTGGCCTGCGCCACCATCGCCGTGCCGGCCTGCTGAAGAATGTTCGCTCGTGCCATGTTCGCGGTTTCCGCGGCGTAGTCGGCGTCCATGATGCGGCCGCGCGCGGCCGACTGGTTTTCGCCGGTGACTTGCAGGTTGGCGATGGCAAATGCGAAGCGGCTCATCGCCGCGCCATAGGTCGCGCGGTCCGTGTTCACCGTGTCCAGGGCGACGTCGATGTCGCTCAGCGCGGTCGAGGCTAGGGTCGTGTCGGTGATGCCACCCGTGACCGCGGTCACGGCCACCGTCGTCATCGTCAAGGTGTCGCCATTGTTCGGCCCGACCTGGAAGCTCTGCGGCCCGGCGCCCAGGCCAACGATGGCCACGCCGTTGAACTTGGTCTGGTCGGCGATGCGCTGAATTTCCGCGGAGAGTTGTTGATACTCGGCGTCGAGTTTCGCGCGGTCGGAAGTTCCGTTGGAGCCGTTCAATGCCTGAATCGCCAACTCGCGCATGCGTTGCAGCGCGTCGGTGACGGTGGACAGCGCGCCTTCGGCGGTTTGCGCGAGCGAGATGCCGTCGTTGGCATTGCGAATCGCGACATTGATGCCGCGAATCTGCGCATTCATGCGGTCGGCGATCGCCAGGCCGGCGGCGTCGTCACGCGACGAGTTGACGCGCAGGCCCGAGGACAGGCGCTCCATCGATGTGGCGAGCGATGTTTTCGAGGTGGTGAGGTTGCGCTGCGCGTTCAGCGAAACGATGTTGGTATTGATGGTCTGGGCCATGCCGGCACTCCTTGAGGTTCCACTTGGCTCCCGGCGCTCGTGCCGGTCGGGTCAGACCGAACTTGGCTCGGGTCTGCTGGGTGGATTCTTGAGCACTGGCAATGCGGCGGATCGCTCGATAAGGGCCGCGAACCGAGCTTAGTTCGCTGGCGGGAACGCTGCGCCGAATGAAAAAGCCGCGGAGCGCTGCGCGAAATGGAAAAGCCGCGGAACGCTGCGCGAAATGGAAAAGCCGCCCGTAAAGGGCGGCTTCGGCGGATTTGTTTCCGGGCACCGTGGCGGGCCCGAGGTCTGCGCGGTTTATCGCAGCAGTGCCAGCACCTGGTTGGGCAACTGATTGGCTTGCGCCACCATTGCACTGCCGGCCTGTTGCATGATCTGGGCTCGCGACAGGTTGGCGGTTTCCGCAGCGAAGTCGGCATCGATGATGCGGCCTCGGGCAGCGGATTGGTTCTCACCGGTGATCTGCAAATTGTTGATCGCAAACGAGAGCCGGCTCATCGCCGCGCCGTAGGTGGCGCGATCGGTGTTGATCACATCCAACTGTGCGTCGAGCGCGGCCACGGCGGTCGAGGCGTTGGCTGAAGTCGTCAGGTCGCCGCCCACCGTGGTCACGATGTTTGTCGTCACCGTCAGCGTGTCGCCGTTGTTCGGGCCGATCTGGAACACATTCGCGCCGGCGCCGGCACCGACGATGGCCACGCCGTTGAACTTGGTCTGCGCGGCGATGCGCGTGATTTCCTCGGAGAGTTGCAGATACTCCGTGTTCATGTTGGCGCGGTCGGTCGTGCCGTTCGAGCCGTTTTGTGCCTGAATCGCGAGTTCACGCATGCGTTGCAGCGCGTCGGTCATCGTCGAAAGCGCGCCTTCGGCGGTCTGGGCGATCGAGATGCCGTCGTTGGCGTTGCGGATCGCGACGTTGATGCCGCGAATCTGCGCGTTCATGCGGTCGGCGATCGCCATGCCGGCGGCGTCGTCCTTGGCAGAGTTGACTCGCAGGCCCGAGGACAGGCGCTCCATGGAAGTGGCGAGCGACGTCTTCGAGTTCGACAAATTGCGTTGCGCGTTCAGCGAAACGACGTTGGTATTGATGGTCATTGCCACGGTAGGGGCTCCTTACAGTTAGTGTGACTCCTGCCCGGCTCACCGGACCACGAGCCCGGTTTCCCAGGTGCGTTGCTTTCTTTATCGGAACGACCGGCTCTTGACTTGAGCAGAAACTTTGGCGCCTGTGAAAAATGCACCAAAGATGTCAAGAGGTCCGGTCGTCGAATAAAAAGGCATAGTGCCCACCTTATCGGCGCTTTGCGCGGCCACTGTAGTGTTGCCATCGGGGCCTATGAAAGTACCCGTTGAACCGGTGGCGTCGGCGCGCCTGCCAGACGCGCCAGGCGCACCAGACGCGCCGCGCATCGCCCTCGTGATGATCGCGCGCGACGAGGCGCGCTGTATACAAAGGTGCCTGGACAGCGCGCGCCCGTGGGTTGACGAGATGTGGGTGCTCGACACCGGTTCGCGCGACGCCACGGTGGCGATTGCACAGCGTTGCGGCGCCACGGTGCATCACTTCAAATGGATAGACGACTTTGCGGCGGCGCGCAATGCGGCCTTGGCACTCACCCAGGCGCCGTGGCGGCTCGTGCTCGATGCCGACGAATGGCTGGTCAGCGGAGGCGAAGCGCTGGCTGAACTGCGCGGCGCGGCGGGTGGCTTCATCGGCCAGGTGAATGTGGCCAGCCTGATCGACCATGGCGCAACGCAGGCGCGGAGTTGGTTGCCACGCCTCTTGCCGCGCGGCGTTCAATACAGTGGGCGCATCCACGAACAGCCCGACTCGAACCTGCCGCGCCAGCGCATTCAATTGGAGATCGGCCACGACGGCTATCTTGGCGCGCAACAGGCCGCCAAGGCCGGGCGCAACCGCAAGCTGCTCGAACTCGCTCTCGCAGACCAACCCGGCGACGCCTATTGGAACTACCAGCTCGGCAAGGAGCTGGAAGTGAACTCGCGGTTTGCCCAGGCGCGGCCGCACTACCAAAGCGCCTATGCCGCGGCGCACTCGGGCGCAGCGTGGCGCCACGACCTGGTGGTGCGCTTGATGTTCACGCTCAAGCGCCTGGGCGAGTTCGACGCGGCGCTTGCATTGGCCGCTGACGAACAGATGAACTGGCCCACTTCGCCCGACTTCTACTTTGCGCTCGGCGATGTATTGCTCGATTGCGCGAGCCACACGCCGCGCCATGCGGCAACGCTGCTGCCGCAAATTGAAGCGAGTTGGCAACGCGCCATCGCCATCGGCGAGCAACCGCACCTGCCCGACACGGTGCATGGCCGCGGCAGCTACCTGGCAGCGCACAACCTGGCCGTGTTCCACGCCAGCCTGGGTCAAGCGGACCAGGCGCGCCACTGGGAGGGCCAGGCGCGGCAGATGCGCCAGGTCGCGGCAGCAAAGAGCGAACTGACAGGCCGCGCTGCCGATATTTCGAGCTTCTGCCCCGGCGCATTGCCCTAGGCTGGGCGCTGCCGCCACTTTGCCGTGCCGACACTGCCGCACCCCAACGCGGCGCTGTTCGCCGGCCGCCCCGCATGGCCCTCGAACTGCCTCACCCCTCGGTCCCGACCACGCCGCGCTCCGCCGCCGACCACGCCCGCGCCTATCGCCATTGGCTCGCCGGCCAACAGCATGCGCAACGCAATGACTGGCGCGGCGCCGTGCAGGCGTTCGAGCAGGCGGCCCGGCTGTGCGCCGACAGTGCCTATGCGCTGGCGGCGATCCATGCGCTGATCAAGGCCGATCGCTCGGCAGACGCTGCGCAGCGCGCCAAGGCCTTGCGCGCCCGCGAACCGCGCACGGCGCTGACGCACACGCTTGAAGCGCACGCGCTGCTCAACCTTGGGCGCCCGGAAGACGCGGTCGAGAGCTTGGGCACGCTGCCGCAAGACGTGGCGCGCGACCACCCGCATATGGCGTCGCTCGCCGTGGCGCTGCAGCGCTGCCATCGGCACGACGAAGCGATCCGCGGTTTTCTCGGCGCGCTGGCGTTGAAGATGGACGACGCCTTGTCGCACTTCCGCCTGGGCATGTCGTTCAAGGATCTGGGCATGAAGGCCGAAGCCGCCGAGTGCGTGCGCACCGCGGTGGCGCTGGGCGTGGGCAGCAGCGATCTGGCGGCACGCGGGCAGATGGTGTTTTACGAGCGCGAGGCCTGCCGCTGGAGTGAAGCAGACCAGGCCTTCGACGACTTGCGCCAGCGCCTCCTCGCCGCGCCTGCCGACGCGCCGCTGGAGGCCGCGCCCTTTGTGCACGCGGTGCTGGGCGACGACCCGCAAGAGCAGCTGAAAGTGGCGCGGCACCACATGCTGCACATCGAGCGCAGCGTCGTCGCCTTGCCGCGCACCGTGGCGCGTGAGCGTGTGGGTCCCAAGGACGGCGCCTTGCGGCGCCCGTCCCCCGTGGGGATTGAGCAAAGTGGCAGAGCCACATTTGCTCAAGAAGGCCGGCTGCGCGTGGCGTATTTGTCGGCCGACTTTCACCAGCACGCGACCTCGCAACTCGTGGTGCAGGCATTTGAGGCGCACGACCGCGAGCGTTTTGAAGTCACGCTGTTCTCCACCGGGCCAGACGATTCAAGCGCGATGCGCGCGCGCATGCGCGGCGCGTGCGAACACTTCGTGGACCTGCGTGGCCAGGGCTTCGCCGCGATGGCGCGGCGCATACGCGAGTCCCACATCGACATCCTGGTGGATCTGAAAGGCGCGACGCACGACACCCTGCTGCCCGTGCTCGCGCACCGCTGCGCGCCACTTCAGGTCAGTTGGCTGGGTTTCCCCGGCACCTCGGGCGGGCGTTGCATCGACTACATCGTCGGTGACCCGGTCGTGACGCCGCTGGCCGATGCGGCTGACTTCAGCGAAAAGATCGCCCAGCTCCCTCTATGCTACCAGCCCAACGATTCGCAGCGCGAGCGCCCGGTGCGCGCCGGCCGCGCGCATTGGGGCCTGCCGCAGGGCAAGCTGCTGCTGTGCGCGTTTCACCAGTCGTACAAGATCTCGGCTGAAGTGTTCGACACATGGTGTGCCTTGCTGCACGACCTGCCCGACGCCTGCCTGTGGCTGCTGGAATGGAACCGCAACGTCAGGCAAGCCTTGCAAAAAGCCGCCGCCGAACGCGGGCTGGCGCCGGACCGACTGCTCTTCTCGCCGGTGCTGCCGTTGAACCAGCACTTGAGCCGTCTGGCCGAGGCCGACCTCTATTTGGACGCCTGGCCTTGCAATGCCCACACCACGGCCAGCGAAGCGCTGTGGGTCGGCGTGCCGGTGGTGAGCCTGCGGGGCCGCACGTTCGCGCAGCGCGTCGCGGCGAGCATTCTTGGCGCCGTGGGTTTGCCCAAGTTGGCGTGCGCTGACGCATCAGGCTACCGGGAGACGGTGCTGGCCCTGGCGAACGACGCGGCGCGCCGGACGCAACTGCGCGAACACCTCGCCGCCCAGGCGGGGTCTTGCCCATTGTTCCAAGGGGCGGCGTTCATACGTGAACTTGAGGGCCTGTACCAGCGCATGTGGGATCGCGCAATCAATGGCCAGGCGCCCGATCATCTGGAAGCGGTGCGCACCTAAGGCGTGACGGAATTTGTTCCGCGCTGATCGATCGCGGTCAGCGCGCAAGTCACGAACTGGCGGGGACCGGCCGCGCAATTCCAGCTTAAGTCGAGTTGGTCAGGTCCGATATCCCGAGTGAACCGCAAAGGTGGATCGCAATCGGCAAGGCTTCCCGCCTTGCGGTGCGCGTTCGAGCCTTGCCGACACCCACATGAAATTACCCGTTCAAGCCGCGAGCAGTGAGCAGCGATCCGCATCGGATCGTCGCGCTGGCGTTGACCGGATCTGCTGAATATCGAGCACAAGGAATACCCCATGGCCTCCATCATTCCGAATCTGTCCACCGCCATCATTGCGGGCTTGTCCACCGCCACCATCGCGGGCCTGACGACGCAGGACTGGGCGGCGTTCAGCACGGCGCAGATCGCCGCGTTGACCTCGGCGCAAGTCGCGGTGATTCCATCGGCCAGTGTCTCGGCGCTGAGCACCGACCACATCGGCGCGTTCGAAACCGGCGACCTGCGCGCCATCAATTCCGCGGCGCTGCGTGCCCTGAGCAGCGACCAGTTGGCCGCCCTCAACTCGAACCAGGTGGGTGCGCTGACCACGGGCCAGGTGGCATCGCTGACCACCACTCAGGTCGCGGGCCTGACGACAGATGACTTCAAAGCCTTGGTCACGGCGCAGGTGGCCGCGCTGACGACGGCGCAGGCCACGGCCTTGACGACCGACCAGATCGGCGTGGTCGAGTCGGCCGATTTGCGCGCGCTGAGTTCAGCCGCGCTGCGTGCCTGGAGCACAGATCAGATCGCAGCCCTCGGCTCCGACAGCATGGGTGCGTTGAGCACCGTACAAGTCGCCGCGTTGACGACGGCTCAGGTATCGAGCCTGTTGAGCGACGACTTGAACGCCTTGGTGACCTCGCAGTTCGCCGCACTCACCACCGCGCAGGTGAATGCGCTGACCGCCGGCCAGATTTCGAACCTGACGAGTGACGACCTGCGTGCGCTTGGAACGGCGCAGTACGCCGCGATGGGCACGACGCAGGTGGGATCCTTCACGACCGACCAGATCGGTGCGTTGGAAAGTGCGGACCTGCGAGCCTTGAACAGCACCGCGCTGCGCAGCCTGTCGAGCGATCAGTTGGCGGCGCTGACTTCCGACCAAGTTGCTACGCTCACGACAGCCCAAGTCGCAGCACTGACGACGGCCCAGGTCGCTGGGCTGACGACGGACGACTTCAACGCCCTAGGCACGGCCCAAGTCGCCGCGCTGACGAGTGCACAAGCCTCGGTTCT
>JANOLJ010000380.1:0-13006 GCA_031419715.1 Burkholderiales bacterium | reverse complement strand
TCGAAGAGAACGTCCGACAGCCGCGGCGGCAAGAGCGCACAGGCGTCCAGCACCGCGAGGGAGAAGCCCCCTGTCGACAGCGGATGGTCAGCCACGTGTGCGCAAGGGCTCGCGCCGCGCGGCCTTCATGACGACGGCCTCATCGACGCCGTAGATGCCCGCAGCCTTGCCGGCCTCTCGATAGTCCTTGTCCGAGGAGGGCTCGCGCGAAGCGAGCCAAGCCTCGACCGAGGCCAGAGACACTTTGCGGTGGCCACCTGACGTCTTGGTTGCGCCGGCCAACTTGCCGCTGTCGATCAGCATGGCGACATAGGGGCGCGAGCACGCCATGATCTCGGCGGCCTCGACCGTCGAGAGCATGCGGTCGCCGCGGGTCGGCGCACGCGCACCCATCAGGCTGTCGGCGACGCTTGCCAAATGCAGTTGGGCGGACAGGCGCGCATTGCGCGAAGCCTCGTCGGCGCCGTCGAGCGTTTCATGCAGCGCCCGAAGAATGGCGCGGGAATCGATTGCCTTCTTGCGGGCCAAACGCGAGGCCAGGCCGCTGGCGAGTTGGCCGAGTGGATCGGATTTCAGGGCAGTTTGGGGTTTGGTCATGAGGGGGTCGCGTGCGAAGTCGGCATTTCGTTATTGGAGCATAAGAACGAAAAATACGAAACGCCGGCGTCAAGGCGACCCGCCTGGGCAGCTACGAGCGCCAATGTTTCGTCTCGCAGGACGCCCGAGCTTACAGCGATGGCCGACGGGGTGATCGATCTGGACGCGCTCGCGCTGACAGACGAGGCATTGCATGCACGGTGATCGGCACAGAGGGTGTCGGCGGGTGTTGACAACTATTGTCAAGCGGTTCAAGATGCCGGTCATGAGCCGTCAAACCATGAGCTTCGCCCTGCCGGAATCGATGCGCGACTACATTGACGCCCGTGTGTCCGCCGGCAATTACGGCAATACGAGCGAGTACATCCGCGACCTGGTTCGCAAGGACCAGGAAGAGCAAGCCAGGCAGCGCCTGCGCGACTTGATCGGGCAAGGGCTTGCGTCGGGAGCGGGTCGCCCGCGCACCAAGGCGGATGACAAGAAACTGCTCGCCATCGCCCGCGGCGAGATCGATTGAAACCGGCCATTCTTCGCCCCCAGGCACGGCGCGACCGCGAAGCTGAGGTTCGCTATTGCCGTGGGCACGCCGGCAGCAAAGTCGCCGTGCGCCTCGTCACCGCAACAAATGCGGCGCTGGACCGGATCGAACTCGAACCCGGCATCGGTTCGCCGACCCTCGGCAAAATCCTGGACATCCCCGATCTACGGACGTGGCGCGTCACTAAGTTTCCGCTGCTGTGGTGCTACTTCGAACGTGACGATCACCTCGATGTCGTGAGGTTGCTCGGTGAACGCCAGGACATTGCCGCGATCCTCGGCAACGAAGTTTGACGCCGGTCCTCTGACAACGGGGCCGGGCTCGCCTGCCGAGCCGACGAATGAGGTCGTCAGTCAGGCCGCAGCGTCGGGCGCGCGTGCGTCGCAGCGCAAGCGCCATTGACCGGAGACCTGAACGACGCTCCACTCGCCCACGGCACGAGCGTCGCTCGCAAAGCGCTGTGCGCGCCGCTGCGAAAGCAACTCGAACGCCTGGGCGAACTGGGCTGGCATTTGCGGATCCTCGGTGCGCTTGTGCAGATCGGCGAGAAATCGCGGCTTTCCCCAACGCGGCATCGCCATCACGTGGGCGTTCCAGATCATGATGACGATCTCGAAGGTCGAGCGGATCACCTCGTACGGTTCATCGACGAGGAACTGCTGGAAGAGCGGATCGCCGAAGTCGATGATCGTCTCGGAAATCTTGCGCACTGCGGGCACTGCCATGACCACAGGATACCGAAACGTGGGGACGACGAAACGTTTCCGCCAACGAAAAGAAAAGCGCGCCACGAGGGCGCGCTCGAGAAGACGACTATTTGTCGTCACACGAGGCCTCTTTCCGCGAAGCTGACGCACGACGAGCCAGCAACCACGATGTGATCGACGACGCGAACGTCAATGAGGGCAAGCGCAGATTTCAAAGTCTGCGTCAGGAACTCGTCGGCGCGCGAAGGCTCCGCCAGGCCGCTCGGGTGCGGATGCCCGAAGATCGCCGCGCCCGCGTTGTGGTGCAGCGCGCGCTTGACGACTTCGCGCGGATAGACACTCGTCTGCGCCAGGGTGCCGGCAAACAGTTCCTCGCTCGCGATGACGCGCATCTGCGCGTCCAGGAAGATCACGACGAAGGTCTCGCGCTCGGTCCCGGCGAAATGGACCTTGAAGTAGTCCTTCACCAGGGCCGGGCTGCTGAGCACCGAGCGGCCGATCAAGGCCGTGTTCGCCACGCGCACCAGCAATTCGTGCGCGGCGGCGAGCACATGCCGGATGCGGGTGGTGCGCTCGGCTGGCCCGCAGGGCAAGCAGTCGAGCGTGATGCAGTCGGAGCATTGGAGGGGTTGTGCCTCGACCCGGGGTGGGTCGAGCAGGATGTTTTCCAGTTGCTCGCGGTCGAGCAGAGTCAGGTTCATGATGTTCTCCGGTTCGAATGGGGAACACCGGTCGCCCCAACGGGGGCGGTGTCCCCGGTTGGGTTTCATAGGCGGGCTGCGCCCCGAAGAAGCGGCCTGCGTATTCGCTGCGCATGCCGACCTGGACGACTACATCGGCCAGTGCGGTGACGGTGCAAAACGCTCTTCGGTTCTTGCGAACGCGGGCGCCTTCTTCGAGGTGCGAACGCGATCCTTTGCCGATTGCGTGCTGGCCGAGGCCAACATCCCCACTGCGACGCCGCTGCCGGATGACAGCACCGAACGAAGCAGGCGGACAGGGCCGATGATCAGCAACGTCACGGCCGAGCGCAGTACACATTGCACAGCGGCGCCGATGCGCTGATTGCGCATTTCAGCGGCCTTCTGCTCTCGCAGCGTCGTCCTGGCGCGCAGGTACAGCGCCAGGTGGCTTTGCCGGGCTTGGGCGTCGGCATCGAGCTGCTTGACCACTTCCTCGGCGGTGGAAGCTCGGCTAACGCTTGCGTACAACAGCGCCCATGCACGGTCCTCTTCAACCGCCATGCGGTTCAGCGTGGTGCCAAACTGCCGCGATGGCAGTGCAATGTCGAAGGCTTCAGACATGGTTTGCTCCACTGAAATTCGCGGAGACGAACCTTCCCCGACAAGCGGTGGCCACATCGACCGGAATCCGGCTGAACGGTGCGCACAAGGCGGGGAGCTTGCGCACCGGCGCCGCGACGAGCTGCGGCCGGCCAGAGCCGCCGAGCAGGCGGCATGCGACGTGACGAGACGTGATCGACGACATGGTCGTTCTCCTTTGCGTGAGCAAAAGGGGCACACCACGTCCCCGGATGGAGAAACGCGTGTTCCCCATGCGGGTTGAAGGCACCACCGAGCGGCGGGCCCATGGATCGGCGAGAAGACCCATGCCGAAGCAGTGGGTCTCTCGCACATTCAGGACTTGCGTCCCCGGGATTCAGGCTGCCGACTTGCGCCGGTGGCCAACAGTTCTCGCTCTCACGAGCGATGGCTTCGAAGAAAGAGATTCATCGCTTGCGCGACATGGCCAGATTGGCCGGTGCCAGATTGGCCGATTCGAGTGCGGGTCACGACCGCTAACGCCGAGTGCGTGAACACCCGGAACCTCAGCCAGAACCGAAGACGGCTCGGGGTGAAGGCTGTGCCAGCACGAACGCCGACAGGAAGCTTGGTGAGTCTGCCAGTTCGCGATCATTTGCGACAGGTCCGCCGACACCTGTCGCATGCTCATGTGTCCGCGCGAGGCGCAATGATTGCGTTGCGGGCGGTATCAGTGCTGCAATCTCGGCGCCGCGGTAGGTCACCGAGACGGGTCGCGAGGCGAAGCCACTGCCATTTGCTGCGCTATCTGTAGTTTCTTCAGTTGCCCAGTTTTCCTATACTGGTCTTATGAGCACCGATCGCAGCACCCCCGTCTTGCTTCGCCGCATCGACCAGTTGGAGGCCACCGTGGGCCGCCTCAGCCGTGATCTTGGGAGCATGCGCTCGGCATTTCGCAAGCAGGCCCTGAACCTTCAGGAGCTTCCATCAAGCCGCCGGCGCTCGGCGCATACAGCGCAACCAGCCACGACGGCGGCCGACTTGGGGGCTGCTGGCCTTGTTGGCGCCACCGCGCGCGGCGAGGCGGCTCGCGTGCAATGGATCAAGGATGGCCTCGTCGTTCCGGGCGAGCAGCTCGCGCAAGCCTGGGGGCTGACGCGCCAGGCGCTGGCGCCGGCAGCAGAGCGAGGCGAAGTCTTCGCGGTGAAGATCGGGAACCGGCTGTATTACGCGCAGCCGTTCCTTTCCCTGGATCGCGAAACCGTGGCCAGGGTGTGCCGAGCGCTTGGCGATATTGACACGAGCGAGAAGCTGATGTTCTGGCTGCGCGATCACGGCGCGCTGGCCGGGAAGAGCGTGACTGGCGCTCTGGAGGGCGGCACGCCTGTGGCCAGGGTCGAGCGCTTGGCCACCGCCTGGGCGCGCGAGCGTGGGGCCGCGCGTGCCGCTGCGGCTGCCTGAGCCCGGAACCTTCGAGCGCCGGCTGCGGCCCGTCCGAGTCGATGTCTCCTCGCTGATCCGACTGAGCCGCAACCCTGCCACGGAGCCGTACTGGTCGGCCGGCGTGACCGCTTCGACGACCCGCAACCCGAACGCGACGGTGGCTTCGGCGTCTGCTATGCGGGCAACTCGATTGCGGTTGCATTCGCGGAAAGCGTGATCCATGAGGCCGGCCGCTTCGTCGGCGGCCGCTACGAAGTGCCCATCACCGAGCTGACCCAGCGATGGGTCGTTCGTTTCCAGCGCGAACGGCGCAAGACGCTGGTACTGGCGGACCTGACTGGTGCGGCTCTGAAGGCGCTCGGGCTCAACAACGACATCTGCGCAACCAACGACTACACCATTCCGCAGCGCTGGGCCCAGGCGATTCACGACGCGAGCCCGCGCTGGGACGGCGTGCGCTACGTGTCGCGGCAGATGAACAAGGGCGTCGCCTACGCAATTTTCGATCGGTCCGCGCTGCTCAAGCTCAGCGCTGTCCGCTTGGCGGGGCGGCAGCTCGACGCGCTGTGCGATCGATTCAATGTCGCCGCCGTGTGATGATCGAGACGATGGCGGCACTGCCGGTGTCGCGCTGCTCATAACTGCGAACTGCACGTAATACCGCGACGCGGACCTTGAGGTTGGCGCCGCCAGAGTCCGCTGTGCGGCGAATTCCGACGTCCGTCCACGCGAGTCGAGCGTCAGCAACGTCGCCGTTGCCGACGTTCGGGTTCTGTTGTCGGCGCGCCGCGCGCGCACCGCACACCTGCTCGACCTGTCGATGGGCGGACGCAGGTGGTGGGGCGCCGATGGCCGGCCGTATTCGGCCACAAGCGGGTGCTCGACCGGTCGGCGCCAATGACCACTGAGATCCCGCCAACGGGCGTTCAACGTTTCTGGTAACCGGGAAGTGTCAGCAGCACGAGCAAGTGGCACAAGGCGCGAATCCCGGTGACGCAGCAGGCGATGTCCAACGCACTGCTGGCAGCGCAAGGCTTGGTCAGGGTCTCGCCCAACCCCCTAATAGAGGGAGTCGATGTGGGCGACACCCCAAGCGTTTGTCAGGGCAACCCGCTGAAGTGGTACCCGGCTCCTTGCTTCTCGAACGTGATAACCGTGATTCCGGCCTTTCGGTACAGATGACGGCCATGACTATCCCGAGGCCTCTCAGGAAGCACAAGGTACCGCGTCACAGCTAAGCCCAAGAGCTCGTGAATGCACTCGCCATGAATGAGCATCTGACCGACCCCCGTGTACACGTCAGGCGTACGGGCGGACGTCTTCACCTCATAGAGGTGGACCGCGGTCTGATCAACGATGGCCAAGTCGATTGCTTGGGCCTTCTGGCTGGTGGCTACTGTTCCAACAAGAGCTTCGAGCGCCTTGACGATGTCGCCATGCTCGACCGTGCGTTTCCCACCGCCGTGGCCCTTATGACTGCCTTCGCCGGCGTACTCATCAAAGTAAGCCCGCAGTTTCAGCAAAGGGTCGCTGTTCGGGCGAGGGTCCTTCGACTTGCCTCCCGGCTTCTTGCCGCCGGTCTTTCCTCCAGTCGTACCCCTGTTGGGGCCAGGCGCTTCTTCCGGTTCGTCGTCACCCTCGAGTCCAATCCGCGTAGCAACCTCGCGGGCCTCTATGGCGAACTCCCAGAGGCGGTCTGGAAGCGCAGAGTCGTCCAACGCCGAAATCAAAATCAGCTTAGAGGTCAGCTTGTCGTCGCTGGCCTCAATTGTTCGAGAGGCAAATTCGCGGAAGACCTTCGCTTTCTTGAGACCAGACTTTCCCTTGGTGAGCTTGCCTCGATGAGCAATGAACGTGTCGCCGTGCTCGTCGGTCACAAACGCGCCCGCCATCATGCGGTTGTAGGTTTTCGCAGGGAAGTTCAGCTGGACGTCAATTTGCATCCAATCGGTAGCCTCGGGGTCGCCAGCGAGCATGAAGTTCACAAGCTTGTTCGGCTCGGTGTTCGGCGACCACGCTCGAACGTTGGTTCCTGACGCGGACTCGAAAAACACCGTCCCGGTGTGGTGATTGGAGGGATACGTGATTTCGCGCGTCGTCTTGAAGCGGAACTTCCTTCGGAGCTGCTGGCCAAGCACATTGTTTAGGCGTGCAATTTCGGTGATGGCCGTGACGACCTCGTATGTGCTCAAAGTTTTCTCCCGTTGTTTGCCTCGTCTCCACGGCGCATCTTGCCATCGGGTTCGTATTCCGGCCCTCAGGCCAACTGTGCCGGTGGCCGTTGACCCCGGCACGGCGAGTTCGGTCTGGCTCCAGCGCGCTGAATTTGGATACACCGACCGGCTCAGCCAACGGCTGGTATTTGGCGTTGATGAGGCATCACGCTGTCGACCAGAGCGGGCGTTGGCTCGCGCTGGACCAGCGGCCGGTCAGGGTCGATCTGGCGCATTCAGGCTGAGGGTTCGAACGATCGCGATCCGACTTCAGCGGACGTTCGAGCGCTTGGGTCCAACGCTCCCTATGTCGCCGTTGCCGACGGTGGTTTGGCAGGTTCCGAACTTCGAGACTCGAAGTGGCGGAGGCCGCCCGCGCAGTCGACGACCGATTCGCTGCTGGGGAAGTCATGGTCGGGCAGGTCGCCCATCGATGTTCCTTGCTTGTCGCCGGTGCGCGTCGGCCTACTCGGTGGACGTCGTCAACGGGAGAGATGTGCCTGTCGATTAAGCGCCGTTGTCGCTGATGGATCCCGGCGCGTCAGGGGTTGAAATCCAAGTTCGGCGGGAGATGCTGTCCCTTGCGGATCGCTTGTGCGCCTCACTCTTCGAGCCGACCCTATGAGCCATGACACAACCGATTTAGCTGGCGACGTGTACCGCCAGCCGCACGACGACGGCTACACCGTCCACCGGAGGGAAATTGCTGATGGCCGGGAACTGTCCGGCAAGCATTACCTGGGTGACGCCTGGGATGTCGGAGGCCGAGGTCGGCCCGACCTGTGATACGAAACTGGGTGCGTGGTCGAGCGCGCTGGCGCATCGAATCGGCGAACGGCGAGATCGCGCTCTACTTTTGCTCAGGCGGTTCGGCGCCGTCGCTGGATCGGCGCAACAAAGCGGCGCTTCGAACAGACGGTCTGACCGCTGGTGCCGTCGTCGAACGGCGTGTCGCTGCCGAGCCGTTGTGGCCCGTTCAGCGACGATCAGCCAGCAGTCCTAGCCAGCAGATCCTCCGGCTTCTTGCCGGCCACAAGTGCCGCCTTGAACCAGTCGGGCCGCTTGCCCATGCCACCCCAGGTGTTGCCTTGCCCGTCTGCGAACTTGATTTTCCTGGCGGGCTTCTTGCTGGCAGCCTTCCCCTTCGATTTCTGGGCTGCGGTGCCGCCTGCAACCTTGGCGGCCTTCGATTGCGTACCGTCGAGGCCTAGGTCTGCCGCCGTCAAGCCGTAGTGCTCAATCGCCTCTTGGATTCGCGCGACGACCTCGGCAACCTCCTTGGCGCGCAGCGCGCCTGCCTGTGCCTGCAATTTGGCGATCTGCGCATTCAGTGTCGCGAGGGTAGGGCCGGTCTTCTTCGTAGCCATGAAGGTGTTCATTCCCAAGTGGTCGAAGCCGCGAGGATAGTCCCGAATCCAGGGCCGAGCGTCGGAGCGCAACCACTTCACGCCGTCGGCTCGCCGGCGCCGGCAATCGGTGAGTCGAGCTCAGCGAGTGCGAGGTTCGCATTCGACCCGATGTAGCAAGAAACGACGCGAGGCCGGTTGTGGCCGAGCAGGCGTGCCGCGCGCCGGCGAGCTTGGTCGTCGTCGGGAGGGCGTGCCGTTGCGCCGCGCACAGGCGACGCGCAGCCGGTGTCGCCTTGAAACGCGTCGTTGACATTCTGATGCCGCAGCCCATGCGCAACCACACCGAGCTGATCCTTCGAGATGCCGAACTTGCGGATGACGTAGTAGAAGCGCGTTGAGTTCTGGGTGCTGGTGTAGCCGGGCCGCCCGACGTACAAGCCGGAGGCGACGGCTTCGGTCACGCGTGCCAGCAAGTCGCGCTGCAAGTCGCTCGTGATCGGCACATCGCGCGGCCGGCCGCCCTTGGTGCCGTGGCTGATGTGCAGGAACGTGTCGTGTTCGGCGAACGCATCGGCGTCGCGCGCAATCGCGGCGGCGCGCGGGATCACCGCACCGTGCGGGCGAAAGTGCCTTGCCTCCTTGGGCCGCACGCCGAACCTGGCGCACAACTCCAGTTGCAGCCCCACCCAGGGGTCGAACGCCGAGACCTCGGCGATCTTGGCGTCGATGTCGATGTTCTTTGCGATCCAGCTGTGGTCGAAAGTCGCTACCTGGCTGCGATGCGCGTGCGGCGATTCGGTGCCGACGTAGTACTGCGGCTCGCGCACCATGCCCGCCTTGCCAATCCAGCCGCCGTAGCTGCGCAGAAAACTCAGGTAGTTGTGGATCGTCGCGGTGGCCAGGCCGCGCGAGACCCAGCGTTCCACCATGGCTTCGATGTGGCGGTTGGCGAGTTGCCGCGGGTCGAGGTTGTGGTACGGCGTGTGGTGGCGCAGCTTGCGGAAGAAGCTCGCGTACAGCCGCTGCCGGTCGAGCATGGTCTTGAACGACGCGCCCTTGTGCGTGGTGCTGTGAAAATGATTGAACTTCTTCAGGATCGCGCCGAGCACTCGCAGGTAGTCGGGCGTGCCGATGGGCAGGGATGCAAGGATGACGTCGGGGTCGGTCGGTGCACCTGCCGTCGGCCGCACCGGATGGGCGTTGGCGGTCGACAGGCCGTTCGATTCGGGCCGCGGGGACTTCGTTGCTGATTTCTTCTCCGTAGACATGAGGCTCTCCAAGTCGCGGCCGCTCGAGCCAGGGCGGCCATTCATCGGGTGGGGACGCGGGAACGAGAAATGCGTTGATCTTTCGGTGTGGTTGCGTTGACATTCAAACGCGATGGATTAGTGCCCGATAGTCTTTGAAATACAGCCTTCGCGAGGAACCACGCGGGTTGACAGCGAGAAATGTCGACTTCTGGTTTTTGATCGAGACTCGGTGGGCGCTCTGCTTGCGCGTGCGCGCACCTCAAAGCACGTCGCCCTCGATCACGATGTACCCCGCTTCGGGGCTCGTTCGGGCGCCGAACACGCACGCGTCGACGAGTTCGCCCAACGCATCTGGCCCGCGCGGGGCCCCTGCGAGTCCCTTGAAGACATGCAGAGCCCACTTCCCGGTGCCGTTCGGGTTGGATTTGCGTCTGCCCATAGTCGCCCGTTTGTCGATCCTCGCCGCATCGAAAGCAATTCGCGCAAAGGGGTGACATGAACGCAATCGTCAAAGCCATCGACGTCGGCTTCGGCAACACGAAGTTCGTCACGGCCTCCGCAAACGGCAAGGTCGACTGCGCCCACTTCGCCTCGCTCGCGTTCTTTGGCCACACCGACGAGGCGGCCGACTCGATGGGCGGGAAACGCCGGACCGTCCAGGTCCCGGTCGACGGCCTGTTCTACGAGGTCGGGCCGGACGTGGAGTTGGCAGCCGACCGGTTCCGCTCGCACCAGCTTCACGACGGCTACACGCAGACGCCGGAGTACCGCGCATTCACCGTTGGCGCCTTGCACTACATGAAGGTCGAGACCGTCGACCTGCTCGTCGTCGGCCTGCCGGTCGCGCAGTTCCTCGCCAAGCGGGCGGCGTTGCAGAAGGCGATGACCGGCACCTTCGAGGTGGGCAGGAAGCGCAAGATCGTGGTCAAGAGAGCGCTCGTCGTCCCCCAGCCGCAGGGTGCCCTCTTCTGGTACGCTGCGCACAGCGGCAAGATGGAAACGATGCAGCGCAAGACCCTGGTGATGGACGTGGGCTCGCGAACCTTCGACTGGCTGGTGACGCGCGGGATGCGGGTCGTGCCGAAGATGAGCGACTCGGTGAATCGCGGCGTCTCCGACATCCTGCGCCACATCGCCGATGCGATCGGCGCCGAGATCAAGGAGGACTATCGCGACCTGGACGCGGTTGACGCGGCGCTGAGGTCCGGCAGGTTCCTGCGGCTCTACCAGCGCGACCACGACTTGACTGATCGGCAGAAGGCTACACCGCTGGCGTGCGCGGTTGGTGCGCGGCGATGAGAGCCGACGGCGTGCGGCAACCGACGATGGCCGGCGCTTCGTGGACGAGTTCGTCCCGGGTCAGCGCGTCAACCATGAACAGTGCGAAGTCGACGCGCCGAGTGCGGTTGCTCGCCAGGATCGCATCGCCCACATGCCGGCTCCACACCGGCAGGCCCTGGCTCGGGCCTTCTTCGAGGTCGCTGCCGCGCACCACGGTCCAGCGCGTCGCGCTGTCGAAGATGCGGCGGCAGGCCCGAACCTGGTCGTCGATGTCGGCGATGCGCAGCATTCGAGAGATTGGGGGGCCACGCTGCGTTCGCGGCACATGCCGACCACTTCGTAGCCGCGGTCGAGCGCATGCCGCACCATGTAGCGGCCGAGTTTGCCGGACGCGCCGACGATGCAGACTTTCTTCATCCGTGTCTGCGAGCCGCGAGTGCAGGCCGAGCGTCGTGCGCGTCGCGCGTCGAGTCCGGCCAAGTGACGATGAAGGCCACGCCGTCGCCACCCAAGCCTGGCGCGAGTTCGAGGCGCGCGCCGAGCTGGCGCGCGGTGGCCTTGACGATCGCCAGGCCGAGCCCGGAGCCCGAGGCGCTCACGTCCGCGCCTCGGCGAAAGCGCTCGAAGATGTGGGCGCGTTCGCTCGGTGCGATGCCGGGACCGTCGTCGCTGACTTGGAGTTGCACCACGCCGAGCTCCGATTCGCTCAGGCGCAACTGAACTTGCCCGCCGGGTTGCCCGTAGCGCACGGAGTTGCCCACCAGGTTGTCGACGATGGCCTCGAAGGCGTGGCCGGGACAATTGCGTTTCAAGTTGTCGGGGCCGACGTAACTGAGCTCGATGCCCAGCGCCCGCGCCGGACCGGCGTGCGCCGCCAGGCCGTCGCGCGCCACGTCGGCGAGGTCGATGTCCGTCGGCGTGTCTTCAACGTCGGCTTCCAGGCGGGCCAGCGCCAGCAGTTGGTTCACCAGGCGCCCGGCGCGCAGCAGGCCGCCTTGCAGGCGCCGCAAGGCGGCTGCGCGCTCCACATCCGACTGGGCCTGCTGCAAGGTGTCGCACTGCGCGCCTATCAGTGCGAGCGGCGTGCGCAACTGGTGCGCCGCGTCGGCGAGAAAGTCGCGTTCACGCTGCAGCATCGTGGCCAAGCGTGAGAGTGCGCCGTTGAGTTCGCGCGCCAGCGGGGCGAGTTCGCGGTAGACGAGCGGCGCGCGAATCGCCGTCAGGTCAGCCGGGTGGCGCGACGCCAATTCCACTGAGAGACGCCGCAGCGGCGACAAGCCGGTGTGTACCGCCAGCCAGACCGGCAGCAGCAACAGCGGAAAACCCAGCAGCAAAGGCTGCAAACCTTCGTAGCTGAACATGACCTCGTCGAAAACCGCTTGTCGGCTTGCCTGCGACTGCGCGACTTCGATGCGGTAGCGGCCGTCGGCGCTGGCGCTGCGGTGCATGCGGTAGGACTGACCGCCCGCGCTGTGTGCATAGAAGCCCGAGCGCGCATCGGCCTGCGGCCATTGCTCGAGCCCCGTGCCGCCACTCGCCACGACACGGCCTTCGGCGTCGAAGACGCGAAAGGCGAAGAAGCCTCGCGGCGCGCCATGCACGCTGTCCTGCGCCGCGATGTAGGCGTCCAGCCCGGTGAGGGCCAATGCAACTTCTCGCGGCTCGCCCTGTCCCGCGGCGGCCTGTGCCGCCGCCATGGCCACGGCGCGCAATTCTCGATCGAAACCGCCCACGTTGGCCTTGAACTGGTCGGAGCGCCCGACCAGATAGACCGCCGCCCACACCAGCGCGCAGGCGAGCAGCAGCACCACGCCGATGCGGCGTGCGATCGAGGCTTGGAAGACGGGCTGGAACAAGGCGTTCATGGGTCCCGATGTCGGATGGATTGGCTTGGCAGCTTAGGGCATCGAACCTGGGCATTGCCAAAGGTGAGGCTGCCTACAGTGCGCCGCTCCCCAACCACTCGAATCGTCAAATGAACCGTCAACTGCTTCGTTTTCAGCACTCATCGATCGCCTCGTTCGCAAAGCTGCCGACCTGTCCGAGGCCGGGGCTGCGCGCTTCAACCTTCTGCGCACTGCTCGCGTCAGTCGCGGCGCTGCCGCTTGCGGCACGCGCGCAGACCGGCCCGCAGGAGCCGCCCCTCGGTCTGAGCGGCAGCGTCGGAATCAACGCGGTGAGCCTGCCCACCTACGAAGGCAGCCCGAATCGCCGCATGCTCGCCGGGCCGGACCTCACGCTCAGCTACCGCACGCGCGACTGGGGCACGCTGGAGTTGGGCCAGCGTGGCCTGATGTGGCAGGTGCTCGAGGTCGGCGCATTCAGGCTGGCCTTGCTCGCTGGCGCCGACCCCGGCCGCAAGGCCA
>JANOLJ010000379.1:0-6284 GCA_031419715.1 Burkholderiales bacterium | reverse complement strand
TCGACGGAGCGGATCGCGGTGGAGAACAGCAGGTCGTGCGGTGTGGGCAGCGTCGCGGCCGGGTCGAGCACGGCGCTGCGCGGCACCATCAGGCGGTGCGAAAAGCGTTGTTTGGCGTGGGTTGCGCTGTCGGTGATGCCGCACATGCCGGTGAATTCGGACGCCGAAAGTGTGGTGGACAGCGCCAGCATGCGTGTCGCATCGGCAGGCGCTTCGATCGGGCGCGCGACCTCGGCCGGTGCGCCTTCGCGGTACGGTTCCATCTCGGCCGGCGTGCGCAGCCCGAGCCACAGGCACATCTGTACTGCCTTGGCCGCGTCGATCGCCGAGCCGCCGCCCACGCCGAGCAACAGGTCGGCACCGCGTTCGCGCGCCGCGTTCGCCGCGGCGATCACGTCTTCGCGCGGGCTGTGCGCGCGCACGGCGCTGTAACTGCCGGCGTGGCTTGCGCCCAGCGCGCTGATCACGCGCTGCAAGGGCCCGTCGGTAAGCGCGGCGAGCGAGCGGCCGGAAATGATGAAGACGCGTTTCGCACCCAGCCGACGCGCTTCCGCAGCCACCGCCGCGCCGGCTGGCACGCCGTGCAGGATGCGCTCTTGCGCGGTGAAGGAATAGCTGCCTGATGGCAGGGCGGCGTAGGGATCGTTCATCGTGGGGCTTTCGCTGGCGGGCCGTCGGGCTGGTGCGGGTGGAGAGTGTGGCGCGGGTGGCGCGTGTGGCGGCTGGCGCGGGTGGGTGGCCGTTCGCGGGTGGGTGGCCTTTCGCCGACGCGCGACCGTGCAGTGTCCGCGCAATCAACCCGCCCTGCCTCAGGAGCTTTCCCGATGCGTGGCGCCGAACTTGCATGCCAACATGATGCGACCCGATGGCGGATTCCACCCGCCATGTGCCGGTACACCATCAAACCCTCGACTGGAGACCCACAACCATGCAACCCTCGACCTGCGTCGCGCCGCACCGCGGTTTTCGCCTGACGCTCCTGGCGCTCGCGGGCGCCTCGGCTTTCGCGTCGTTCGCCCACGACTCCGTCAAGACGCCCGGCACGCCACCAGGGATCGTGTTGCCGGCTACCGCCGAGGTGGTGCCGCCCGCCCCCGCATGGGACGGCGTGGCCTATCGCAAAGGCGTGGTGTCGGTATCGCACCCGCTCGCCGCCAAGGCCGGCGCCGACGTGCTGGCGCGTGGCGGCAACGCCATCGACGCCGCGGCGGCGATCCAGTTCATGCTGAACGTGGTGGAGCCGCAGTTCTCCGGCATCGGCGGGGGCGGCTTCATGATGGTGCATCTGGCGAAACACAAACGCACGTTCGCGATCGACGGGCGTGAGAAGGCGCCTGCCGCGGCGACGCCCGGGCAGTTTCTCGCGGCTTCTGGTGCCGCGCTGCCATTCGCCACCGCCTCCACCAGCGGCCTGGCGGTGGGCGTGCCGGGCACGCTGGCGGCGGTGGACACGGCCTTGCGGCGCTACGGCACGATCAAACTGCGTGACGCGGTCGCGCCCGCCACTGCGGTGGCGGAGCAGGGGTTTCGGATCAATCGATTCCTCGCCGCGAACATTGCCTGTGGCGTGGGCGGGCGCAATACGCTTCAGCCCGAGACAGCCGCGGTGTTTTGCCCGGGCGGCGTGGCGCTGAAAGAAGGCGATCTGTTGCTCCAGCCCGATCTGGCCAGAGCGCTTCGCCTGATCGCGCAACAAGGCCCAGACGTGTTCTACAGGGGGGAAATCGCGCGGGCGATCATCGACGCACAGCAACGCAGCCGCACGGCCACGGCGAGCGAAGGTGTGGGCCGCATGACGCTGCAAGACCTGGCCAACTACAACGTGGTGATCCGCAAACCGGTGAGCGCTAACTACCGCGGCTGGCGCGTCGCGGCGATGTCGCCACCGTCTTCCGGTGGCCTCACCGTGGGCCAGATGTTGCTGATGCTGGAGCGCTTTCCGATCGGCGACGCGGCGCAAGGCTTTGGCTTCGGCGCGCCCAATACGCTGCACGTGATGACGGAAGCGATGCGCCTGGCCTTCGCCGACCGCGCGGTGTGGATGGGCGACGAAGACTTCGTGCCCGTGCCCAAGCGTGGCCTGCTGCATCCCGAGTACGTGGCCACGCGCTCGGCGCTGATCAGCCCCACGCTGCGCATGGCCACGCCCGGCGCCGGCAACCCACTGCTCCATGACGCCCAGACCGAGGGCGATCGAGACCGGAAATTCAAGCCCGAGCACGACGACGACGAGCACCGCCCTTCACACACGACGCACTTCTCGGTGGTCGACAAATGGGGCAACGTGGTGAGCTTCACGACGACGATCGAGGCCACCTGGGGCACGGGCATCATGGTGCCGGGTTACGGCTTCTTGCTGAACAACGAGCTCACCGACTTCAACTTCGCTCCAACGTTCAACGCCGGCACCGGCAACCCCGGCGCGAACGACGTCGCGGCGAACAAGCGGCCGCGCAGCTCGATGTCGCCGGCCATCGTCTTCAAGGGCCGCAAGCCCGTCGCCGCATTCGGCTCGCCGGGTGGTGCCACGATCATCAACTCGGTGTTCAACGTGACGCTGAACCTCGTCGACCACGGCATGTCGATCCAGCAGGCGATCAACGCGCCGCGCTGGTCGGTCACCGGCGCCTTGGGAACCGTTTCCTGCGAAGGCGTCGAGGCTTTCCAGCAGCCCAAGATCAGCATCGCCACACAAGGCGAACTGCGCGGGCGCGGCCACCTCGGCTTGGGCGCGGTGGCTGGCGTGAACGCTTGCACTGCGGCGATCGGTTCCGTGCAAGGTGTGGTCATCGATCTGCGCAGCGGCCGCCAATACGGCGGCGCCGACCCGCGCCGCGAAGGCACGGTGATCGGCTTGAAGCCGCGCAAGAGCCACGACCACGACCACGACGACTAGCCACGCGCACCGGGCGTCCGTCCAGCTCTTCGCACGCCGCTCTCAAGTCGCGAGGCTTCGTGCCGAAATCAAGGCGAAGTCCTGGCCCACCAGGAATGTGCCCCCATGAAAGCCTGGTTCACCCGCCTGTTCACCTCGGCCCCCAAGCCGACTTCGACCCCCAGCGCCAGCGAGGCTTCTTCGGCCGCCGCGCCCGCCGGGCCGCGCGCCGCAGCGCTCGCGCCGCAACCGGCAGCGCCAGCGCAGGCGCGGGCCGGGGGGCGCAGCAACATCGATGTCGCCTTCCTATGCTGGCTGGTGGACCAACCCGGCGCCGCGCGCGCCCAGACCAGCGCCCGCGAGACCCGGGCGCTGCAAGTGCTTGATCACCTCGCCTCGGACGCCGGGGCGCACCAGGGCGTGCTGCCGCGCGCGGCAGCCGTCGTTCCGCAATTGCTGGCGCGCCTGCGCGATGCGGCAAGTTCGTCGTCGCAGTTGGCCGAATATGTGACGCGCGACGTGACGCTCGTCGCCGAAGTGATGCGCATCTCGAACAGCGCGCACTACCGGCGCGGCGAGCCCGTCGTTGAACTCGGTCATGCCATCCGCCTGGTTGGCCATTCGGGCCTGCAAAGCGCGATCGCACGCAGCGTGCTGCGGCCCGTGTTCGACGCGCGCGGCGGTGAGCTGGTGACGCGCACCGCGAAGCGGCTCTGGGAGCACACGCAGCACAAGGCGCAACTGTGCGCCGCGTTGGCGCGCAGCGAGGGGCAGGATCCGTTTGAAGGCTATCTGATGGGTCTGGTGCACAACGCCGTTTGGTCGGCGGTGCTGCGCTCGCTGGACGGCGTCGAGTCGAACGAGCCCTGGAGCTTCAGCCCGACACTCGTCATGGCGCTTGGCTTGCGGCGCGATCGTCTGTTTGAAATCATTGCCCGCAAATGGCAACTGAGCGAAAGCCTGACCCGGGTCGCCGCCGATGTGGCTGGCGGCGGGCTTGCCGAGGTGGCCTCGGTGCAGGGCCGCGTGCTGGCCGCGGGAGACCGGCTCGCGTCGCTCGTGTGCATTCCGAATCTGTCGAGCGATGAAACGGCGTCGATGGGAAGCCTGGGCGAGAGCGTGCGCCAGTGCTTCGAAGATTCGCGCAGAGAGCAAAGCGCGGCGTCGGTCTGACCCACCTGCCTGCGGTGGCGGGTTCAACCCCGCGCCGCACCCGGCGAGCAGCGTCACAATTTGACCCTCACCGCTGTTCGCCGTATCGGACTGCGCTTCACTCTCGCGCCAGCCGCTCGGCCCGCTACGCATGACCCTGCCGTGCACCACCTTGTCCGCCGATGTGCTGGCCGCATTGGCTCGTGCGGGCCTGCTCGAACCCGGCGAAGTGCCGCCGTGCGAGGCGCTGGCCGGAGGCGTGTCGTCCGACATCTGGCGCGTCGATCTGCGCCAGGGCGCCGTGTGCGTGAAGCGAGCCCTGCCGCAGCTTCGCGTCGTGGCGCTGTGGGAAGCGCCGGTGGCGCGCAATGCGTTCGAGGTGGCATGGATTCAGGTGGCCGGCGCGGTCGATGCCACCGCGGTGCCGCGTCTGCGCGGGCACGATGCAGCCGCCGGGCTGTTCATCATGGATTTTCTGGAGCCGTCGCGCCACCGCCTGTGGAAGGCCGAATTGCGCGAGGGTCGCGCCGACCGCGCCGCGGCCGCCGCCGTGGGCGAGCGGCTGGTGCGCATCCACGCCGCCACCGCCGGCCGGCCGGAGATCGCACGGCGCTTCGAAACCGACGCGATATTTCATGCGATCCGCCTCGCGCCCTATCTCGAAGCGACCGCGCTGGCGCACCCGGGCGCGGCGGGCGCCTTGCATGCGTTGGTGCAAACCACGGCCAGCACCCATGAAGCGCTGGTGCATGGCGACGTGAGCCCGAAGAACATCATGCTCGGGCCCGACGGGCCGGTGTTTCTGGACGCTGAATGCGCCTGGTATGGTGACCCGGCGTTCGACCTGGCGTTTTGCCTGAACCACCTGTTGCTCAAATGTCTGTGGGTGCCTTCTTGCAGCGCGGCGTTCGCGGCTTGCTTCGAGGCACTGGTGCAGCGCTATGCTGCCGGCGTGAACTGGACGCCCTGGTCGATGCTGCAACGCCGCGCCGCGCACCTGCTGCCTGGGCTGCTGCTGGCGCGGGTGGACGGCAAGTCGCCTGTCGAGTACATCACCGACGAGGCGCAGAAGAACACGGTGCGCCGCGTCGCGCTCGCGCTGCTGGCCGCGCCGGTCACGCAATTGGGCCAAGTGCTCGCTCGCTGGCTGCAGGAGATACGGTGACTCAAACCATCAGCAAGGTTCACGCCCGGCGCGTGTGGGACTCGCGTGGCCGGCCGACGGTGGAAGCCGAAGTGCTGCTCGCCGAAGGCACGACCGGCCGCGCCATCGCGCCCGCGGGTGCCTCGACCGGGAGCGCCGAAGCCGTGGACCTGCGCGACGGCGGCACGGCATTCGGCGGCCTGGATGTGCAGCGCGCGTGCGCCGCGGTGAACGGCGAGATCAGCGCTGCTCTGCAAGGGCGCGATGTGACGCAACAAGACGCGAACGACGCGCTGCTGATCGCGCTCGACGGCACGCTAGAGAAACGGCGCCTGGGCGGCAACGCCATCGTTGCCGTGTCGATGGCGCTGGCGCACGCCGCGGCGGCGTCGCTGCGCTTGCCGTTGTGGCGCTACCTCGCGGATCACCGAACCGATGCGCGCACCGCCCTCTGCCTGCCGTTGCCCGAAGTGCAGATCTTCGGCGGCGGCGCACACGCCGGCCGGCGCGTTGACGTGCAAGACTTCATGGTGATCGCGGTCGGTGCGCGCGACTATGTGCAAGCGCTCGAATGGACGGCCGAGGTCTATCGATCAGCCGGTGTGTTGATGGCCCAGGCCGGGCGCCTGGCCGGCGTGGCCGACGAGGGCGGTTGGTGGCCGGCGTTCGACACGAACGAAGAGGCGCTCGAATTTCTGCAACGCGCGATCGAACACGCTCATCTCACGCCCGGCCAGGACGTGGCGATCGCGCTGGACATCGCCGCCAGCGACTTTGGCAGAGGTGGCCGCTACCGGCTCGCGCGCGAGGACAGGGAGGTCGACTCCGACGCGCTGGCCGACATGCTGCTCGGCTGGCTGCGCCGCTACGCCATTGTCAGCATCGAAGACCCATTGGCGCAAGACGACGCGGATGCGCTGCGCCGCTTCACGCTGGAAGTCGGGCCGAAGATTCAAGTCGTCGCCGACGATTTCGTTTGCACCCAAGCGCAACGCATACGCGATGCCGCGCAGCTTGGCGCGTGCAACACCGCGCTCATTAAGCCGAATCAGGTGGGCACCTTGAGCGAAGCGCGCGCCGCGCTGAACGCGGCGCGCGCCGCGGGCTGGGGTG